>NZ_JBTNDQ010000002.1:0-407486 GCF_054510915.1 Pseudarthrobacter arbutini | reverse complement strand
CCTGCCGCCTGACTCCCAATTCCAAAGACAAACCGGTGGTTCCCGCTCGCCACACGGGCACCCCCACGCGCGCCGACCGAACGGACGTCACCTCATTTTCGGACTAGACGTTCGAACGTCCCGGCCTGTGTGTTCCACTTCCAAGCGGCCTAGTGGCTCTGCCGTGCGGTGGGTTTTGAAAATACGGGGGGTGTCCCTATGCTTTTCGTCAAGCGGTTTGTGGTGCTTATTCCTCGTAGAGTGTCCCGTTTCGGAGCATCGCGTGGATGACGTCGCAACGGCGCCGTGCCAGGCAGATGACGGCGGCGTTCTGCTTCTTGCCTAAGGTGCGTTTGCGGGCGTAGTAGGCCTTGGAGGCCGGGTCGTGGCAGGAGGCGATCCACGCGGATCTGAATAGTGCGTTCTTGAGCTGCTTGTTCCCGGAGCGGGCAGGGAATTCTCCCCGGATAGAGGTGCCGGAACGCCGGTGACGGGGGCGATGCCGGCGTAGGCGGCGAGGCGGCCGGAGGTCCGGAAGCTGCCGGCGTCCCCGATGGTCAGGAGTATGGTGGCGGCGGTCTTGATGCCGACTCCCGGCGTGGACATCAAGACCGCGGAAAGAGGGAAGTCGTCCACTTCTTCGGCCACGATGGCCCGCTGGTGTTTGAGTTCCTTGATCTGGGCTGCGACGCGCGGGATGACCAGTTCGACGGCGTGCGTCCCGGCGACGGTCACGCTCTGCTCGCCCAGGGCCTTGAACACGGCGTCGATGAGCGTGGCCGGGTTTTTGCGGGTGTGGTTCCTGGCCCAGCGCAGCACGTTCCCGCGCCGGCTGCGCGCAGACCGGTCGGGCCGGGTGAGGTCTGCGTCGAATCCGGAAAGGACCTTCAGCGCCGAGAGGACCTCGCTGTCGCGGTCGACCGCGCGCAGCGTGTGAGGCATCGCCCGTGCCGTGTCGGCGACGATGAACGCGTCCCCGGCGTCGGTCTTCGACTTCCCCGGATACAGGTCAGCTGCTTTGCGCATCGCCAGGCCCGCAGATAGGCAACAGCGCAACCGCAGTCCTGGGCCACACCGACAGGCAGCGCCCCGATGGTGTTGGGCTGATCGACGACGACCAGGACGTTCCCGCGGTCCTGAATGCGACTGAAGAGCTCCCGCAGCTGCGCTTCGTCCTGCGGCAGTGGTTTATCGAAAACCCGCTCCCCGGAGGCGGTGAGTGCCGTCGCGTGATGCTCGCTCTTGCCGACATCCAAACCGCAGAAGATATCGAATCCATCATCCATATCGCCGCTCCTTCGCGCCCATCAGATGGTCGCAGTCACGACACCCGATGCCGGCACCCACGTTACAACGAGACCTGGACGCTGACGTCCGGCCGTGTCCCTATCAGCGGTCAACAAGTGCCTCCGAACCCGGCCACACCCCCGGGATCATTAGTGACAGGGCGAGAAAGTCATACCGGACCTAGCGACCAGTCCCCGGACTTGGGGGACTCAATAAATGTAACGGGGTGGCTTTCGCTGCTCTGGCATTGCTACGGTGGCGGGCGCATGATGGCGGTGTCGATCGCGGATTACGCCGGGTTTCCTTTGCGCCTAGGTTGAGCCCGCTTCCAAGAGTGGTGTGTGAAGGACTCCCACGGGAACTGTGGAGCGCCTCCGGTATGGATATCTCCCAGCATGACGCGAAGGTCCGTGTGCGGGTCCCGGGACACCGGCGCGGACGGCTTACCTCGACGGTCACAACATGGGGCGCGACCACAATCCGATGCTCCAGCGGTGTAGGTTCCTCGAAGAGCAGCACGTCACAAGGTGGTGATGGAGGCGACCAGTGATTATTGGGAGCCGTTTTACTATCTGCTGGAATCGACCCTGCCGTGATGTTTGTCAAGGCCAAGACCGCCAGGAACATCCCTGGACGCAAGACCAATATCTCTGACGCGGTATGGCTGGTCCAGTTCGCCGCCCATGTCCTGTTGAGGGCCTCCTTCGTTCCGCCGGAACCCATCCGGAAACTGCGGGATCTGACCCTGGCCAGGGCTTTCGCCGTGCAGGACAGAATCCGTGAGATCCACCGCCTGGAGAATTGTCTGGAGGGCAGCGGCATCACTCTCTCCACTATCGTGAGCAACCTCACCGGCGTCTCCTCCGGGCGATGCTGGAGGCACTGGTTGCCGGCGAGAGGGACCTTGAAGTGGTTGCACAGCCCGGCGGCTAATGTCAGCATCGCCGATATAGGCGCGGACATGAGCGCCTTTCCCACCCCGGCCCTCCTGGCTTCCTGGGCTGGCGTCTGCCCGGGTTCGAACGAGTCCGCCGGAAACATCAAATCCACCAGAACCCGGGCCGGTACCTGTAGGTCACCGACCCGTGCTTGTATCTGCCCTTGTCGTTCGCGGAGATGGAGTCATCAACGAAGGCGCACATTGTTCCGCCCGGGAAGGTGTCCGTGCCAAATGTGCCAGGCAGACCGGCGGAATTAGTGAGTGTGGGGCCTTGTACTCTTCTGGCGCCGGGCTGGCCAGCGTGGTGTGCCATGTCGGTATCACCGGGGCAACGGGTTTCGACATAATGACACTCGGGTCTTGAGGGGTGGTCTCCTGGACCTTCGGGCACGCCCGCGGAGCGCGACGCCGTCGGACAGTTGACAGGGCCTGAACAGAGCCCGCGGACTCCGCTGGCCGCATGCCGGGCTCAAGGCAAGCCGCCGGGAGGGCGTGGGATGCTGCCGCCACGCGCACATCTGACAAGGTCGGGAACCTGTTCGGCGTCGCCACGTACTGCGAGGGAGACGTGACGTGCACATACCAGGCTCCGCCTTGGTCCTTCAGTTGCCCGTTGGGGAACTTGCTGGAGTGGTACGTGCAACTTGAAAACGGGTTGTCATTCGCCCTTGCAAAAACAGGGGAGGGATTGAGTGTGAGTAACCGGGTCGTAACGCCGTGGTAACGGTCAGGGCCGTATGGTGATCGAAAGTCGCGGACCGGCGCCCGACTACGGGGTTCCATTCGGGCCGGTGGGAACCGGGAGCAAAATCATGAACCAGTAAGTGAACGCCGGCTTAGAGCGGTTGCGGGCTGTGCTCGGCGAGGCCGCGGGGCGGCTGAGTGGCGGTGAGATTTCCGGAGGGGGCATCATCATGATCCATCCGCCAATGGGCCAAGTCGAGCCGCTCGTCATTAACTTCCCAGAGGACGCTGTGAGGTTTGCCTTGGAAACGGCTGAGGCCGAGCCTTCGCTGGAGCTATGGGGAAGCGCGTGGCGGCTCAGCCAAATCATCCCAGAAAATGGAATGGCAGGTGCACCATGACAGGGCCATTTTCCGGACAGTCAATTCCGCGGCCATCCCCAGCTCCATGGGTGGGTGAAGGGCCCCGCGACCATCCCCAGCTCCATGGGTGGGTGAAGGGCAATGCCATGAGGAAGACCCGGAAGTTCGAAGACAGGCTCCTTATCCAGTGGCAACTGTTACAGGTATCCCTGTTGGTTGGCGGACGTCGGCGGGGACGGGATCATTGACGTGGATATCTCGAGACGTGTCGTGATCGAGCGTGGTGTCCAGGCAAGAGGAGTCCTGCAGCAACTGACAATTCTGATGGCGGACCAACTTGTGACTGAGGCGGCTCCAAACGCTGTGCTGCAGACGGCTGATCGAGCGATCCGCGCCAGAGATGACGCGTTGGTTGGCATGCTGAAAGACGCAGTCACTGTCTCCACCGCCGAGTTGTGGAAGCGGATGAGAGTACATCAGGCTGACGTCGACGCCTTGTCTTCGGAATGTCTCACGCTCGCTGCGGGAGCAATTCTGCGGGATCGGGGCGCCGATGGGGGTCTGTGCGCGGTGGCGGACCATCTCCTCGCGGAAGTCACCGATGGCCTGCCGGTGGACTGGCGGGCTCTCACTGTTCCTGGATCCGAGGATAGGACGTCCTACCGCACGGGAGTGATCGGCCTGCGATGCTCCGCACGCGGGTTCTGGTCGCTGCCGGTGGCGCTCCACGAGATGGGTCACGTGATTGCGCAGACACTCGACACCAGCGGCGCCGGGCAGCCGAGTCACAATCCCGTGCGGGCAGTGCTGGTAGAAGGCGGCAGCCCCCGCCAGCGTGAGGAACTCTTCGCCGACTTCTTCGCGACCTGCGCGATCGGGGCGGCGTACGGGGCGGTGCTCGTGTTGGGCAGGTTCGACCCCAACGAGGCGAGGACAGAGGTCGCGTTCGAGGACGGCACATCATCGACGGCCACGCATCCGTCAGCGGACAAGCGGATCCACCTGGTCCTCGAGACACTTCGCCGGATGGATGAGCGAGCCGGAAAGTTCCAGCATCCCTACCGCACCGAAGCCGAGGCGCTGCGTTCGGCCTGGTTCTCGCAGGCCTCGAGCGTGGGAGTCATCGTGGATGTCGACAAGACGTCAGTCACGCGGCTCGACGCCCTGGTGAGCCGCTTTTGGAAGATCGGCACGGGGCCTCTGAAGCCTGCCCTTCACTGCAAACCGATCGGTGACTCCCTCGAGCGCTACTTGCTCGAGGGAGTACACCTGCCGCCTGCCTCGACGACCGTCCGCGACGTCATCGGCACGGCGTGGCGGCTCCGTCTGGAAGGCAACGAGCCCGCGAACCTTGAGAACCGAGCGCTTGCCCTCATCAAGCACATAGTTAAGGAGGCGTAATGGACCCGTCGGTCGATGTCGGTGACGAAGGAGATGCGGTTCTTCGGGTGCGGTTGGAGACCATCCGGACCAACCTCGAACAGGTGGAGAAAGCCAAAGACTTCGTAGCCGGGCGGCGCTCGGACATCCACCGCCTGGCCATGCTTTTCGAGGACGACGAGGGTTTCAGGGCGAATATCAGGGATGTGATCAAGACACGTCTCGACACCGCGCTCAGCAACGCTAAGACCATTAAGCCGCAAGGAGACATGCAGGCGGGCAACCTCAAGCAGGTGGTGGACAGTGTCAAGGAAGCGCGGGCTCAGCTCGATCTGATCGAGCAGCAGACGGGGAGCACCGCGAAGATTGCTCAGGTGATGGACACGCGATGGTCCTTTGCCGCTGACCCATTCGACCGCCATGTCCACCAGAGCTTCCACGACGAGGCGGATGCCCTCATCAAAATGATCGACGGCATCGACCACACAGTACCGGGCGAAGCGTGGGAGACCTACCGCAACTTGATTCGTGACCAGAGCGACGCGCTGTTCTCGGAGTACGTGGAGTTCCTCGGCGGCCTCGCACTCAGGGACACAGGCCTTGGCGGGTTGCTTCCTTCTCCTCTCCAAGAGGGGGAAGACGAGGGGGACGAGGCGGAATACAACCGCGACGTCTGCGTCATGGCCGACGAACTCATCCGCCAGATCTACTACCTCCGCAACAACGACCTGTGGCACTCGATGGCCGTTCCTGGTCGTGCAGGCGCCACGATCAGGTCCGTCTCGCGCATGATCCGTCTGGGGTTTCCCGACTGGACCGTATGGGCGGTGCCGTTGGCGGCGTATCAGTTCGGCTTGGTCGTGGTAGACGAGAACGATCTCGTTGCCAAGTACGATGGACCGCCGCCCGGGGTGTCGGCCGGCGACCTGCGTATTGTGCTGGCAGACGCGTTCGCAACTTTTACCGCGGGCCCGGCGTATGCACTTGCCAGCATCTTCACCAAGCTGGAGCCCGTGCCGGTGTCGATCGGCAATCTGCCAGACAGCCTCTCCGACAGCGAGCGAGTGCGCATGATCCTTTCGACGCTGGCGTTCATGGACGAAGGCGACATCCTCGAGGACTTCATCGGTACACTCCGCCTCCAGTGGGCGGCATCGATTCAGCACAACGGCGTCGGAGTCGATCCGCAGCCTGCTTCGGACGAGCGCGTGACGGCGTGGTCCGATTACATGAACAAGTTCCTCGGGTCCAACGGAGGTGAGATTCGCTTCGATGCGCACAGGTGGCGTGGAGCGATGGGATGGCCGTCCCTGACGGATCGGGAGACGTCGGACTTGGCGCTGTCAGAGCTGCCGCCGGAGCAGCGGACGGTTCGCGACGTGCTCAATGCCGCGTGGTACCAGCGGTTCACGTCGCAAGTCAGCTCCCGCGACCTTGCCATCGCCGCGCTCGGCTACTGGAGGCGCAGCTCGGGGCGAGGGTTGACGCCGAGGGTTCCCACGAACCGGGAGGAAAAACGAGATGAACGTACCCGATGACAGCACCCTCAGAAGGGGCGCCAAGTTGCGCCCCACCACGATGCGGCCCCGCATCTGGTCGTCGGCGGTCGAAGCGACGGGGCTGCGGTTGGACCTTGAGCGCGCGCGGACCGATTCCGAGGCAGGACGCAGTAAGGCTGCCGAGTCGGCCGTGGACACGATCCTCGCCGATATCGATCGGCTGCGGAGGTCGAGACCACTCGGGCGCGAGGAGACGGATGACCTCAGCGTCATCGAGGCCTCCGCTCTGAGCCTGCGCGCGCAGCTCCTCGACTCGTCCGGCCGATCCACGGCTGACCAGGCCGGTCTGCTGGAGCGAGCTCTCGGCGTGTTAAAATTGGTCACCGGCTCGCGGGACGTATCCACGTACGCATGGGCGGACTACGGCGCTGTGCTGGACATCCTCGGGAGGACGGCGGATGCGGAGCGAGCGTTGAAGCGGGCGGTGGAGCAGGGCGACGCGTCCCACGAGGCGCATCATCGCCTGGCTCGCATCATGCTGAACAGCGAGCGGCCCGAGGAGGCGGAGTCGATCCTGCGTGAGATCCTCAGTGCCGACGGGAATGGCGACGATCCCACCACCATGCGCCTACTCGGAGACAGCTTGTGGGCCCGCGGAGATCCGCGTGCTTACGAGGCCTACCTGGCCGCGGCTCGCACACTCCTGGCGGTCGGTCGACTAGACGAAGCGGTGGAGGTTGCGACCTCGGCTAAGGAAGCGGGGCCCGCGAGGGTCGACGCGCAGCTGGTCCTGGTGGACGCTCTGCGCCTGCTGGGCGACAACGTGAGCGCGCTCGAGGTCATCGACGACGTGCTACTGTTGGCGCCCGCCAATCCGAGGGCCCTCGGGGCCAAGGCGGACATCCTGCGCATCAGCGGCGAGTACGAGCGCGCGGTCGAGGCGCTGGACGCCATATTGGCGAACTTCCCCGACGATGTCTTTGCCATGGGAATGAAGGCGGACGTCTTGCGCGCACGAGGTGACTTCGACGAGGCCTTGCCGCTGCTGGACAGTGCGATTGAACGGGGGCTCGTCGATGCGTGGAACCTCGGCACACGCGGCCAGGTGCTTCGGGCACTCGGGCGGACGGCAGATGCTCGGGCCGACCTTCTCCGCGCCCTCGAGCTCTCCGACGAGATGCCGTGGGTGATGGCGGAGCTGGCCGCTTTGGAGTTCGAGGCTGGCGACCATGTCGCAGCCAGGGAACAGGCGACGGCCGCGCTGAATCGCGAGCCGACACATCCGATCGCTCTCGCGGTCATGGGATACGTGTACCAGCAGAGTGGGGATTTCCCGGCGGCGGAGTCCACCTTCGAGAAGCTCGTTCGGTTGGCGTCCGAATGGCCGGATGCCTGGAGAGGCCTGGCCGCGGTCCAGGACGAGATGGATCGGCCCGCAGCGGCACTGCAATCTGTGCAGCGCGCCCTGGAGCTGGATCCCGCCGACGAGGAAACGGTGGAACTCGGCGTTGACCTGCTGTTGCGGAACGGCAAGAACGACGCTGCGCTCGAACTGGTCGACGCGTTCCGCAAACGAGAGGACCCGCCGGCGTGGGCGATGGTGGCACGGGCCGCTGCCCTTCGGCAGGCAGGGGAGTTGGATGCAGCGCTGGCCGAGTTGCGCGGGGACTTGGAAGCCCATCCCGGCATTCCAGACCTACACTGGGAGCTCGCACGAACGCTGGCCGCGCAAGGGTCGGGGGAGGACGCGCTGGAAGCGTATAGCGCCGCGCTTCAACTCGACGGCGGCGCCATTGCACTCCGTAGGGAGCTGGCCGATCTTGAGTTCCGTCTCGGTCGTTACGATGAGGCCGCTCGTACGTTGGATTTCGCTGACATAGAACCCGTCGGGGCAGGGACCGTCGACGATCTCATCCGGCGCGGCGAGTCACTGCGACTGGCAGGCAATCCGACGGAGGCGCGGGACTGTCTGCTGCGCGCGCTCGAACTGGACACACGCGAGGTCCGAGCGATGACCGGCCTGCTGTACGTCTACCTTGATCTGGGCAAGCCAGCGCGAGCGAGAATTTATGCAGATCGTGTGCTTACGTCGGGGGAGCGCGAACCCGCTCTGCTGGCCGACGTCGCGCTAGTCGACGCCGCCGAGAAGAAATACGACGCAGCACTGGACCGGACGGCCCTGGCCATGGACCTGGCCCTCGACCTCGGGTTGGAGGACGGGTGGGTGCGGTTCGTCCGCGGCCAGACCCTCAACAAAGTCGGGCAGTGGGCCGACGCAGCGGAGGTCCTCCGACCGCTCCAGGACTCGAATCCGTCCGCCGACACGCTGTTCGAATTCGGCTGGGCACTGGAGAACGCCGTCCTCGTCGACATCGCCGAACGGATTCCGGGTGAGCCGCCCCGTCTCGACGAAAGTGCCCGGACGCGCCTCAGGGAGGCACAGAAAGCTTACGACGGGGCGTGGCGCCAGGAGCCGAAGAACGCGTGGCATCGGCGTGGTTTGGCGGATGCCCTCCGGCTCCAAGGCGAGGACCTATTAGCTCGCGAACATTTCGAAGCCATTATCAGGCAGTTGAGCTCCGAGTCGGTCTACGGTGCGGATGACCTTGGTCTTCTGGCGTGGTGTCACTACTCGCTGGGGAATCCTTCCGCCGCCGTCCCGCTCTACATTAACGCGGTCTCCACAGACACCGCCGATACCGAGTATCTGCACTTCGACCTCGGGTTGGCCCTGCTGGCTTCGAACCAGCCCGATCTGGCGGAGTCAACCTACCGGCGGGGCCTTGGCGCGTTGCACGGTTCCGAACGCCACCTGAGCCTGGCTGCGGTCCTTGTGGCCCGGAACGACCTCGCGGCTGCACAACTCCTCGAACAGATCGACGACGAGGTGAGCAGTACGGCGTTCAGGCATCTCAGCGACCGGATCCGCGAGCTTTCGAGCCCGGGTGTTCCACCAGGGTCCGCCACACGACGATGAGTAGGAGTGAAAATGCCGATCGTCTACGTTCACGGTGTCGCCACGCGCGATAACAGCTCCGGCTATCGGGAGTCCTGGGAAGCGATCGAGACGTTGCTTCGCGAATACATCGCGCCCGTCATCACCGATCGGCCGGATGACGTCGCGGTGGAGATCGCCTACTGGGGCGACCTCGCTGCATCCACGCCACTCGGCGGGCTTGCAAGACCGCGCGGACGGCTCTTCGGTTTGGGGGCGGGCGACGGTGATCGTGTCTCCGCAGCGTTGATGGCCGAGTTCGCCGGCTCCTTCGATCCACTCGGGCTTCCGTCGGGGCACCTCGCGCAACCGGACCGACTGGCACCCTCCGGGCCCGCGCAGGCCGTCGACGCTTCGACGTTGAGGGACCTCGGGTCTGATGAACTCAGCGATCTGCTCATCGCGGCAATGCCGGAGGATCCCGCTTCGTTCGCTGGAACGCAAGTCGGCGATGCCGATGCGAGTGCGGCTGCACAGAGGAGAATGGCGGCCTGGGCCATTGCCGCCGACGAGGTTGCGCGTGACCCCTCAACGCGCGCGGGCGTCGAGGAGTGCGAGGACCTCGACGCTGAAGTCGACTACTTCTTCGGGCTCGTCGAGGCCCGGTATCAGGGGCCAACCGATTCTCTGATCGGATTGGGGGCAGGTCAAGGCTGGCCATCGGCGTGGCGGCAACGCGTCTCAGAGTCCGTGAGCCGCCTCACACATGTGCCCGGCTTCGTGCTGTCACGCGCGATGGCCGAGGTCCGAGGGCCCTTGAACGATGCCGTCACCACCTTCCTCGGAGATGTGTTCGTGTACTTGGCCGGGCGCGGAACGCCGGGAGATCCCGGTCCCATCCCCGCTGCCGTGCTTGAGACGATGAGGCGTGCTGCATCCCATCGGCTGGTCCCCGACGAGCCAATGATCGTCGTCACGCACAGCATGGGTGGCCAGATCATCTACGACCTAGCCACCAGCTTCCTCGAGCGCGAGCCCGACGCAGCACAGCTTCGCATCGACTTCTGGTGCGCGGCCGCATCTCAGGTGGGACTCTTCCAGGAACTCGACCTGTTCGTGTCGCACCCACCACGCAATCAAGCAGCCCCGGCTCCGTCGCGCGATCGATTGGGCCATTGGTGGAACGTGTGGGATTACAACGACTTCCTCAGCTACAGCGCCGCTGGCATCGTGGAAGGCGTCAACGACGAGTCCTACTCCAGTGGTCTGTCCCTCTTGAGCGCCCACGGCGGCTACTTGAAGCGCCCGAGCTTCTATCGGCGTTTCGCCGAGAAGCTCCGCGCGGTGGATTGGCTCGACGGTGGTGGTCCAGAATGACGGGGATGACCGACGCGGCGGCAGAAAAGCATGGCGAAGGTCCTCAGACGCTCGCGCTGGTCATCGGCGCCAGCCGCTACTCGCACCTCGGGGGCAAGTCTGGGATTGGCCGGACGACGGACACGTATGGATTGTCCGAGCTCAGCGTTTCGGCACTGACTGCCTACCGTTTTGCGGAGTGGCTGAGGGAGGCGTACCGAGTGTCCGGCAAACCGCTCGCACGCTGCTGGCTCCTCGCGTCACCGACCGAGGACGAGCTGCGGGTGGAGCCAGGCCTCGCCGGAGTTTTGGAACCGACCTTCCGTAACATCGAGGATGCGATCTGGGAGTGGTACACCGCAGCCCGCGACCTTTCAGCCACGAATGCACAGCGCAGTCGACTGGTGTTCTTCTTCAGCGGTCACGGTTTGGAGCGGATGATGGATGAGCAGCTATTGCTACCGAGCGACTACCTCAAACGCGGCTTGGTGAACCGCGCGATCAATGTCAGAGATTTGCGTCAGGCTCTGGCTGCCTGCGGCGTCTCGCAGCAGCTCTACTTGATCGACGCCTGCCGGAACGATCATCCGGGTTTGCGCGACCTTGGTCTAAGCCTCACGGGGACGCAGGTGCTCAACCCACTGGACAACTCCCGCTCCAACCCGGATTTGGATGCGCCTGTGTTGTATGGAAGTTCCAGCGGGCAGCAGGCATTCGGACCACGCTCTGTCGATGACGGTCTCACCCTGTTTGGTCAAGCGCTGCTCTCAGGACTCACGGTTCCCCCCGCCGACTCGGTGGTGCATGACAGCGGTGACTGCGTCATGCTAATCGACCAGCTTCAGGAGTACATGACCGCCCGGATCGCCGAGTTAATGCGCACCTATGACAGCGCCGCAACGCAGCGGGTGATGAAGGGCGGTCAGTCGGCAGGGCGATTCGTGATGAGCGAGCTTGCTTGTGACGGGTTCGCTCCGACCAACCCGCCGAGCGTGCGCGAATCTGAGCGGCTGGGGCGAACAGCGACAGTCGAATTCGTGGACCCGACCTCTGGCCAGCTGATCGGAGCAAGCGAGGGGGAGGATCCGTTTGGTGACGCTGGCATGGCCGAGATCTGGTCCGGCAAGCGTCTCGCTCGTCTCGGTGCGCTAGACGAGGAGTCAGGTCCGGATCCTGAACTCACCCTTGTCCGGGTCGATCGTCGGGGAACGTCCTTATACGACATCGTGATCCGAGTGGACAGCGACCCAATTGCAACTGTGCTGACGCTCAGCGAGGGGCCTGACGGCACGGGTCGTCGATTCGACTGTCATCTTCCGTGGGTCGGTCATGGCGCGCTATTCGCCCTTCGTCTCGCCCGCAACGACAGCGGTCGGCTCGTCCACATCGAAACGGATCTCGACTTAGCGAACACGAGCTCCTTGGGTCGCACTGCGGAAGCGTGGCGAACCTACCACGAGCAGAGTGCGGTGGCGGCGTTGCCGATCCTCTCCGATGGCGAGCTGTCAGACGTCGTCACGGGAGCCTCGCCCTCTCCACTGCCTCTCGTCGTGGCGGGGCTCATTCGGTTGGCTGCTGGTCACCGCCTCGATCCGAAGATGGTGGTGGACGCAGCGGTCGTGTACTCAAGCTGGTCGGACCTTGAAATGTTTCTACTCGAGTCTCGGGGTCGCGAATATGCCACATCCGTCGATCCCACTCGGCTGTCCGCACTTGCGCTGCCTCGCACGGCGGACGCAATGGCTCTGGCCTGGCGGCAATTGCCCCATCTGCATAGCGCTACAGCCTCGGGCGACGGTGTGATCGAATTGAGAGAACGTCTGGCCGAAGTGTTGCCCAGGATGCAACCAGGAAGCCTCTTTCCGGTCATCCTGAGCACTATTGAGTCGGTCGACCTTCGTTCCGAGCAGCAACGTTGAGCGCCGCGGCCGGGTGAGCCTTAGGTCTTGACCGATATCGCAAAACTACGTCGGCCTGCGGCGTTTTTCTCGTTATCGGTCAGCACATACGTCCGGGAAAGTCCCACTCTTGCCAGCACAAAGAAGAACCGCGCTCCCTCACTGGGGAGCGCGGGTGGCCGTTCGGCGTGCTCAGTAGGACAAATTCGGGGGTGTGCACATTGTGCACACCTTGTGCACACCTTGTGCTTCGGATCGGGTCGTACTGGCTCCGGACTGGGCCGGATTGGCGATGTTTGCGGGGGAGTGGCGGATTTTCAGGGGCTGGAGTCCGGTTCGAGTCCCACCTCGTGCACGTTTTCCCACGTCAGAGGCGTTTTTTGCTTCTGATGTGTGTACATTTAGCCTCCGGCGGCCCTCTGAGGCCGGCTGCGGAGTGCACCTGGCGCCGCGCGCGCCTATGAAGTTTTGTGGGTGGCGGGCTCAGGACCCTGGCGAGTAGGCCCTCCGTTTGCTGGGATGTGGGGGCATCGTGTCTCCTTTCCGGTTGATGTGGCGGCCGTAGTTGGTCTGTCACCTATTCATGTACCGCGGTTGCGCTGATGACATGACCTGGATCAGATTTCTTGAGATCCTTTCGCTATTTTCGTTCCATCTTGGAGTTTGGGGGAGCGGGAA
Source organism: Pseudarthrobacter arbutini (assembly GCF_054510915.1). Lineage (NCBI taxonomy): Bacteria > Bacillati > Actinomycetota > Actinomycetes > Micrococcales > Micrococcaceae > Pseudarthrobacter > Pseudarthrobacter arbutini. The sequence goes on along the minus strand of NZ_JBTNDQ010000002.1, from coordinate 394,488 downwards.
TGTGGCCGTTTGTCCGGCCAAAGGTGTGTGGACAGTGTCCACACGGTGTCCGCGGGCGGTTGTTCGCCTTGCATTGCTGTCCGTTCCTGCAGGTTCTGCCGGCACCACTTCATGCATCCAGGCGTTCCATGCGACATGACCTGGAGGAAAAATCGGTGTCCCTCGCCTTGTGACGGTTTGATCGGCTGCCCAACTGGCGATCTCGTTAGTCCGTTCCGCTGCTCGTCCGGTTCTGATGACACGTATCCATGTTCTGCGTCGACGATTCTGATATGACCTGCGGGGGAGACGGGGCGTGGAAGCCTGTCGTGGCCGCGGCGAGGGGGCCGTCGAGGGCGGTAGCGCCGGCTGGAACGGGGCGCGTGCCATTGGCTGGGAGTTCGTAGCTGCCCTGCTCCTTTGGGATTGTGCTCTGCGACCTCGCGCTGTCACCTCTCCATGCCATCCGCCCGCGGTTCAGACATGACCCCGTGACGAGATGTTTGCGAATCTCTGCACTGAGCCCGCAGCCCCGCAGGGATTCCAGCGGAGTAACCGGCAAGGAGTGGTGGTGTGTGGGACGGCAGCCCGTCCACTGGTGCAGTGTTGTCGCAGCTCAGGGGCATTTCAGGCCCAGAGTGTGGACAAATTTCCGAAGGAGTGTGGACACGCGCACGCCGGTTCTTCAATTCGCGTCACAGCGTGAGCTGCAGCAGTAGTCTTTAGGCGGTGTCGATTCGATGCCAGTCCGGTGCGAATGGCCGGGGCGGGAGCACTAAGAGGATCCGTAAAAAACGGCGGAAGCCGCGGATTCCCGATCCGTGGCCTCCGCCTTGTGTCTAAGGTTGTTTCGGATCTGCGGTACTGGCAGTCCAGAAATCGTTCATGGCCTTCACAGCCTCCTCTTTCGTCATGGCGGCCACGGTTTCCTCCGGGATCTTTGCCGTTCTGGTCAGCAGGATGACCAGCTCCAACGGCAACGCATTCTGCGGCACCTCAGGTATGCCCCGGTCAGGCAGACTGCCATCGTTCACACATGCCCAGAATTCGTCCACGGTGACCTCTAGTTGGTCCTTGAGGATTGCACCCCAAAGAGAAGCACCATAGGTTGTCCTGTCCACGGGCCGTGAAATTCGTGTCCGCAGGATCCGCCCGTCATGCAACGCAAGTTCATAGGTGGCGTGGTGGCGGACTTTCTGGCCCAGCGCGTTTAGCACAGGCTGCCACTTTTCGATTTTGCAAAAGGACTCGTGGTCATCTCTGGTGGCGGGTGGGTACTTTTGGCTCACTGCTTGCTACCGGTTAGCCATTCCGCCAGCTGCTCATCAGTGGATGCATCGATGATCTGCACCAGCGCCCAGTTTCCGTCGTGGTTCGGTGCCGTGCGCAAATGATCTTCCCAGTCTTCGGCGTAGTCTCGGAGGGCATCGATCAGGTCATGGGTTGCCTCCTCGAGTGTGGTGCCCTCAGCTGCCAAGGGAAGGCCCGGGATAAACATTGCCCATGCCCCGTCCTCAGGCACGACGTGAACATTTGCCGGTGTAGTCCTCACCAGAAACGCACGGAGCCGGTCTGTGTTGACCACCGAAGCCGAACTTTCCCCACGCGTGACGACTGACAAGCCGCCGCGGTCGCTTGTATCAAGGATCGCCTTTAGGGACTTTCGGGCATCGGCAAAGCCAAAGGTGCGCCGCTCATGAGTTGGAGTTGTCATACATGCATCATGCATTACGTACATGATGTACGTCAAGCACAAGAAGTACATCAGCATGGGTCGACCGCGTCGACTGATTGACCTCCTTAGTGCTGCTTGAGTGACGGGAGTTTTCGCATCCACTTCCGCCCCCCGTTGGTTTGTCGCCGATATATGGCCTTGTGTCGTATGCAGCGGTTCGCCGCGAATGCGGTCCTTGACCCAAATTTTTCTGAGAGGTTCGGGTGCGGAGCCGGGCCGGGCTGCTCCGCAGCCGCAAAGTATGGTCATGCGGGCCTCTGTCCAATGGCTCATGAGATGTTTTAAGGGAGGCGCAGTCGCAGTGAATCTTCTAGTAGCCGGGTGTGGCTCCTGACCGTTGACAGCTCCGTCTCGGCAGCGGTATTGCCCAGAAACCTGGTCCCGGTGAACCTAAGCAAGCAGTTGTCCGACCGCTGTCACCACAAAGAAGAACCGCGTTCCCCATGCTGGGAACGCGGTTGTTTATGCGTGCGCAAAAGGCGAATTTTGGGGTGTGGACAATGTCCACACTTTGGGCTTCGGACTGGGATCGGGCCGGATTCCGGATGTTTCCGCGGGTGCCCAGTGTTTGCAGGGGTTGGAATGCAGTTCGAGTCCCACCTCGGGCACGTGTTTCCGCAGGTCAGAGGCCTTTTCCTGACTGCTGACAAAACTTGACCTTCATGCCGATCGGGTGAAATAAATTGCGCTGGTGCGCAGGCGGGCCTGATGCGGAACCCTGCCAAAGGCCTTTTCGCTGAGCTGCGACCAAATCATTCGGCAGCCGAGCCGTGTGATCGTGCGTGCGATAGCTGCGAGTCCTGTTTCAAAAGCCATCGAGATTGCTCTCTGAAGGGAATCTGTGCTGAGCCTGGAATCGTGGGTCAATTTTTTTCGCGCCGGACTCGGGCAAGGTCAGAGAGCCGTGAGCGGTCGTGAAGGTAATCGTCCCCACTTCGCGAAGCCTGTGAAGTAGGTCTGTGGTCTGATCCCTATCCCATTCCATTGCCTCGCGTATTTCAGACCAGAGCGGGCCCCGTCCCTGTCGAGACCATGAATAGCTGATGATGCGCCTCAACTCTTGTACCAAATCGTCAGTTATCCGAATTGGCTCGATTCGTGCCATACGCCTCGCTTGGTAGCGTACGCGGGCGGCCTTGCGAGCCTGGTGTCGTTCTCTGACTTTTTCGAGGGTAGGAGTTTGCCTGGCGCGAATGAGACCCTCGGCGATTTTGTGATACGCCGACCCAGGGACGTATTTGTCGACGTACCTGGCCGCCTCCATGGCGCGTTCGTCGGTCACAAGGTGTTGGGGAAGTAGGCGTTTGAGCCACATTTCTGCCTCTCCTTTGCGTCCTTCAAAACTCGCCGGGATTGTCCTGTTACGCCTGGATTGATCTCGGACTCTTTGAGCGCTGAGCCTGGCTTGAACAATGGCGTGCTTGGGACGGCGACCTTCCCGAACCAAAGCGTTGGCGGTCTTCTGCAAGTGTGAACCTGCCCTATACCTTCCGACGTGAGGAGCTAATTCGTTCGCTCTTTCGTCGGTCACGTCCAGTCCAAGATGCGTTAGCCAGTCCCGGGCCAGCTCGAGCCGTTCATCCCTATCGAGCGAATGGGCGGCTTTTGCAGACAGGATGTTGGGCATAGATTCATTCACTGGTGCCTCCAACGCATCGTAGGGAATCCGGATGCTGAGAACGCTGTGGTTATTGTCCGAAGCATCTGCATGATCTTGAGGCTAAGCGGAATCAATGAATTTGAAGTGAACCAATCGTTCGCCCCGCCCCGCCTCACTGCGCGGATGCGGGTGTCTTGCGAACGTAGGCGTATGTTTCATCGGATTCAGCGTGGAAGGCTGAGCGCGTGGATGCGTCAGGGCGAGAGACAGCCGTGATTTCGAGCCTGCAGTGGCTTGGTCGGCCTAAAACCGGGGAAACTGCTGTTGGCCGTGCACGCAGGGCTTCAGCCGCAGGGCACCTTCTGTAGGAGGGCGCGAAATCATGAGTCTCTCATTTAGGGCCGTTTTCGCGGGGAGTGTCCCTTCGACCACAATGGAATCTGTGACTGAAGCCATTTCTGACGTTGCTGGTCAAAGGGCGTTGCCGGGCCTCTGTAATCCTGCAGACAACGCACTGCGACGTGAGCTCCACGAACTGCGCCTCGATAATGCCAGGCTGCGTAAACTCTTGGAACTCACGGAATCTGAATCAATGGCACCATACCTGGCCCAGGCTGTAATTCCTGCGGTGTTGCACCACGGTCCGGTCACCATGGAGTCGTCTCCGGAAGCGAAAGTCCGTCTGTTCCAGGACCTGTTCAGGGCACGCAATGACGTGTACGCAGTCCGGTGGGAAAACTCGCGGGACGGTCGCTCGGGCTGGGTTCCTGCGGTCGCCGGTGGCTGGCGCAAGGGCGCGAACATTGCGGGTGCCAGTTTCTTGCCGCTTACTCCGTTAGTCGTTGCCGATCATTTGCGCGGGGCGCAGCATATTGGCCTCTATCCATTGACTGAACAGGACACGTGCTGGTGGGTCGCCGCGGACTTTGATGGGGGCGCCGCAATGCTCGATGCGCTTGCGTACGTCAAGGCGGCTCGCTTTCGGGGTATCCCCGCAGCGCTGGAAGTGTCCCAATCCGGACGTGGCGCCCATGTATGGATCTTCTTCAGCACAGCTCTGCCGGCATCCGCAGCACGCCAGCTTGGCACGGGTCTCATCCACGAAGCGATGGCATTGCGTGGCAGCATGAGCCTGGCCAGTTATGACAGGCTTTTCCCCGCCCAGGACTTTCACTCGGGCAAAGGTATGGGTAACCTGATCGCGGCGCCGCTAAACGGCAAGCGCCGCCAGCATGGCACAACGTTGTTCCTCGACACTACGACCCTCGAACCATACGCGGACCAATGGGCGTACCTTTCCAGCCTGGATCGGCTCTCGGACCGGGAGGTTCGTACGCATATCCGAAGGCTGCCTGCAGTTAGCCTGGGACAAGAGGTCCGCCGGCTAGAACTGCCGCAATCGTCGAAGATCGTTCCACGCCCGGCACTGATCGTCCATGCAACATTCTCATCGCGCCTGACTCTCAAGGCAGCAGATCTTGGACCAGCGATGATCTCGGCCGTCAAGCATGCGGCGTCCATGCCGAACCCTGAGTTCTATGAACGCCAACGCCAGAGGCGATCCACCTGGAATATTCCCCGGTACCTGCGCAACTACGACGAAACGCTTGAGGGCGACCTCATTTTGCCGCGTGGGTTGCTGCCCTTATTGCAGCAACTGGTCGAATCGAGTGGTAGCTCGTTGCGCATTGATGATCAACGGGTGGAAGGCGCGGCCCAAAGCTTCGAGTTCTCGGCCCGCCTGCGCGCGGAACAACAAGGCGCCGTCGACGCCGCCACTGCTGCCGAACACGGAGTCCTGGTGGCCCCGCCCGGCACAGGCAAGACCGTTATGGCGTGTGCTGCGATGGCACTGCGTGGCGTCTCAACGCTCATTCTGGTTGATCGCAAGGCCCTTGCGGAGCAATGGCGCAGCCGCATCCGTGAGTTCATGGACGAGCAATGCGGCCAAATCGGAGGTGGCCGCGCCAAGACGACGGGTCGGGTCGACGTCGCGCTTTTGCCTACGCTGGCACGGCGGGGTAATGTTGCCGAGCTGACCGCCGGCTACGGTTTCGTCATCGTGGACGAATGCCACCACGTCCCGGCGGCAGCATTCACCCACGTCATGAACCAGATTCAGGCCCGGTACTGGCTGGGGCTGACGGCCACACCGTACCGGCGGGACAAGTTGGACTCGCTGATCTACCACCAGCTCGGCCAAATCTCACACACGATTTCCCCGGCTGTTCCGCAGCAGCTGCCAACGCACGAACGCGAGATTGCCGAACCGATGCTGATTTTGGAACTGCACCGGACCTCTTATGCGTACGACGGTGCCGCAGACCCCAGCGAACCGGGCGGGATCTCTGCCATCTACAAGGACTTGATCGCCAATGAGGAACGCCTGCAGCAAATCTACGACGACGTCATTGACGCTTACGAACAGAACTCCCGCATCCTTGTACTGACTACGTGGAAAGCCCATCTTGAGTCCCTGAGGTCCCGGTTCGAGGCGGCTGGTCTGCAGCCGGTGGTTTTCACCGGAGCGATGAGAGCCAAGGAACAGGCCGCCGTCGACCTTCTTGCCCGCACTGATGATGCGCAGCCTCTGCTGGTCTTGGGCACCGGCTCGTACATTGGAGAAGGCTTTGACTGCCCCAAACTGGATACCCTGTTCCTTGCGGCACCTATTTCCTTTAAGGGCAGGTTGGTCCAATACGCCGGCCGGGTAATCCGGCCGTACCCAGGGAAAACTGTGGCGACCGTTCACGACTACTACGACGAATCAACACCCGTACTGGCCGCATCCCTGAACAAGCGGGCTCCGGGCTACGTCTCGCTCGGGTTCCCTGATCCGCGCAAGCTCAAAAGCAGATAACATCGTATCCAGGAACGGTTGGCACCCGTGTCCGCGCTGCCACAACTCCTCGGAACCGTATTCTCGAGAGGTCACCATCGGGCAGCCGGATACGCCTCACGCCAGTGAACAACCTGATACCGCTTGGTATCATCGAACATGGACATGAACCTGCGTGTTCCAGAAGACGGCGACCGCCGTCCGGATGAGCTTACCGCCAAGGCGCGCACCCCCAAGTCGGCGCTTCTTCGTCAAGTTGCCAAGTCGGACGCCCAGCGTCGCCGGCGCAGCCAAGACATCAGCGCGGGCCTGGAATTCGCTATGAGCCACGACGCCGGGCTGTTGAGGCGCCTGGAGGATGCCTGAGTTCCCGCCTCGAATACGCCGACATCGTCGCCTTGCCGGCAATTCTTCTCTGCGACGCACTGTCTGGCCTCAACCGTCATGAGTGTAACGGCTCGTCCCTCCTGCACGTCCAACAAGTGGTAGCCCGCAATATAACACTTGAGTTGTAGAACACCTGAGTTGTTTCATGGACTCGATGTGGAACGTTGACGCGGGATCAGTTGAGCCGTGGCTGTTAGGTCTTGACCAAGACTCGTATGAGCAGACCGTTGCTGCATTAGAGCTTCTCGCCGAGCGCGGACCTCAGCTTGTCGTCCATTGGTCGGCGGGACAAGGCGGGCAACTGGAGCAAGTGGTACAAGACGAACATTCCGGTTGCGGATGACCTGTTCGATGATCATCTGAGGATTCTGAAAGGAGGGGCGTAGTGGCGAAGTCCATTGAGGAACTGTTGGCCAAGCGTCCGGTTGACCGGGCAGCTGTGGATGCCCACAAGAAGCGCATGGTCGATGAGGTCCGGGCCTACCGGCTTCGAGAGCTCCGCGAGGCCTCTGAGCTGACGCAGGTCGAGCTGGCTGGGCGCCTGCACGTCAGTCAGAACCGGGTGTCCCGCATCGAGCACGGTGACATTGATCGTGCCCAGGTCGATACTTTGCGGAAACACGTCGAGGAGCTCGGCGGCCGGCTTCGTGTCGAGGTTGAGCTAGGCGATGAACGAATCCAGATCGCCTGACGAAGCGATCCCTGACGGCAGCCGTCTGCCCGGACAGCGAGGTCTAAAAGGTGGGAAAAAGGGGTGTGCACAATGTGCACACCCGAGGCTTCGGATCGGGTCGTATATCGGTCGGATCGGCCCGGATTCCGCATGTTTCCGGGACTTCCCAGTGTTGGCAAGGGGTGGAATGCAGTTCGAGTCCCACCTCGGGCACGTTTCCCCACGTCAGGGGCGTTTTTTGCTGCTGATGTATGTACATTTACCCTCCGTCGGCCCCTCTGAGACCGGCTGCGGAGTGTGCCTGGCGCCGCGCGCGCCTATGAACTTGTGTGGGTGGCGGGTTCAGGGCTCTGGCTAGTGGGCCCTCCGCCTGCTGGGATCTACCCAGTTGCTGGCTCCTTTCTGACTTCCCTGGTGACCGTAGTTGGTCTTTCACCTATTCATGGCCTGGGGGTGAGCTGATGACATGACCTGTGCGAGATTTCTTGAGGATTTTTCGCCAAATTTCGCTCCTTCTTATGGCTTGGGAGCGGGAATGCGGCCGTTTGTCCGACCAAAGGTGGTGTGCACATTGTGCACACCCAGTCCACGGGCGGTTGTTCAGCGTGCATCCTGTTTCCTTCCTGCAACTTTTGGCTGTTACCAGTTCATGCGTCCAGGCGTCCCAGGTGACATGACCTGCGGGGGAACTCGCAGGCTAACGCGCGGGCCGGTGCCTGGGAGTTTATGCCTGACGTGTTCCTTTGTGTCGGTCAGTCGGCGTTTTCGCGCCGCCACCTCTCCATTCCTGCCGCACGCGGTTCCGACATGACCCGCCCGTGGAACGTTCGCGAAGCTCCTTGGTGAGCCCACGCGTTTTGGGGCTGTCGATCGCTACACGCGTATCAATGCCCCACGAGGGTGGCTGCTGGCCGGCAAATGCCCGGGCATGCAGCCCCCAGGAATGTGCCGGACAAGCCCCGCAACCAAGCCCCGCAACCAAGCCCCGCAACCGCTAAGGAGGGATGGTGTGTGGAACCGGAGCCCACCAATAAACACGGTGTATGCGCAGGACAGTGTCATTTCAGCGTTTCTGCGTGCACAAATTTTGGCAGAAATGTGGACAGGCGCACGCCTCTAGTTCACGACTCGTCACGGATTCGCCGAAGAGGAGGAGTTCCATCGGAAGGTGCGGGCCGGGCATGTCGGTAATGGGGCTGTCCCTAAGTTGGGGAAGTTGTCGCTGGGCGAGCAATTCGGCGAGTTGCGCCGTCGTCGGCTCCTCCCCGTCGATGAGGCTGTTCCCGAGTCGGCGGGCAGCGGCTGTCCGCTCGGCGGAGCGTGGGGCTAGGACGGCCTTCAGGTGAGTGTCGACGTCGGCCGGGAACTAGGGAGTAACCGTTTCGGTGGGGGAGGCCGGGGGCAAGGCTGTCCTGGAATCGGCTGCCGCGGAAGATAAGTTCGGCGTTGCGCAGGCTCGACTGGATGTGCGCCCGGAGCGCCGTGGGCCAAAGGAGACCGTTCGTTCTCGATGGCGTCCAACGGTTCACCGACATGATGTTCAAGGTTTCTCGCGGGATTCCGCCAAAAACCATGCCCATGTTGACGCTTCACGCGATCCGCTCCGTCAGGCCTGCGCGTGGTCCCGTCGCTCGAGCAGGCGGGACACTGCGTAGCCGATAACGACGCCCCAGAATGCGGCATGGATGTTGAAGAGGTCCAGGCCGGAGATCGTGACGACGAAAGTAACCAAGGCTCCCAAGGTGAAGTTCGTGGCGAAAGCGGAAACGAAGGCCTGTTGGAGGGCACGCAGCATGGCGATTCCCCCCAGGGCCAGAACGAAAGCTTCGGGCGTGGCCAGCATGAGGCGGGTGAGCAGCGGAGCCAGCAAAGCGCACAGCAGGGACAGTAGTCCGTAGACCACCGCGGCCGTGTACTGGCGCTTTTTCTGCCCGGAGGCGGTCAGAAGGGCGTTGGTAGGTCCAGTGACACAGGCGGAGACCGCGCCGAGTGTGGCGTTGAGCAGTGAGAACACGCCGGCGGTCATCGCGGAGACATTGATCGGAGGGTTGTGTCCTGCGGCCCGGAGCACAGCAGCGCCTTGTCCGTTCTGCACCACGAGGACCGTGAGTGCCAGGGGGATCACTAATTCCAGTTGGGCAGCCCAAGTGAACGCGGGGGCTGTGAACACGGGCATGGCCAGGATCGGTCCGCCTTGGGACATCGCGAACCGGCCACTGATCACAACGGCGACGACGCCTGCCGCCAAACTACCGAGTACCGGAGGGAGGCGTCTGCCTAGGGAGGGCACGGCGGTGAGTACAAGGAACGCCAGCACCATGGGTGCCGCCACTGCGGGGTCGGCCCGTGTGGAGGAGACGATGTCCGTCCCGAACCGAAGGAACACGGCGGCGACCATGGCCATGACGATCGGAACGGGGATCGCGGCCATGATCGGACGCACTACTCCGGACGAACCAAGCGCGAGAATCAGCACACCGGCGGAGAAGAACGCCCCTACCACCTCAGGAAACGACAGATGCTGCAGCGACGGCCCCAACAGCACGGTCCCTGGGATGGACCAGGCGAAGCCCAACGGCTGGCGATAGATCAGTGACATCACCAGGGTCGCCGCGCCAGCGGAGAGGAACATGGCGAAGACCCACGACGCGAGCTGGGCCTCCGTCAGTCCGCCGAGCGACCCGACGGTAAGAGTGACCGCTACCGGCCCGGACGCGGAGAAAGCCAGTCCGACAAGCCCGTTCGAGGCGTAGTGTGGGCCGATGTCCCGCAGGATGTCGCGTACGCCAGCCGGACGGAACTGGGGCCGTTCTAAGCGTGGTTGGGCTCCATGGACCGGGCCAGGCCGTGATCCGGTGGTCACCGGCGCGGTGCTTTGGAAGCGGGGCATGATGTCTCCTGAGCGATGGCGGAGGTGGGGTCCTGATGACTACAAAGGCCGCCGCAGTGGATACAGATTCCTCAGCGGATGGAGTTGGGATGCTTGGCCAATAGGGTGACCTTGATTTTCATGAAGGGGTACATCGGGAAGCTGCTCAGGATCTGGTGCAGTTCGTCATTGGATTCGACGTCGAACACCGAATAGTTTGCGTACTCGCCGACCACTCGCCAGATGGAGGCAAGGCGGCCGTCCTGTTGCAGGGCCTGGGAATACTCTTTCTCCAACCCCTGCATGCGGGTGACGTCCTCAGCGGAGAGGTGCGCTGGGAATTGCACGTCCATGCGGGCTAAAAACAACATTCTTTTTCCTCCTTGATGGTCGGCTAGGACAGGCGGTAGGCCGCGAGTTTGTCCTCGTCGATCTCGGCTCCGACCCCCGGCAGATCGCGCACGGAGATCGTGCCGTCGATTATCCGGAGTGGATCCGCCAGCAGGTCGTCGGCCATATCGAGGAAGTTCGACAGTTCCCCTGCCCGGCGGCTGGTGGCCTCGTGTGCGGCGCCGAAGGTGACAGTCGCAAGCGAGCCGATCTGGGTGTCGATCTGGTTGCCCATGGTCACATCCACGCCGAGGCCGGTGCATAGCCCTAATATCTCGGTGGCCTCGGTGAAGCCGGAACGGGCGGTCTTGATGCAGATGGCGTTGCAGCCACCGGAAAGCAGTTCCCGGGACGCGTCCCCAGCCGTGGGGACGGATTCATCGCCTACCACCGGGATTGGCGATTTGTCGACCAGGCGGCGGCGGCTCAGTGCTTCCTTGGCGTCGCACGGTTCCTCGAGCATGGTCAGCCCGAGCCCCTCGGTCCTCCGGAGCACCTCGAGGGCTTCGTTCGCGGTCCAGCCGCGGTTCGCGTCAAGGTATAGCTCCACGTCCTCGCCCAGTCCCTCGCGCAGCACGTGGCAGGCCTCCACGTCCAGTGACAGCGGCCGACGGCCCACTTTCAGCTTGAAGGTGGTGATGCCGTATTGCTCGCCGAAACGCAGGGCCTCGTCGAGGAGTTCCTGCGCTGGCCGGAAGCCGAGCATGTGGCTGACCCGCATGCGGTCGGTGTACCCACCCAATAGCTTGTGCACTGGAGTGCGGAGCGTTTTGCCGATCGCGTCCCACACCGCGATGTCTACGGCGCCTTTCGCCACTTGGTTGTGAATGGTCCGGCGCATTACTGCATGAATCTGCTCCCGGTCCACGATCTCGAGGCCGGTCAGCTGTGGGGCGAAGGTTTTCTCGATGATCGTCCCGATGGACTCTTGTGTCTCGCCGTAGGTATATGGGCGGGGGGGTGCGTCCGCGACTCCTACGACGCCGTCGTCGGTGTGCACACGCACAAGAACATGGTCAGCGTTTGCCACCTCGCCGCTGGCGAACTTCAGGGGGTGCGTGTACGGGATGGAGTACGGGATCACTTCGATCCGCTCGATCTTCAACGGCTCGGTTCCTTTCGCTTGTGTCAGGCAGTCCAGTGGTGCTGGGAAGAACGGTGCCCCAGGGCTCATTGCCCTGGGGCACCTCATTGGACGGAAATTATGAACCCGACCATGTCACAGGAGTTCCTATTTGGACTGTCCCACTTTGGCGAGGACATAGTCATATGAGGCTTCTTCGCCGGCAGCGCCGTCTGTACGCGGTGTGGTGTTGAGCATCAGCTCCGGCTTGACAGCCGAAGCAATGTCGTCAGCGTTGTGCGGGTCACCGGGGAAGTAGAGCTGCTGGGTTACAGGCTGATAGCCGGGCGCTGAGACCTTGATGTGAATGTGGGCCGGGCGCCAGGCGTGCCAACCCGCAGCACTGATCAGCTGTCCACAGGCTCCATCAGTGGGGATCTGGTACGGAGCCGGGCGCATGGTGTGGAGGACGAATCGTCCCTCGCTGTCGGCCTGCACGTTGGCGCGGAACAGCCAGTCCGGCAGGCCCGGGGCGTACTGAGAGTAGAAGCCCGCCGAGTCCGCATGCCAAATTTCCAGCTGTGCACCTTGGATCGGGTTGCCGTCGGTGTCGGTGAACTGGCCGCTGAACTGCAACGGAACGCCATCTTCGTCATCGCGCATCTCTACCGTGGCGGGGGAATCCAGCACAGGCGAGTTCGGGACGTAATAGGGTCCCTCGATGGTGCCTTTCGTGCCGGGCCGGTCCTGGGAGTTGACATCCTCCACGGTGTGCTCAAGCCACACGTCGAGGAATAGTGGCCACTCGCCATCGTTGCCCACCTTGATCAGCCAGGCTTTCAGGGCGTTGTACTCCTCGTAGGTGACTTCGTGTTCCACGACGATGTCGTTAGCGGCTTTGATGAGGGCGCCGGCGAGCAAGCTCACGCGCTCCTTAGGTACTCCCGTTCCCGTGGGCTTGCCCGAAGCGGCGAAGCGCTCGGTCGCCTTCGAACCGGCCTCCACAGCGGTGCCCTCATTTTCTTGGCGGGTGTCCAACTGATTCTCAGTCATAGTGATCTCCACACTCCTCTGTGCACCGGGAACGGGAAATTTCCCGTTCCCTAAAACGCGCCGGCCGCGGGCTGTGCACCCGCAGGCTCACCGGCTTCACGTGACGTCCAACTCATGTTAGTCAGGTGATAAGGACGAAACAAGGACTTATATAACGCCGATTATGTAGGCTCACTTACATAAAGACACCCTTGGTTCGTACTAGGGTTTTGCCTGATGTGAGCGCTGTCACCTTGTAGCAGACTGGGTGGAACACATTCATTCCGCCCGAGGGGGTTCAGGTGCGGCCGCACAGTCGCTGCCCGCCTACCCGCACCCTCTCCAAAGAAGGAGCACACCATGACCGAGAATCTGACACGTGTCCGTGGAGTCCTGGCTGACGCCGTCGTCGACGATCGAGAGAACGGCGTTATCCGGGCGAAGCGTGAAATCTTCACCGACCAGGAAATCTTTGAATTGGAGATGAAGCACATCTTCGAGGGCAACTGGGTCTACCTTGCCCATGAATCCCAGATCCCCAACGTGGGGGACTACTTCACCACCTACATCGGCCGGACTCCCGTCGTGCTTACACGGGACAAGGACGAGAAGATCAACTGCATCGTCAACGCCTGCTCCCACCGTGGCGCCATGCTGTGCCGGCGCAAGACCGACAACAGGACCACCTTCACCTGTCCCTTCCACGGCTGGACATTCAAGAACTCCGGAGAGCTCCTTAAAGTCAAGGATTCCCGCAATGCCGGATACCCGGAAACCTTCAACAAGGAGGGCTCACACGACCTCACCAAGGTAGCCCGCTTCGACTCCTACCGGGGCTTCCTGTTCGGCTCATTGAATGCTGACGTCCTCCCGCTGGAGGAGCACCTGGGAGATGCCACCAAAGTCATCGATTCGATTGTGGACCAGTCCCCGGAGGGGCTCGAGGTCCTGCGCGGGTCGTCCACCTACACCTATGACGGCAACTGGAAGGTCCAGGCGGAAAACGGCGCCGACGGCTACCACGTCACCGCCGTGCACTGGAACTACGCCGCGACGACGGCCCGCCGCACCGCCGGTGATTCCGCCAACAAGACCAAGGCCATGGACGCCGGCAAATGGGGCAAGGTTAAAGGCGGCTTCTATTCCTACGATCACGGGCACCTGCTGCTGTGGCAGGAGTGGACCAACCCCGAGGACCGTCCGTTGTGGGACCGCCGCGACGAGCTCGTCGAAAAGTACGGCGAGGAGATGGCAAACTTCATGATCAACATTTCACGCAACCTCTGCCTGTACCCGAATGTGTACATCATGGACCAGTTCTCGTCGCAGATCCGTCACTTCCGTCCCATATCAGCGGACCAGACCGAGGTGACGATCTACTGCATCGCGCCGAAGGGTGAATCGCAGGAAAACCGCTCAAAGCGCATCCGCCAGTACGAGGACTTCTTCAATGCAACCGGCATGGCCACACCGGACGACCTCGAGGAGTTCCGATCCTGCAACAAGACCTACTGGGCCACATCCGCGCCGTGGAACGACATGACGCGAGGCTCCACCCACGAAATTGCGGGTCCTGACGAGCAAGCCACAGCGCTGGGCATGTCGCGGGTGATCGCCTCCGGTGTACGCACCGAAGACGAGGGACTCTACCCGATCCAGCACGGGTACTGGAAGGAAGTAATGGACAAGGCCCTCGCCGAGGCGGAATCCGTTGCCCAGGAATCCTTACCGGTCACGGCGTAATCAAGACTTTCCGAATCCTTACAGAGAGTGCTGAAAACCAATGGCCAACCTCATTAAGTCCTTAACCGCGCTCAAGAGCGGCGATGAAATCGCGACCCTCGAGACTGTTCGCGCCTTCCTTTACCGGGAAGCCCGGCTGCTGGACGACCGCCAGTTCGACGAGTGGCTCCAGTGCTACCACCCGGACTCCGAGTACTGGATGCCGGCGTGGGACGTCGATGACCGGCTCACGGTGGACCCCCAGAACGAGATCTCGCTCATCTATTACGACAACCGCGGCGGCATCGAGGACCGGGTCTTCCGGATCAAGACGGACCGCTCCTCCGCTACCTCCCTCCCTGAGCCGCGCACCGGGCACAACATCACGGACGTTGAAGTCCTGGAGCACGACGGCGACCAGGTCAAGGTCCGTTTCAACTGGTTCACCCTGTACTTCCGGTACAACACCACCGACACCTATTTCGGCACGAGCTTCTACACCATCGATCTCTCCGGCGAGCAGCCGGTGATCCTGAAAAAGAAGGTTGTACTGAAGAACGACTACATCCACCACGTGGTGGATGTCTACATGATCTGACGGCGTCCCGGCAACCGTACGGCGCGGCCGCAGCAGCGCCCGCAGGAGCATCCCGCCGTCGGGTCTGCTCGTAAGAGATAACCGCACTAACTTTACGGGGGTTGCGAGGATGCGACCCCCAACCAGGAGGAAATCATGGGCCATCAGGTAGCCCTCAGTTTCGAAGATGGCGTCACTAAAGTCATCAAAGTCGGCGACTACGAGACCGTCATGGACGCGGCGTACAAGGCCCGCATCAACATCCCCTCAGACTGTCGGGATGGCGCCTGCGGCACGTGCAAGGCGTTTTGCGACTCCGGCTCTTTCGACCCCGGCGACTATATCGACGACGCCATGACCGAGGAGGAGCTTGAGAAGGGCTACCTCCTCACTTGCCAGGCCGTTCCGGAATCGGACCTCGCCATCCAGATCCCGGCGACCTCCGAATCCGCGAAAACCTCAGCTGCCACTTTTGTTTCCACGCTGAAGGAACTCGACAAGCATTCGGAGTCCACCATCTCCTTCGCTCTGGAGGTGCAGAACCGGGAAGCACTGGCTTTCCTGCCCGGCCAGTACGTCAACATCAAGGTCCCGGGCACCGACGCGGAGCGCTCATACTCGTTCAGCAACGGCCCCGAAGGGATGGATGCGTCCTTCATGGTGCGCATCACGCCGCAAGGCGCGATGTCCGAGTACCTGCGTGACCGCGCGGCAGTAGGGGACACCATCGAGTTCACAGGCCCTTACGGCTCCTTCTTCCTTCGCGAGCCCAAGCGCCCCCTGCTCCTGCTGGCAGGCGGCACCGGCCTGGCCCCGCTCCTGTCCATTCTGGAGAAGTTGTCCGAGAACCCCCCGGCCACGCCGGTCCACCTAATTTATGGCGTCTCTCGTGAAGCCGACATCGTGGGCCTCGACTGGCTGCGCACCTACGAAGCGAAGTTGCCGACCTTCACCTGGGATTACATTGCCTCCGAGGCGGATACCTCCGCCCCGCACACGGGATACGTCACGCAGATCATCCAGCCGTCCCACCTCAACGATGGCGACGTCGATATCTACCTTTGCGGACCGCCACCCATGGTCAACGCCGTCTCCAAGTGGCTGGACACCGAGGGCATACAGCCAGCCAACTTCTACTTTGAACGTTTCGCTCCCAAGGAAACCACCGGCGGGGACGCCGAGACGGGCGCGCCCGCCCCCGCGGATAAGGTGGAGACCGCAGGCGACACCATCAGCCGTGTGGAAGCCATTTCATCTCTGGAGACCGGCCGGCTCGAGTTCCGTAAGGAAGACAGTTTCGCGCACCTGGACGCCCGCATGGGCCTTGAACTTGCCGTGACCGAGCTGATGTTGGACCGCCTGAGCAAAGAGCAGTTGCACCAGTTCCGTCGTCTTGCCGAAGCGACCACCCGGGCGGTGGACGCCGGAAGGGTTCTCGACCCGGAGGAGTATGTCAGGACCAATGAAGAGTTCCACGAGTACCTGTTCATGATCTCCAACAACCCCATGCTGCTGGAGTCCTACCGTCGGCTCGACGTCCACGCCCAAATGGCAGCCACTTTTGCTGAGGGGACGCATATCTTTGACCGGGTCGCCCAGGACCACCTAGATGTCGTGGACGCGTTTGAGCGCGGCGACAAGGAGCGGGCCCGGGAAGTGATCATGGCTCACGCCCACGATGCAAAAGGAACTATGGCCGAAGCGATCAACGCCACGGTCAAGGGCTTCTGACGGTGGCGGCGTACTCAGGACAGTTCATCACGCCCGGCCGCTTCGCCGGCAAAGTGGCCGTGGTCACCGGCGCGGCCCAGGGAATCGGGCAGAAGGTCGCGGAGCGGATCGGGGCTGAAGGAGGCTCGGTGGTCCTGGTTGACCGCGCCGACATTGTGCAGGACGTTGCCAAGGGAATCCAGGAAGCCGCCCAGGAGTCTGGATGCGGCGGTTCAGCCAGCTCCGTCACGGCGGACCTGGAAAGCTTCGCCGGAGCAGAACAGGCAGTGAACGCCGCCTTGGCCCTCCACGGAAGGGTTGACGTGCTCGTCAATAACGTGGGAGGAACCATTTGGGCCCGCCCTTTCGAAGAATACGACGAGGAGAAGATTGAGCGGGAGATCCGCCGTTCGCTGTTCCCCACCCTGTGGTCCTGCCGCGCCGTCCTCCCGGCGATGCTCGCCCAGGAATCGGGCACCATCGTGAACGTCTCCTCAGTGGCCACCCGCGGAATGCACCGCGTCCCCTACGCCGCAGCGAAGGGCGGTGTCAACGCCCTGACCCAGTCCCTGGCCATGGAGGTTGCCGGGCGCGGCATCCGCGTCGTTGCTACCGCCCCGGGCGGCACCGAAGCTCCGCCACGAAAGGTCAAGCGCGGACCGGAAGCCGAGTCAGCTACCGAAAAGGCGTGGCACCAGGCCATTGTGGACCAGACCGTTGAATCATCCTTTTTGAAGCGGTACGGCACACTGGACGAACAAGCTGCGCCCATCGTATTCCTGGCCTCCGACGAAGCATCGTATGTCACTGGCAGCATCCTTCCGGTGGCAGGCGGAGATCTGGGCTGAGCCCGCTGTGACTGAAACCCGCTGGTGTGGCCGCGACGCGCGGTCGAGTAAGGTTGCCAGCATGATTCCGGGCCACCACCACGGCAACCCCGAGGAGAACCTGGCGCTGCTCGGCCATGCCGAGGTCTTCGAGGAGTTACTGGAGACGCTGCGCACTGTGCGTAAAGGCAACGTGCGTACGGTGGTACTCAGCGGCCCCCGGGGATCCGGGAAGACGGCGGTGCTGGACCTATTCCTGGAGCACTGCCGGGGCGTCGCGCGTGGCGTGCGGGTGCTGTCCGCCACGGGCGATGAATGGGAAGCGCAGCTCCCGCTCGCCGGCTACTCCCAGCTCATGGTCACCCCGCCGCTGCGCTCGGCGAAGGACCCTGGCAGAGGAAACGGCCGTTCCGCGGACCTGGGCGGCATACTCAACCCCTCCCAGGCCGCCAACTATGCGTCCACTCTTGGTGCACACCTCGACGGGCTTCAATTGCACGGGAGCGTGGTGGTTGCCGTTGATGACGTTCAGCATCTGGACGCAGAAACTCTCCACGTCCTCGTCTTCGTCATGCGCCGGCTGCGCAGCAAAAGAGTCCTGTTCGTGGTCACCCTGGATCCCGCTCAGGCCCGGCTGGTGCCAGGCGGCGTGTTGGCCTTCCTCACCGGGCATCAGGTGTCCCGTCTTCCACTGGATCCGCTCTCACCGCAGCGGGTCCAGGAGCTCGCACGACGGTGGTTTCGCATCGACCTGAACGCGACGGCCGCCCACGAGATCGTGCGGCATACCGGGGGATGGCCGCAGCCGGTTGTCGAACTTCTGGGCGAGCTTCCACCGGAAACCTGGCAGACATGGTTCTCGTCCTTGCCTCCGAGTTCACGCGTGCGGGCCCAGGTGCGTAGCCTCCTCGCTGCCGCGTCCCCCGACCTGGTAGCTGTGGCTGAGGCCACTTCCGTGCTCGGCCGCAATGCCGGGGTGGCTGAGGTTGCCCGTGTCAGCGGGGTCGAATACGTGATGGATGCCCTCGACGAGGGCCACAGAGCCGGACTGCTGGGCTTGTCAGTGGACCAGGCCCACTCGCTGGTGAAATTCTTCGAAGCGGGAACGACCGAGTCCGTCTACGAGCAAATTGCACCCAGCCAGCGCATGCGCCTGCACCGCAGGGCTGCGGACTCGGTGCAGAATGAGGGCGACCGCCTGGGTCACCGGGTGTCGGCTACCCCGGGACCAGACGAGGCCTTGGCCTCGGCGCTTGAGGAGTACGCCCGGCAACAGGCCCTCGTAGGTGCCTGGCACGATGTCTCGACCGCGCTTTTTTCCGCGTCCAGGCTCTCCGGTGACATCCGGGTCGGCAACGATCGCCAGCTGAGAGCAGTAGATGCCCTCGTGGGGTCCGGCAACATTGCCCAGGCCCAAATGTGGGCCGCCGCAGTCGACGCCATGGCACCCTCGCCACTGCGTTCCTCCGTTCTTGGCTACCTCTCCACTGCGTCTGGACAGAACCACAGCGCCCAAACCCAATTGGAAATGGCCTGGCGGACAAGCAACCCGCAACAGGACCCCACCGCCGCCGCCCAAGTGGCCCAACGCCTGGTCCTGCACGGGGTGGCCTCCTGGGATGGCCCTGTCATCACCCGTTGGGCGGAGCAAGCCATGTCACTGACAACGGCGGGTACCCCCGCACACATCGAATCCGAAGCCATTTATGGGCTGGGACTTTACGCCCAAGGCAGGCTGGCTGAAGCCGAGGCCTCCTATCGGCAGGCTTTCGAACACGCTTCCGAAAACGCGCAAAAGCAACGCGTGCAGATGGGAGCCGGATGGCTGGCCCTGCGGCTGGATGACGCAGAGACAGCGCTTGTAAATTTCGAAGCCGCCGCCCCGACTGAGTTCCGCGGTGGCTCGTTGCGGATCTCGCTGTGGGCAGAGGCGTGGTTGGCCCGCACCCAACTTGTGCTCGGCAACTGGGACGCGGCCGCAGCCACGGTTGCACGCGCCTCGGTGCGGCTCGAGACCTCCCGGATGCCGCTGATCCGCCCCTTGCTGTATTGGACCGCCGCCGAACTGTGGTCCATGCGTGGGGATTGGGACCGTGCACGGTACTACGTCTCCCAAGCGGCGGTGCAGCCGGGCACCTATCGCGCCATGCAAGTTCCTGCCAGCCTGGCCCGGGCACGCTTCCATGAGGCACGGGCGGACTACGAAAGCGCATTGGCTGTGCTGCAGCCGCTGACGGAGTTGGACCCCTGGACAGAGAACAGGGTGTCGTTTTGGCCGTGGCAGGACTCTTACGTCAACGCCTTGGTCATGACCGACCAGTTGGATACGGCCGATGCTTTCCTTACCGCCTTCGAGCAGGTGCCGCGGGAGCGGGCCGTGCCGTCAGATCTGGCAAGAATGGCGTGGGCGCGGGGCCGGCTCGTTGCCGCGCAGGGGGATCCAGACATAGCCCGGGAGCATTTCGAGACGGCGCTGGGGCATCTGCGGGGGCTCAACCGGCCATATTTGCGGGCCCGGGTGAGCTTTGCCTTCGGGCAAAGCATGCGACGTGCCGGAAAGAGGCGCTTGGCGTCTTCCGTGCTGCGCGTAGCCAGGGACCTTTATGATTCCCTGGGTGCTGCGACGTACGTCGCCAGATGCGATCGGGAGCTGAAGGCGACCGGCCTTGACGTGGGCAACATGCCCGATCCATCTGACGCCGTGCTCGTTGCCGTGACTGGACCGCAGGTCCAGCTCACGGCCCAGGAGCAGTCAGTGGCGGAACTCGTGGCGGCAGGGGCTACCAACAAAGAGGCTGCCCGTGCACTGTTCCTGGCCGACAAGACTGTCCAGTACCACCTGACCCGCATCTATGGGAAGTTCGGGATTCGCTCCCGCAGCGAACTGGCCGCACGTTTCCGCCCCACGGACTGAAGCGCGGGCCATCTGGCATCGGACCGGTCCGTCCCCGTATCAGGATCCTGGAGGACTGGGAGTGCGGTTGGGCAGGTCTTTGGTCGCGGTGCCCACGACATCCAGGAAGCTTTGGAGCAGTGATGACCGGTCCTCACGCCGCCACGCCACGGCAAGCTCCACCTCGGGGGCCTGTTCGATATCGCGGTAGACGACGCCCTCAAGCTGCAGGGCACGGACGCTCGCAGGAAGGATGGCAACGCCACTACCGGCAGCCACGAATGAGAGCATCGTGGACGTCTCACTGATGATTTGGGAGATGCGTGGCTGGAAGCCTGCCTCGCGGCAAAGACCTGCGGTGGTCCGGTAAAGCACCGACTCCGGCGGGTAGGAGATAAATTCCTGGTCCTGGAGTTCGTGCACGGCCACCGGCCGGTCCATAGCCAGGGCGCTGAAGGACGGTAACGCCACGATGAGCGCCTCGCGCGTCACGATGCGGTAATCGATGTCCTGGGAGGCGATGGGCGGCCGCAACAGGGCCGCATCCAAGGTGCCATCCCGCAGGCCGGCCTCCATGGCCGGGGTGAGCATCTCGCCATGCAGATTCAGCAACAGCCCGGGGAGTACCTGCTTGGCAAGTCGAACGATCGGTGGCATCACACCGTAGGTTGCTGAGCCGGAGAAGCCCACGCGCAGAACACCGGATGCGCCTTGCCCGACCTGATACACGTCAGCCCGGAGTGTTCCGACCGCATTGACGATCTGCCGGCCCCGGTCCAGCAGCGCCTGCCCGGCGGCTGTGAGTTCCACCCTGCGCGTGGTGCGGTTCAGCAGGCGCACACCCAGTTGCTCTTCCAGCTGCCGGATTTGCTGGGACAAAGGTGGCTGGGCCATATGCAGGCGTTTGGCGGCACGGCCGAAATGGCGCTCCTCGGCAACGGCAATAAAGTAGTTCAGCTGCCTGATCTCCATTGGTTGTGCCGTCCCTCCGTGTGGCGCCTCCGGTCAGGCGCCAAAACCGCATTGATTCAGAAATCAAGTATAAAGCCCACCACTCTTGTCTGCGTCAGACATAATGGCTTGGCTTGGCTCGGCTTACTGGCCGACTGCGGCGGGCCGGGTGCCCAGGTCTGGCCTGGGCACCCTCTCACTAGATCCCGGCTCATTCAAGGCAGCGGCCGGATGCGCTGGGTCAAAGGCGCGCCGGGGGAGTGGCGATGCTGAGGTCCTCTTCCACGGAGTGTTCAACGATTTCCTCGGCCCTGTGCTCGGCTTCTTCCAGCTTGCGCTGACGGGGGACCAAGACCGTGACAATTGCACCCAGCAGGGCGACGCCGCCGTAGATGTAGAAAGCGGTGGCTCCGCCGATTCCCGCCGCTGCCAGCCAGCCGCCGATGATTGGTCCGAGAATGCCGCCCAGGCGGCCCACGCTGGCACACCAGGCCACACCGGCTGCCCGGGCGTTGGTGGTGAAGTAGTTGGACTGGAAACCGTAAACCAGCACCTGGGTGCCGAGGGTGCCCACTCCGGCGATGGCGATGCACAGGAACAACATCGGCAGGGGGAAGCCGAACGTCATCAGCACCAGGGTGATCGTGGCCAGCACGAAGGTGCTGGCTATGACCCGCTGGGGACCGGCCTTGTCGGCGTAGCGCGAGAGAAGCAAACCTCCCGCCACGGCGCCGAGGTTCAACGCCAGGGGGAAGAATAGGGCGTATGTCCGCCCGTAGCCGTATCCCTCCATGATTTTCGGCAGCCACGTGTTCAAGCCGTAGGTCAGCAGCAGGCCGGAGAAGGACATTAAGCCCAGAAGTACGGAAGCCACTGCGAATTGTTTGGAAAACACGGCCGCGAAGCCAGTCGTCTGTGGGGCTGCGCCAATCTGCCGAATGACCTGTTCTTCAATGAGCGGAACGCCGGTCCGCTGCGAAGCAGCCAGGGCCTCATCCTCGCGGCCGCGGGCCAGCAGCCATCGGGGGGACTCCGGCAGCTTGAACCAGGCGATGGGCAGGAGTAGGACGAGGGGAAGGGCGCCGATCATGAACAGTCCGCGCCATCCAATGTTATTGAGGAGCAGAATGCCCATGACGGAGGCGAACACGCCGCCAGCGGGGACACCAGAGTAGACGATCGCGTTGTAGAACTGTCGCCGGCCGGCTGGCGCGAACTCTGCCATGGTGGCGCCTGCGGTGGCGATGACGACGCCGAGACCCACCCCGGTGATGAAACGCATAGCCCCGAAGGACATCACGGTTGTGGTCAGCGCAGTGACGAACATCCCCACCGAGAACCAGGCGATACCCAGGAGCATGAGTCGGCGGCGGCCGAAGAAGTCGCCGACCGCGCCGCAGATCAATGATCCGACCAGCACACCAACCAGCGCCCACGAGCCCAAGAGGCCAGCAGCAGCGGCATCGAAGGCGCCAATCTGGCTTGGGTCGGCGAGCAGTCCCGGCAGGACGGTGCCGTATACGACAAGGTCGTAGCCATCGAATAAAAGTGCGGTGCAGATGACGAAGGCCACCCAGTTTGCGGTGCGCGCCTCTTTGCGCGGGTCTTCGGCGATGACGGTGTGGAGCGTAGCCATATGCCTGTCCTCTCTGACGGAGCATGGATGGAGTGCCGTGGGGGTGAACCTGTGTCCCTTGGCTTGGTCCAGTGTCGCAGAGGTGTGACGCCCGCCATATGAGGTAAATACCCGGGGTTGGGCCGGGGTGCGATCCATACTTTTCAGATATCAATCAGAAGCGGCTAGGCGTATCTTGGAAAAAGTAGCAGCTAGTGCCGGTAAAGGAATGCGCCTACAGTGCGGATGCGTGAGACCTTTGGTGGGCATCATCAACGCCAACGACGAAGCCCACGCACTGGAATTGGCTTGGCCAACGCCACCGACTTCGGACTTTCCAGTTCCGTGTTCACCCAGGACCTCGATCGCGGCGTGCAGTTCGGCCTCGGCATCAGGGCCGGCATGACGCATATCAATGAGATGCCGGTCCACGACGAATCGCACGTACCTTTCGGCGGCGAAGGTAACTCCGGACTGGGCCGGTTCTACGGCGACTGGGCCATTGCTGAATTCACCACCGACAACACGGTCGGAGTCAAGCGCCTCTAATGCCGGTTGCCCCGCCGATTTACGCTTATGCGTGCATCGGCGGGGCACTTCCGTTTCCATCGTGCCGCCATCAGCCACCAGCCATCACGAACCGTATGGATCGGTACGATTTCAGTATGAATTAGCGGCCCGGATTGCCAGCCGGCATCCAAGCCAATGGATAAGGTGAATTCATGATCAATCCCGCACACCTGCACTCGGACCTGTCTCGCCTCGGCCGGGAGACCGACATGTTCATGGCCACCGTAGAGTCTCTGTCCGACGACGAAATGGCCGCTCCGTCCTTGTGCAGGGATTGGACCCGGGCAGATGTCATCGCCCACATCGCCTCAAACGGCAAGGCCTTGGTCAAGCTCATTGACTGGGCAACCTCCGGCGAAGAGCAAGAACTTTATGCCTCGCAGGAGGCCCGCGCCCGGGAGATAGCCGAGCTGGCAAGTCTGCCCCGCCAGGAACTGCTGGGCAAAGTCCGCCAGTCCTCCACCTATTTCGCCGAACAGGCCCTTCGGCTGGGCGGGGAGATCGCCGTCGAGGAGGTGCATTTGCACGGCAAGCAGATTCCCGCAACGTCCATTGTGGCGTTGCGTATCGCCGAGGTCGTGGTGCACCATCACGACCTCGACACCGCCTGGACCATAGAGGAAGCCGACCCGGACTCGGTACTCAACGCCTTGGAAGCCGCCGTGCGCACCATGCGCGCCCAAGGGGCACCGGGGATGACGCTCGTGACGGAGGAACGCGACGAGTGGGTGATCGGCGACGGCGCCCTGCGCGTCTCGTCCGACCGCGAGGGATTGCTCGAATGGCTGGCCCGCGGTGTCACTGACAACGTAGAGGCTGACGGCCCTCTGCCCGTACTGCCGTCCTGGTAAGCGCCGTCTCCTGCGGGCCCATCTTCAGCTCGTTTCCGGTGGGGTCAACCGCCGGCAGCGGGCCGCGGATTGTGCTACCGGATCGGCGCGGCCGCGAGTGTGGTCAGTGCGTTGAGCACGGGAGCAGAAACGCCTGACTGCTCGCCGACGAACAATTGCCCCGCCAATGTAGTCAGCTTCCGTGCGGCGCCGCGCCTCCCGATCCTGGAGCATTGAGGTCTTGTGCTCACCGGCGTTCGTGTAGGCATTCTCAAGAGCCGCATCGATTCGGTCCGCAGACAGGTGGACACCTTGGGTTTTTGCCACGGAAGTTGTCTCATCGACGACGCGGGCCACGAGTTCGCGGGCCGGGGTGCTTGCTCCAATTTGGCCTACGGTTTGTCCTGTGACGGCGCCTAGGGTGTTCAGGGCGGCGTTGAAGGCAAGCTTTTCCCAGATGGGTTCCTGGATAGTTTCCTCGGCGGAGGCATTCAGTCCTGCCTTGTTCAGGATATCCACTAGCCTTTGGAGGAACGGCTCTTGGGCGCCGGTCCAGGTGCCTACCCGCACCTTGCCGCCGGGTCCAGTGATGATGCGGCCCGGCTGTTCAAGATCAGCGGGAAAGTCAGTAATTCCGGCCAAGGTGCGCTGAGGCGTGAAGGCCCGCGCCAGGATGTCGGCATTTCCAAGGCCCTTTTGGAGCGTCAGGCCGAACGTTGTCCCGGAAATCAGATGCCGAACGGAAGCGACAGCAGCCTCGGTGTGAAAGCTCTTGGTGAAGACGACGATGAGCTCGAGCGTTTCAGTGAAGTCCGCCGTTCCTGCCCTGGCAGGTCCTGGTACAACCGAAAACGGCCCAACGCCAGAGCAGGCCACCGACCCCCCGGGCGGCAGCCCTCACCGCCCACCAGACCCTCGATCAGGAATCCCTGGCGCGTAACCGAAATACAACGACGAAACTGTCTCAAGAACTTGACGTGCGCACAAGCGGGTCCGAATCGATTCGCGGGAGACGAAGCTGGCCGGCTACCGGGCCCTCGTAGATGCCAGCGCCGACGACGAGACCGCGACCGCCGACGTCGACCCGGTCGCCGGCTGTGCGGTCACCGTGCGGCTGTGTTCCCGGAGGTTGCGAGGTCGATGCCACGGGTCTCCGGGAGGCCGAAGGTGGCGAAGAGGCTCACCAGGCTCACTCCGGCCAGAAGCAGCCCGATGGCCGGACTCCCCAGGCTGGCGCCGAGCGACGCCGCCACCAGTGGCGTGACGCCACCGCCGACCAGCGCTCCGAGATTGTAGGCCATTCCGGCACCTGTGTAGCGGTAGCGGGTGGCGAAGAGCTCCGGCAGGAAGGCGCCCACCGGACCGTAGATTCCGGCGACGATGAGCAGCGTGCCGGACAGCCCGACTGCAAACGACCAGGTGGTGCCGATATCGAGGATCGGGAAGAGCAGGAGCGACCAGGGGATCGCCACGACGCACGAGCCGACGATCACGGCTCGGCGGCCGATCCGGTCGGAGAGCATTGCGCTGCCAATAGTTCCGGCTGCGAAGAACATCGCGCCGACGATTCCCAGCGAGAGGATGGTGGGCCGGCTGTGGCCAAGACCCTCGGCACTTGTGCCATAGCTGCTGAGAAAGGCTGTGCCGATGTAGAAGAAGGCGAAGAGCATCATGGTGGAGGCGCCGCCCAAGAGGATCTGGCGTGGCTGGTTTCGCACCGACTCCCACACGGGCAGCTTGCGATGCCCAACCGGGACGGCGCTCGAGTCGCTGGCCTCCTTGAAGACCGGAGTCTCTTCGATCTTGAGGCGGATGTAGAGACCGATCATGACGAGCACGGCACTTCCGATGAACGGAATGCGCCAGCCGAACGTGAGGAATGCCTCCGACTTGTCGCCGAGTGACAGATTGATGATGAGGAAGGTTGCACTCGCGAGGGCGAAGCCAATCGACGGGCCCAGCTGGGGGAAGGCTGCGAAGAGGCCCCGGTGTTTGGGCGGGGCGTACTCGGCGGCCATCAGTGCCGCGCCGGCCCATTCGCCGCCGACAGCGAATCCCTGAAGAAAGCGGAGAACAACGAGGATGATCGGCGCGGCGATCCCGATGACGCTGGCGTCGGGCAGCAGCCCGATGGTGACGGTCGCGATGCCCATGATGAGCAGTGTGCTGACGAGCGTTTTCTTGCGCCCCAGCCTGTCACCGAAGTGGCCGAACAGGACGGCACCAAGGGGGCGCGAGACGAAGGCCACGGCAAAGGTTCCGAATGAGGCGAGAGTGCCGGCGGCCGGGCCGAGCGCCGGGAAGAAGACCGGGGGGAAGACGAGGGCCGCAGCCGTACCGTAGATGAGGAAGTCATAGAACTCGATGATGCTGCCCATCGAGCTGGCGACGGCGACCCTGGCCATCGAGGTGGGGCGCGGACCGGACCGGTTCGCAACCGGTGCGAGGCTTTCGAGCATGCGATATCTCCTTTGACATCGGTCGTCGAAACGAGGTTCGTTTCGACGCGAAGATGTCATCGTGCCAGCGCCGTGCGTTCGCCACCACCTCCCGATGGAGGTGTTTTCGCGCCACAGGTCAGGGCAAAAGGCGGAGCCTGCGCGCGGCCACCACGGCCTCCGCGCGGCTGTGCACGTCCAGTTTCGCCATGATCGACTGCATGTAGCTCTTCACGGTGACTGCCTTGAGCGAGAGCCGGTTGCCGGTTTCGGCATAGGAACAGCCGAGCGCCACTTGGGCGAGCACATCCGTCTCCCGTCGGGTGAGGTGCGGGACGCCGGTCGGCGCCGCGTCGGAGCCCTCGAGCCGTGCGGTCACGGCGAGGATGCGCTTGGCGAGTTCGGGATCAGTCGTGGTGCTGGCCACCGAGAGGAGCTCGGCATGCGCAAGCCGGACGGTCTCGATGAGGTCCCGTTCCGGTGGCTCCGCGGCCAGGCTTTGGACGACCCGGAGAATCGCGACCCGGTGGTCCACCTCGTCCCGAATGGCCAGTTCCCGCGAGATCCTCGAGGCGCCGGCGCTGAGTTCGGTCACCACGCACTCGCCGATCGATGTGCGCTCCCGCGTTGCCGCGTAGAGCACACACCGGGCACGGCCGTCCACGAGGATGGGGAGCGCCACCATGGTCCGCAGCCCCTCGATGCGTACGGCGTCGTCATGATGATGGGTGATGCTGTCGGAGTCAAAGTAATCGGCCACCCCGACGGTGCGCGCCTGGGACAGGGCCCGCCCGCCCACCCCCTCTCCGGGCTGCACGCTGAGGTTCTTCAGACCGTGCGTCGTAGTCCCGAAGAACTCGGTGATGGTGAGCTCGGTGCGGTTCACGAGGCCGGCGAAAAACACGGCTGAGCCAGTCCGGGCTGCGGTTTCCCGGATTGCCCGCTTCAGCAGGTCCCGGTCGCTCGGACGGTAGACGTCGTTGTCATGCCCTGTCATAGGGCCCTTCCCCGGTTAGATGGAGCAGTTGGACTCCAGCAGCTTGGACGTGCAGCTGGACGCAGCGGGCTAGACGGAGCGGCCGTCGAGCTTGTCCTGGATGCGACGCGCCAGCTCAGCAGTGGGTGTCGAGCGGGGAAAAACGGCAACAACCAGGTCGTCCCCGGCCGGGACGGATGCGGGGTCGCCCTGCGGCAGTACCCCGAACATACGGCGCACCGCCAACAGCTCGTGTTCCAGGTTCTGGAGGGAACCGCGGGAGGAGTCCAGCATCATTTCGCGCAGCACATAGTTATGGGTTGAGGTGACAGCTGCGGCGAACCGGATTGCATCAAGCGTTGATATGCCCGGCAGTGCCTGGCGAAGGTAGTCCGAGAAAAGCCGTTCATAGCGGGAGACCATGATTGTTTCCCGGTCCCGCAGCGCGGGCACCGCCTGCACCACGTGGTAGCGCTTTTGGGACAGCTTCCGGCGTTCGGAAAATTTCACGAAGACCAGCTCTGCGGCCTGGCACACAGCCTCCCACGGATCGGGATGGCTGGCTGCCAAGTAGACCGTCAGCTCAGCGAGCAGGGCTTCGTGGTCCGCAAAGATCACGTCTTCCTTGGCGCGGAACTGACGGAAGAAGGTGCTGCGGGAGATTCCGGCAGCGAGGGCAATATCGTCCACGCTGGTCGGGTCGTAGCCATTGTCGGTGAACAGATCCAGCGCGGCCTCGGCCACGCTGGAACGGAAATTAGCCACTGATGCCATCCCGGTACAGTAGCAGCGCGTCACCCTGTCCGCCGCCGCCACAAAGCGCGACGGCGGATTTGCCGGTGCCGCGCCGCATCAGCTCATGGACGGCCGAGACCACCAGCCGCGCTCCGGAGGCGCCGATCGGATGTCCGATGGCGATGGCACCGCCGTTGACGTTCACCTTGTCCAAACCGAGGCCCAGGGCCGCTGCGGAGTGCGCCACTACCGAGGCGAAGGCCTCGTTGATCTCCACGAAGTCAAGGTCCCCGGCCGTCCAGCCGGCGCGGGCCAGGGCCGCGGTGATTGCCTGTGCCGGCTTGTCCGGCAGTGTGGTGTCCGGCCCGGCGATCTGCCCGGCGGGCCCGACGACGGCCAGCACCTCGAGCCCGTGGGCATCGGCGTAGGCGCGGGTCACCAGCACGACGGCGGCGGCGCCGTCGCTCAGCGGCGAAGCATTTCCGGCGGTGACTGTTCCCTCCGCGGTGAAGGCCGGCTTCAGCCCGGCCAGCACCTCCTGCGTGGATTGCGGGCGTACGCCCTCGTCATCGCTTACCAGCACGGGCGCGCCGCGCTTCTGCGGCACCGAGACAGGGGTGATTTCGGCGCTGAATCTTCCCCCGTCCCGGGCCGAGGCCGCCCGCTGGTGGGACAGCGCCGCGATAGTGTCCTGCACCTCGCGGGAGAGCTGAAGGTCCGCGTTGGCGCGGTCCGTGCCAATGCCCATGAGCTCGTGGTCAAAGGCATCCGTGAGCCCATCGTGGCCGGCCGAGTCCACGGCCGTGATGCCGCCGTAGAGGTAGCCGGCGCGCGAGCCGGTGAGCAGGTGCGGCGCCTGGCTCATGGATTCCTGGCCGCCCGCGACCACCACATCCGCCTCGCCCAGTTTGAGCATCCTGACGCCCTGGATGATGGCACTCAGCCCGGAGAGGCAGACCTTGTTGACGGTGACGGCGGGGGCGCTGAGCGGTATTCCTGCCGCGACGGCGCTTTGGCGCGCGGGGTTCTGGCCGGCGCCGGCCGTCAGGACCTGGCCCACGATGACCGCATCGACAGCGGCCGGCCCAACCCCGGAGCGTTCCAGAGCCGCGACGATGGCCGCGGCGCCAAGCTGTACAGCGCTCCGTGAAGCCAGGTGGCCCATCAGTTTTCCCTGAGGGGTGCGGGCCGCGCCCACAACAACTATGTCCTGGCTGCTCATTTGGTGGGTTCCTTGCTGAGGGCTGGGGCGCTGAGGTCCAGGGCGCGTAGCCGCGACTTTAGGACCTTGCCGGTGGAGTTGTGGGGGAGCTCTTCGGGGAAAAGGATCCTGTCCGGAACCTTGAATCCTGAGAGCAGGCCCTTGACGTGCGAGCGGATTTCCTCGGCCGTGACCGAGCTGGAGCTGTTGCGGATGACAAAGGCCACCGGGCGTTCGCCCCATTTCTCGTGCGCGACGCCGATCACGGCCACGTTCAGCACCGCCGGGTGGCTCATAATGGCTTGCTCCACCTCGATAGTGGAGATGTTTTCTCCGCCGGAGATGATGATGTCCTTGGCCCGGTCCTTGAGCTGGATGTAGCCGTCGGGATGCATCACGCCGAGGTCGCCGGTATGGAACCAGCCGCCGCGGAAGGCATCGGCCGTGGCCTCGGGATCCTTGAAGTAACCGAGCATCACGTTGTTGCCACGCAGCACGATTTCGCCCAGCGTTGCGCCGTCGGCCGGGACATCGAGCATGTCCAGGTCCACGATGCGCGCCGTCTCGGCCTGCAGCATCCCCACCCCTTGGCGGGAGATCTTGACGGCCCTGTCCTGGGCGGAAAGATCATCCCACTCGGTTTGATGCTCACAGATCGTGTACGGGCCGTACACCTCGGTCAACCCATAAACGTGGACCACGCTGATCCCGATTGACTCCAGTGACGTGATGATCGCGGGCGACGGCGGCGCGCCCGCCGTCGTGATACGCAGCGGCACCTTCAGCTCGTGAGCCTGGGGTGCGCCGGCAATAATGCTGCACACCGTGGGGGCGCCGCAGAGGTTGGTGACTCCGAGAGTGTCGATGGCGTCCCAGACGGCGTCGGCGCGTACTGCCCGCAGGCAGATGTGGACGCCTGCGGCCGCCGTCACGGCCCAAGTGGTGCACCAACCGTTGCAGTGGAACATCGGAAGGGTCCAGAGGTAGCGCGTGTCGCCGGTGAAGTGATTGTGGAAGGTTTCCCCGAGCGAGTTCAGGTAGGCACCGCGATGCGAATACAGCACGCCCTTGGGCTTGCCCGTGGTGCCGGAGGTGTAGTTCAGCGTGATCGGGGCGCGTTCGTCCTCTACGCTCCACGGAAGATCTGCGTCCTGGTGTCTGGACGCGGCGAGGAAGTCCGGGTACTGCGTCGTACCCATGCCTGCCGGGACCTCCGGATACGGGATGGTGCTGTCAGGCACTTCGATCACCTCAGCCAGCTGTGTCAGGCCCAGATCCATTCCCGCCACTGTGGCCAGCAGTTCCGAATCGGCAAACAGCAGCCTGGCTTCGGAATGCTCCAGGATGTATTGGAGTTCCCGGGCGGACATCCGCGAGTTCAGGGCCACCAGAACGCCCCCGGCCAGGGGGACGGCGTAATGGGCAATCAGGAGTTCCGGCACATTAGGACACAGGAAGGCCACCCGGTCGCCGGGCTGGATCCTGCTCTTGATCGCTTTGGCCAGCCCCTGGGCTTCGGCGGCGAAGTCCCGATATGTATAGGAGCGGTCACCGTGGATGATCGCCGTCTTCTGTCCGAACACCTCGGCGGAGCGCTGCAGGAACCGCAGGGGGCTCAGCGGGGTTTCATTGGGAAGCTCAATTGTGGTCATGGCGAATCCTTAGGCGAAGGCGCTTTGTCCGGTGACATCGCGGCCGATCAATAGGGTCTGAATGCTTTGCGTGCCTTCGTAGGTATGGATGGATTCGATGTCGAGAAGGTGCCGGATCACGTGGTTTTCCAGCAGGATGCCATTGCCGCCCAACATGTCGCGGGCAATGGATGCCAGCTCGCGGGCCTTGCGGGTGTTGTGGTACTTCGCCATCGAGGCCTGGGTGGGGCGCATCTCGCCGGCCGCATCAAGCCCCGCCAGGTGGAAACAGTGCAGCTGCATGCTGGTCAGCTCCGAGAGCATGTACGCCAGTCGCTCCTGGACAAGTTGGAACTTTGCCAGCGGCTTGCCGAACTGTGTCCGCTGCGTGGCGTAGTTCAATGCGGCTTCGTAGACGGCGGTGGCGTGGCCGAGGGCGGACCAAGCCACCCCCAGGCGCGTGGCAACAAGGATTTCGGACGTGTCTTTGAATGTGCGGGCACCGGGGAGAAGATTGGCCTTTGGAATGCGGACGTTGTTGAGCTGGATCCGGGCCTGGTGGATTGCGCGTAGCGAGGCCTTTCCGGTGATGGTTTCGGCCTCGTAACCTTCCCGGTTCTGTTCCACCAGGAAACCGCGGACATCGCCGTCGTCATCGCGTGCCCAGACCACCGTGACATCGCCTACGGAGCCGTTGCCGATCCACTTCTTCTCGCCATTGAGGACGTAGTCCTCCCCGTCGAGCGAGGCGGTGGTTTCCAATGCCACGGAATCGGAGCCGTGGTCCGGTTCCGTCAGGGCGAAGGCGCCGAGCTTTTCGCCGCGGGCCAGCGGACCGAGCCAGTTCCTGCGCTGGGTGTCGGAGCCAAAAAGGGCAATCGTCCGCAGTACCAGGCCGCCCTGGACTGCGATGACCGTGCCCAGCGAACCGTCCCCGCGGGAGACCTCCATGTTGACCAGGCCGGCGGCCAGTGCGGACATGGGCTCCAGGCCCTGTACGTCAATGCCATCGGCCAGGAGGTTCATGGTGCCCATCCGCTTGGCCAGGTGGGCGGGGAACTCGGCCCGTTCCCAGTAGTCGTTCATCTGCGGCAGGGCCTCCGCGGTGAAATCCCGGGCACGCCTCCATGCTTCGCGGTCGGGTGCGGAAATGTTGGCGAAGACGGAGTAGTAGTCCGTGTCCAGCGGTTCAGCGACGTCATAGTCGGGCATGGGTTTGCATCCTTTTTTGGAGAGGAATTGAAGAATGACGCGGAGGTGGCGGCGCTTGTTTGAGGCGGGCCGTGCGGCCCTGGCTATCCGGCGAAGCCGGACCCGGGGTGGAAATCCCTACCCCACACACGCCGGGAGGCGCCGCTTTGGTCTAGCAGCGGGGTGAGGCCTCCCTGATGCTGGGGGAAGTTGGCGCCGAGCAGCATGCACAAATCCACTTCCGCCGGACCGGCCACCACCTTTTCGGCGAGCATCAGGCCCACCTCCTCGGCCAGGGCGTCAAGTATCCCTGCCCTGATGGCCGCCGCGTCCGGTGAACCTCCGGCTTCGGCAGCCGGCAGCAGGACGGCCGCCTCGGGAAGCACCGTGCCGGACTTAGTGAGGTAGCCGCGCAGCCTAGCATCCGCAATGGCTGCGAGGCTGGTGCTGACATAAAACCGGTCAGGGTAGGCGGCGTGCATGGTCTCGCAGATGTGCAACTGGACCGCGGGTCCGATGAAACCCAGCAGCGTCAGCGGGGTCATGGGTAGCCCGTGCGGGTCCAGGGCATGGTCCGCCAGTTCGATATCCGTCCCGTCATCAATGACCTGCAGCAGTTCGCAGAACAGCCGGGTCAGGATCCGGTTCACGACAAAGCCCGGCGTGTCCGTTACCAGGACCGCAGTCTTGCCCAGAAGCCGGGCAAGCGAACAAGCGGTGGCGACGCTGACGTCGTCGTTGCTTTCAGTGCTGATGATTTCCACGAGCGGCAGCATAGCCACCGGATTGAAGAAATGCAGTCCCACCAGGCGTTCCGGATGGGCCAGGCCGTGACCCATCGCCGTCACGGAAAGGGACGACGTATTCGTCAGGAGCAGCGCATCAGTGCGCAGCAGGGGCTCGATCTCCGCGAAGACGGCGCGTTTGACGGCCAACTCCTCGAACACCGCCTCGATGACCACATCGCAGTCCCGGTACTCGCGCTTATCCACGGTGCCGCGGACAAGACTTCCCAGGTCGCGGGCCGCCGTTTCGCTGAGTTGCCCCCGGCTTACCAGCTTCTCCAAGTGCCCGGCGATCCAGCCAAGCGCGCCATCCACCTTTGCCTGGGAAAGATCCGTGATCAGGACCGGAACGCCGAGCTGTTTGGCAAGAACAAGGGCAAGCTGGCTCGCCATGAGCCCGGCCCCGATTACGCCAACGCTTCGGACTGGGCGCGGATCGGCGCTGGGTGCGCCCGCCGGCCGCTGCCGTTGAGTGTCCAGTAGGGCCGCGGCATACGTCTGCGCCGATTTTCCGGGTGACTTGCAGGCGTCGACGGCAGCGCCCGTGAGTGAGCCAGTTTCTACGACATTGTCAGGAACCATGTCACCGTTCTACAGTGAAACTGAGTGTCAAGTCAACTGATACTCAGTATCAAAGAAGGTGATTGTGGCTTTGGAACGGCTGGGTTGGCGCGATGATCTCCGAGATAATTCCTTTTCTGTGCGCCTCAATTCGGCTGATGTCGCAGTAGGGCGAGACTAAATCGGGGCTATGCGAGACAATGGGAACGGCGGCCGCCACGCGCCACAGTGAGAGCAGTCACATTGGCCGGACGTCTGTTCAGCCGGTGTGGACTGTAAGTCTCAATGAGGAGGAACGATGGGTAACGAAGCCGAAACTCCGGAAGCAGCGGACCCCGTGGACTTTAAGAAAGTCCAGTCGACCAAGCGGTTCCAGGAACTTCGCAAACGCCACCGTAGCTTTGTCTTTCCCATGGCCATTGCATTCCTGCTCTGGTATTTCGCATACGTCCTGCTGGCTGATTATGCCGCCGGATTCATGTCCATCAAGGTCTGGGGAAACATCAACATCGGGCTCATCATGGGCCTTCTTCAGTTTGTTTCCACCTTCGCCATTACGGGCTGGTATGTCAGCTACTCCAACCGGAAACTGGACCCCATCGCCGCCGAAATCCGCCACGAAATCGAAGGCCACGAGTTCGACCAATCCGGCAACCGAGTGGACGGATCGGCGAAATGAGAGGGACCCGGTTCCTGTGAGAAGCCGTGTCTTACGGCTTGAGAGGCGGAATCCCGGCTTTTCCGGGGGTCTGCCCTTTCGCCTTGGAGCCCTTCCATAGATGATGGGAGCGGTGGCTGCTTTCGGCATGCAGCACCAAGACGGGGCAGTCCGCGTGGGCAACACACGCAGAGCTCACGGAGCCGAGGTGCATGCCAAGGAAACCCCCATGGCCCCGGCGTCCAACCACCAGCAATGAAGTGCCGGCCGCCGCTTCCACGAGCTTCGCCGCAGCCGGTCCCCGGACCAGTTGCGAGGTCAGTCTTTCCGGAGTCTCCTCACCGAACGCCTTTTCCAAGGCGTCCGCAAGAGTCTTCGCCGCAGCCGCTTCAAACCGGGCGAAATCGGGCGGAACATATCCGGCGTAAATCTCCGGAAAATCCCAACAGGCAATAGCGACAATGGTGGCGTTCAGGGCCGGCGCCAGCTGTGCCCCCAGACGGAGCGCCTGGATGGACGATTCCGAACCGTCCACACCGACAAGAACCTTGGCTTCCGCATCCATGATCATTCTCCTTCGAAGGTGAATCCCTTGGTTGTTCCTAGTCTGCAGCTCCCATTAGCGGTGGCTGTGTGCCGAGCATATGCGCACCCGCAGGCGAACGGAACTGCCTACGGATGATTCTCGGGTCTGTCCGGGAATCTGATGCTATTTAGGTCCAATCACCGAAGTAGCCGCATGGGCTAAAGCAGTGTCCACGGGTCCGTCCAAACCGTGTAACCACTCGCCTTATCGACAAATTCGCGGGAGCAAGAGCCTTGAGCTGCTATCCAGAGACCGGATGAGTCGGGCATGACATCTTCGACCATGCCCCGTCGGTGAAGGTCATTGTCGAGATGAACGTCCACCACCCTTCCGGCCAGGGATTCCCATTCATCCGTGCGGCGCATCCCTGGGATTGCAACGCGCCTGTTAATCATTCTGTGTACGTCCTAAGTAGGGCCGGGTTCAATTCCTGCTGGCGTTGTGCGTGGGTGAGGAGTCCGTCCGTGCCCGGGCGGCTGGCTTCAGCTACGCGTTTTTGAGGGTTGGGTGGGGCTATTTTTTCAGTGATTGGGCGATCTGGGTCATGACGGTGGTGTCGGCCAGGGTGGTGGCGTCCCCCGTGTCGCGGCCTTCGGCGATGTCCTTGAGGAGGCGGCGGACGATCTTGCCGGAGCGGGTTTTGGGCAGTTCCGGGACCACTAGGATGGTTTTTGGCTTGGCGATGGGCCCGATTTCCTTGCCGACGTGGTTGCGGAGTTCGGCGATGGTGGCGTCTCCATTGTTGACGGCGTCGCCGCGGAGGATCACGAACGCGACGACGGCCTGGCCGGTGGTCTCGTCGGCGGCGCCTACAACGGCGGCTTCGGCCACGGAGGGGTGGCTGACCAGGGCGGATTCGATTTCGGTGGTGGAGAGCCGGTGCCCGGAGATGTTCATAACGTCGTCCACGCGGCCCAGGAGCCAGATGTCGCCGTCTTCGTCCTTCTTGGCGCCGTCGCCGGCGAAGTACATGCCTTCGAAGCGGGACCAGTAGGTTTCCTTGAACCGCTCGGGGTCGCCCCAGATGCCGCGGAGCATGGCGGGCCAGGGTTCACGGATCACCAGGAAGCCGCCGTGGCCGTTGGGCACGGATTCGCCCTGTTCATCGACGACGTCCACCGCGATGCCGGGCAGCGGGACCTGCGCCGAGCCGGGTTTCGTGGCGGTGACGCCGGGCAGCGGGGCGATCATCTGGGCACCGGTCTCGGTCTGCCACCAGGTGTCCACGATCGGTGCCTTGTTGCCGCCGATGACGTCCCGGTACCACATCCACGCCTCGGGGTTGATGGATTCGCCCACGGAACCCAGAACCCGGAGGGAGGACAGATCGTACTTGTCGGAGATGTCCCGGCCCCACTTCATAAACGTCCGGATGGCCGTGGGCGCGGTGTACAGGATGGAGACCTTGTACTTCTCGATGATCTCCCACCAGCGGCCCTGGTGCGGCGAATCAGGGGTTCCTTCGTACATGACCTGGGT
Source organism: Pseudarthrobacter arbutini (assembly GCF_054510915.1). Lineage (NCBI taxonomy): Bacteria > Bacillati > Actinomycetota > Actinomycetes > Micrococcales > Micrococcaceae > Pseudarthrobacter > Pseudarthrobacter arbutini. The sequence goes on along the minus strand of NZ_JBTNDQ010000002.1, from coordinate 357,985 downwards.
GGCGCCGTTGATGAGCGGGGCGTAGGCGACGTACGTGTGGCCGGTGACCCAGCCGACGTCGGCCGTGCACCAGTACACATCCGTCTCAGGGTGCAGGTCGAAGACGGCCTTGTGGGTGTAGGCGCCCTGGGTGAGGTAGCCGCCGGTGGTGTGCAGGATGCCCTTGGGCTTGCCCGTGGTGCCGGAGGTGTACAGGATGAACAGCGGGTGCTCGGAGTCGTGGCCCACCGCCTTGTGCTTCGGGGAAGCGGCTTCGACGGTATCGGCCCACCAGTGGTCCCGGCCTTCGTGCCAGTCCACGTTCTGGCCGTTGCGCTTGACCACCACAACGTTCTGAACCGTGTGCCCGTTGACGGAGAGAGCGTCGTCCACGGCAGACTTCAGCGCGCTGGGCTTGCCGCGGCGGTAGGTGCCGTCCGCGGTGACCACGAGCTTGGCTTCGGCGTCCTCGATCCGGGAGCGCAGGGCGTCCGCGGAGAAGCCACCGAACACTACCGAGTGCACGGCACCGATACGGGCGCAGGCCAACAGCGTGATGACGGCTTCGGGGATCATGGGCAGATAGACGGCCACACGGTCACCTTTGCCAACGCCGAGGGACTCAGAGGCGTTCGCGGCCTTCTTGACCTCTTCGGTGAGCTGGGCGTAGGTGTAGGTGCGGGTGTCGCCGGGTTCGCCCTCGAAGTAGATGGCCACCCGGTCCCCGAGGCCGTTCTCCACGTGCCGGTCCAAGGCGTTGTACGCGGCGTTGACTTCGCCGCCCACAAACCACTTGGCGAACGGCGGGTTGGACCAGTCCAGCGCCTGGCCGAAGTCTTTGGACCAGGTGAGCAGTTCACGGGCCTTCTTCGCCCAGAACGCCGGGCGGCCGGCGTCGGCCTCGGCATAATCAGCGGCGGTGACAACGGCGTCGGCAGCGAACTCCGCCGACGGCGCGAACTGGCGGTTCTCATGGAGCAGGTTTTCAAACGCATCGCCCTGCTGTGCCTGGTCGGAGGATGTCGCGGTGGGGGCGTTGGACATAAGTAAACCTCTTTGCTTTCTCTGCTATGTGCTGCGTTGGAAATGTGCTCTTTACCCACAAAAGAAGGGTGGTCCGGACCCTGCGGACCCGCCCCACACAAATCCATGCGGGAACGTGGGCGATGGAGCTGAGTTTCCGCCCGCCGGGCCGCGGCCCGTCTCTCGGGGTGCCTGTTGCGAAGGCGTCGCCGACCGGCGGACGGAAGTTTCAGACGGCCAGGGTCTCCGGTTCCTGGGATCCGTCGAGGTACCGGGCGTACGCCGGAACTGTGAGGAAGGCAGGGAACCCTGGGCCGAGGGTGACTTCGTCGAAGATGTCGCGGGCGTCGGCGAAGCGGTCGCCTTCGAAGCGTTCGAGTTTCGTGTATTCCTCGTCGAGCATGTTTTCCACCCAGTCGTGGGTGATGATTTCGTCGTGGTCGGTGATGGCGTGGGAGTAGATCCACTGCCACAGTTGCGAGCGGGAGATCTCCGCGGTGGCGGCGTCCTCCATCAGGTTGTGGATGGCGACGGCGCCGTTGCCGCGGAGCCAGGATTCGATGTAGCGGATGCCCACTTCGATGTTGTTCCGGATGCCCTGTTCGGTGATGGTCCCGGTGGTGGCGGCGATGTCCAACAATGCCCGGTCGTCGGGGGTGACGTCCTCGCGGAGGCGGTCCAGCTGATTCGGGCGGTCGCCGAGGACGCCGTCGAACACTTCGCGGCAGACCGGAACCAGGTCCGGGTGCGCCACCCAGGAACCGTCAAAGCCGTCGCCGGCCTCCCGGGTTTTGTCTGCGCGGACTTTCTCGAACGCGGTCGCGTTGGCTTGTTCGTCCTTGCGGTTGGGGACGGCTGCGGCCATGCCGCCGATGGCCATGGCGCCGCGTTTGTGGCAGGCGCGCACGAGCTGTTCGGTGTAGGCGCGCATGAACGGTTGGGTCATGGTGACCTGGCTGCGGTCCGGCAGGACGAAGCGGGGGCCGCGGGTGCGGAAGTTCTTGATGAGGGAGAAGATGTAGTCCCAGCGGCCGGCGTTAAGGCCCGAGGCGTGGTCGCGGAGTTCGAAGAGGATTTCTTCCATCTCGAAGGAGGCGGTGATGGTCTCGATCAGCACGGTGGCGCGGATGGTGCCCTGCGGGATGCCCAGCAGGTCCTGGGCAAGGATGAAGATGTCGTTCCAGAGCCGTGCTTCGAGCCGGTTTTCGATCTTGGGCAGGTAGAAGTACGGGCCTTTGCCCTGGGCCAGGAGGCGGCGGGCGTTGTGGAAGAAGTACAGCCCGAAGTCCACGATGCCGCCGGCAACGGGTGTCGCGTTGATGAGCATGTGCTTTTCGGGCAGGTGCCAGCCGCGGGGGCGGACCACGATGGTGGGCAGGTCCTCGGCGGGACGGAGTTTGTAGTCCTTGCCTTCGGGGGAGGTGAAGTCGATCCGGCGTTCGAGGGCGTCGGTGAGGTTCAGCTGGCCCTGGATGACGTTGCGCCAGGACGGGGTGGAGGAGTCTTCCATGTCCGCGAGCCAGACCTTGGCGCCGGAGTTCAGGGCATTGATGGTCATCTTCTTGTCCACGGGGCCGGTGATTTCGACGCGGCGGTCTTCCAAGCCGGGGGCCGGGGGTGCGACGCGCCACTCGGGATCGTTGCGGATCCACGCGGTTTCGGGGAGGAAACGCGGGTCCTGGCCCTGGCGGATCTCGGTGCGCCGGTCACGGCGGGCCTGCATCAGCTCCTGAAGACGGGGCGCCGCTGCCTCGTGCAGCCGGGCCACGAAGGCCAGCGCATCCGGAGTGAGGACCTCGCCCTGGCGCTGGATGGGCCGGGCAGTCAACGTAACGCCGTTGATCGTGAAGTTGTCAGTGAAGCTGTTCATCTCAATCTCTCCTCGGATAAGCAAGTGTTCGATGGCGGGCGCGGTTTGGGGCCGAAAAAGGCAATCCTCCGCGTGCTATTCCCCATCCCCGCCTTGGGCCTCGCAGAGCTCGGCCGGGCGGGGACAGGGCCCCTTTTACGCACGCTTCCGGATCACCTTTCCCAGCCCCCGGGGGCCTTGGCACCATGGGTGCCAGCCGCCGTCGGGCCTTCCGGCGACCGGCCTGGGGATTAGTGGAACTGATCTGCTTCGGTGGAACCGTTCAGGGCCAGTGTGGATGCGTTCGGGTTGAGCGCGGTTGCAATGTCGTCGAAGTAGCCGGTGCCGACTTCGCGCTGGTGCTTGGTCGCGGTGTAGCCGCGGGATTCGGAGGCGAATTCCTTTTCCTGAAGTTTGACGTAGGCGCTCATGCCGTCGCGGGCGTAACCGTGGGCGAGATCGAACATCGAGTAGTTCAGGGCGTGGAAGCCGGCCAGGGTGATGAACTGGAACGTGAAGCCCATGGCGCCGAGTTCACGCTGGAACTTCGCGATGGTGGCGTCGTCCAGGTGCTTGCGCCAGTTGAACGACGGCGAGCAGTTGTAGGAGAGCATCTGGTCCGGGAAGTCGGCCTTGACGGCTTCGGCGAACTTGCGGGCCAGCTCCAGGTCCGGGGTGCCCGTTTCCATCCAGATGAGGTCGGAGTACGGGGCGTAGGCCTTGGCGCGGGCGATGCAGGGTTCGATGCCGTTGCGGACCTTGTAGAAGCCTTCCGGGGTGCGTTCGCCGGTGACGAATTCCTGGTCGCGGGGATCGACGTCGGAGGTGATCAGGGTGGCTGCCTCGGCGTCGGTGCGGGCGATGACCACCGAGGGGGTGCCGGCGACGTCGGCGGCCAGGCGTGCGGCGTTCAGCGTGCGGACGTGCTGCTGGGTGGGGATGAGGACCTTGCCGCCGAGGTGGCCGCACTTCTTCTCCGAGGCGAGCTGGTCTTCCCAGTGCACACCTGACGCGCCGGCCTGGATCATGGATTTCATGAGCTCGTAGGCGTTCAGCGGGCCGCCGAAGCCAGCCTCGGCGTCGGCAACGATCGGCACCATCCAGTCCTCAACCGTCTGGATCCCTTCGGAGAATTCGATCTGGTCCGCACGCAGGAGGGCGTTGTTGATGCGGCGGACCACTGTCGGAACCGAGTTGGCCGGGTAGAGCGACTGGTCCGGGTAGGTGTGGCCGGAGTTGTTGGCGTCCGCGGCGACCTGCCAGCCCGAGAGGTAGATGGCGCGAAGGCCAGCCTTGACCTGCTGCACGGCCTGGTTGCCGGTCAGGGCGCCCAGGGCGTTGGTGTACCCACCGGTCTTGTGCTCTTCGGTCAGCTGCTTCCACAGCTTTTCGGATCCGCGGCGGGCCAGCGTGTGCTCTTCGGAGACACGGCCGCGGAGCTTGACGACGTCCGAGGCCTTGTAGTCACGGGTCACACCTTCCCAGCGGGGGCTGGCGGCCCACTCAAGCTCCAGGGCGGCGGCCTGCTCTTCGGGCGTCTGATGGGTGGGCTCAAATGCTGCAGTCATCTTTGTCTCCTTGGTTGTGCCCGGGCCCGCCCTTTCCTGCGGCGTGCAGGTTGGGTTGGCTGATCCGGTACGGTGTTGCACGGCTTTTCAGCCGTAGGACGTCCGTGGCAAATGAATTGCTCCGGACGCATTCCCTGCTGGCGGCGGGGGCCCGAAGGTAACTCCGTGACCCCGCCGGCGCCGGCGCCTGAGATTGGTCAGTACTTGATAACGACGCGGCCGTCGATCTTGGCGTGCTTCATCTCGTCAAGAACGACGTTGACTTCGGAGAGCTCCCGGGTGGACACCGTGGGGTGGATCTTGCCCTCCGCGTAGAATTCGAGGGCTTCCTCCAGGTCCTGCCGGGTCCCCACGATCGAGCCGCGGACGGTCAGGCCCTTGAGCACAATCTCGAAGATCGGTGCCGGGAAGTCGCCCGGCGGCAGGCCGTTGAACACAATCGTCCCGCCCCGGCGGGCCATGCCGATCGCCTGGCCAAAAGCAGACGGGTGTACTGCGGTGACCAGGACTCCATGGCAACCTCCGGTTTCACGTTGGATGACTTCGACGGGATCTTCGTGCAGCGCGTTGACGGTAAGCTCGGCGCCGTGCTTCTTGGCCAGGGCGAGTTTGTCGTCCGCGATGTCCACAGCGGCGACGCGCAGTCCCATGGCAACCGCGTACTGGACGGCAATGTGCCCCAGTCCGCCGATACCGGAGATGGTGACCCACTGTCCGGGCCTGGCCTCGGTCATTTTCAGGCCCTTGTAGACCGTGACGCCGGCGCAAAGCACCGGGGCCACTTCAACGGGGTCCGAGCCCGCCGGGATACGGGCGGCAAAGCGCGTGTCCACGAGCATGTACTCCCCGAAGGAACCGTCCACACTGTAGCCGGCGTTCTTCTGTACCTCGCAGAGTGTCTCCCAGCCGGTGCGGCAGTACTGGCAGTCGCCGCAGGCGGACCAGAGCCAGGCGTTGCCGACGAGGTCGCCGACAGCAAGGTCGGTGACACCCTCGCCCAGGGCAACCACTTCGCCCACGCCTTCGTGGCCGGGGATGAACGGCGGTGACGGCTTGACCGGCCAGTCGCCCTCAGCCGCGTGGAGGTCTGTGTGGCAGACGCCGGTGGTGATGACCTTGACCAGCGCCTCACCCCGGCCCGGCGTGGGAATGGGGAGGGTCTGGATCTGGAGATCCTTGCCGAATTCGGTTACTACTGCTGCTTGCATCGTCGTCATTGTCGATATTCCTTGCGTCGTTTGTGCGTGGAGCAAATAGTGCGGGGAATGAAATTTTGGAGACGGGCCGGAAGAAGCCGGCTTGTCTTCCGAGTGGCTGCTGGCCACAAGGTATTCCCTGGCCTCCTGATGGTGGCCCGGCATCAGGAGTGGATTTCACATCCGATGCCGGAGGACTTGTAGCCGCCGAACGCCGCACCGGCCGGGTAAGCATGGTGGGACTGGCAGATGTGTCGGGCGTGGATAGCCCGCCGCCGTTCCGTTCCGCGGGCTTGGAACGTGAGCGGGGCCGTGTCGTGGTTTGCCGTGCGAAGAAAATCGTCGCTGGCTCCCGCGATGAGCGGGACGATGGCCGTGCCTTCAGAATAGGCGCGGCAGGGTTGCAGTCAGGTTGCAGCCCTGTGAGTCAACTCACTTGCGCCGGCGTGTTCCAAGTTCGGATTCCAGACGCTCGATATCAGCGACCACCGCAGCCCCCTTGGGCGAACGCGGCGGCAGCAGCCTCGACGCCGCTCTGCGAACACCAAGGTCATCTTTCGCCTCCGGGCAGGTCGGCGTACTGCAGCAGGGCTTCCGAGCTGCCGTCCGCGAGGAGTGCCTCCCGCAGGAGTGTGGAAACACGATCCCCAAGCTCCACAGCGCCCGGAACCTCGGAGTGAGGAAGCACTGGACCGCGATAGATTTCCAAAGCGACCCGGTGCGCCCCGCGCTGGAGGCAGCCGAGAACCTGGCCCGCGTCCGGCAGCACGTCTATGGTCAGTCTGTAGGGCCGGGATTCCGGTACAGCGGCAGGGTTGAAGAGCTGAAGGACTTTCCTCAACCGGACCATCTCCGACCGAAGGGTCATGGCTGAAACCTCCCCGAACAGCAGGCTGCACAATTTCTCAGCGCTCAGCCCGTCCGGATGGATGCTCAGCAGGGCCAGCATCTCACTGTACGGGGCCCTCAGTCGTTAACGGCGACTGGAAGGATTTCGGGCGCCGGATACTTGCCGCGAGTCGGTCGAACGGCCCGTCAGCGACCGTGTTCCTGCAGGTCTTTTGCCTCCTACGAGTGGGAGCACTCACTCCGGTCATTCGGCTGTCGGCGGATCGGACCATGGAATGGCTGAAGGGAGGTGGAATTGCTGTGACGACACCAGAGACCAAGAGTGGCGCGCGGCCTACACAGGAATCCGCAGCGAGCTCGGGCATGACCCGTTTGCCGTCACGCGTGGACCCTTCCAGCCGGAATGTCTTTGTCAGGACAAAGAACAACCGCACCCCCTCGATGCGGGGTGCGGTAGTCGGCGTAAGGCCTTTGATCCGGAGAATTGGGGGTGTGGACAGTGTCCACACTTTGCTGCTCGGACTGGGCCGTACATCGGTCGGATCGGGCCGAATTGCGCATGTTTCCAGGAGTTCTCAGTGTTTGCAAGGGCTGGAGTCCGGTTCGAGTCCCACCTCGGGCACGTGTTTTCCCCGTTAAGGGGCTTGTGGGCCTCTGAATGTGGACAAATGTTCACATATGGGCCCCTTTGAACTGGGCCCCTTCGGGGGCCTTTCTTGTTGGTGGCCGTTCCTGTGGCCGGGTGCTTCCTTCCTACATGCGGACGATGATTTGCTTCTAACTACCTCATTTGCAGAGCGTTGCTGGAGCTACATGACGTGGTCGGAGTCGGAGAGCGTGCCAGAGTCTTCCGTCGGCGCAGAGTCCGGTGATGCAGAGCTCGGGACCGGTGTCCTGGCGCCGTGGATGACAATCACCGGGGTGCCTTCGCCGACCACCGTGGCGTGGATCTGGATGTCCTGGACTGGGAGGGCCGTGGTTGTTGCCTTCATGGCAGCCTCCTTCATAGGTGTATAGGAAGAGAATGCACCTGTGGCGGTCAGGACGGATCGGGGAAATCCCTATTCCGTGCCCCTGATCTGGGCTGTAGCAGGGATTGTCAGAGTGCCACCTTGAAGAGTCGCATCCATTGACGAATGATGCGCACAGTCACGTGGACTGTTCGCCACCGTGACGGTCCGGGGTGCTTGGAAAGACAGGAGCCTGATCCAATCGGGCTGGTACTCCTGCAGATGTACTTCCGGCAGTGCAGTGGCGGTCTCCTGGACAACTATGGCGGCCTCCAGTTCGGCGAGCTTGGCGCCGAGGCAGCGGTGGATGCCGGAGCCAAAAACAAGGCCATAGCCGGTGGATTGACCGCGCCGGACCGCCTCCGAAGGCATGGACTGGCTCACGAGTGCGGCCGGTGACGTGATGTGGTTTCCGCTCAGTTCGAGGAGAATTTCGGTGCCGGCAGGGATCAGGCCGCCGTCGAGGTTCGTGTCGTGGGCTGCCACGCGGCGCCAGGTGGGGACGGATGATTCGGTGGCGAGCACGTGCCGGACCATGGTCCTGGAGCCTGTTGCGGTGGCCGCGTGGTTCCAGCCCACGGGCGCGGACCCCTCCAGGAGGCGGAACAGGGTGGTGCTGATCAGCTGAGTGGTTGTTTCCTGTCCGGCGATCAGCAGGAAGTAGCCGAGCGAGCAGATTTCAGGCGTGGACAGGCCGTGCTCGGCCAAGGATTTGAACAGGTTGCGTCCTGGAGCCTTTCTGGATTCCGCCACGAGCTTGCGCAGCCAGACGTAGAAATCGGCGGCGCTGTGGGCCAGTTCGAGTTGCCGTTGCTCGTCGGGCCAGCCCCAGAACAGCTCCATGGAGTCAAGGCCCCAGCGCTTGAGGGCCGCAAGATCCCGAACGGGCAGCCCGAGGAGTTCGAGCATGACGACTGCCGGGGGAAACGCCGCCACCGTCTGCACGAGGTCCAGGTCGCCGGAAGACTCGAGATGCTCCGCGGCGTTCCTCGCCGCTTCCTGGGCCAGTTCCCGAATCCGCGGCTCCATGGCGGCGACCGTGGCCGGCGTGAAGAAGCCCGCTACGACCTTGCGGATTCTGGAATGTGTGTCCGTGTCGTTGCTGGCCAGCACGGCTGGCAAGGCAAAGCGCACGCGCTGCAGCACACGCAGGGCGGGCCCTTCCAGAGGCGTGACCGCGACCAGAGCATTCGCGGGGCTGAAGTCGACAGGCCGGTGCAGCACGTCACGGACCATTTCCGGGTCACGCACCACGAGGTACGGGCAGCGGGCGTGACCGGAGCTTTCCATCTGTCCTCTGGTTTCCGTCCGTCCCGGGCTTTCCACCCGCGGCTCCGCGGCTCCGGCGGTCGACAACCCCGGGTTCATGCGGGCAGGCCTTTTAGCCAGGCAGCTGCTCCGGCACGGAAATCCGCAGGGGACACTTCCGAGGCCTGCTCGGGGAGGGCGCCGAGAAAGGGCACCCGCAGCGTTCCGAGTACCTGCCTGTTGCTGTGATGTACGAAGTCAGGGTTGTGTGGCCAGCTGCCGAGCACGACGCCGATAACTTGCAGGTCCCGCGCGTCCAGCGCTTCGAGCGTCAGGGCGGTGTGGTTCAGGGTCCCGAGTGCAGGCCGGGCGACGAGCACAAATGGCGCCGCCAGGAGCGATCCGAGGTCTGCCAGGGTGCCGCCGTCGGAATCCAGCTCCACCAGCAGGCCGCCTGCGCCTTCCACCAGGACGTGATCATGGGACGCGGCGAGCTCGCGGACCCTCTCGGCGTGCGCAGCAACCGGGGGGAGCGGTGTGCCGTCGAGGGCGGCAGCGGCGACGGGAGCCAGCGGCTGCTGCAGGACGACTCCGGGTTCAGCTGTCACGGCGCCGGCGAGCCGGACAATTTCGGCCGCGTCGGAATCGCCGTCGGCGGCGCCTGACTGGCACGGTTTGTACACCGCGACGCTGCGCCCCTTTCCGTGGAGGACGGCGGCGAGGGCCGCCGTCGTGATGGTCTTTCCGACGCCGGTGTCCGTACCGGTGATCAGGATGATGCCGGGCAGGTTCATGGAAGTTCCTCCAAAATGCCGCGCAACTCTGCGCAGCTGTCTTCGATTTCCTTGGGGGTGAGGGTGGCGCGGGCGGTGAGCCGCAGTCGTGAAATTCCGTCCGGAACGGACGGTGGGCGGAAGCAGCCGATCCGGACGCCAGCGGTGCGCGCGGCCTGGGCAGCTGCCAGGGCTGATGCGGCGGACGGCATGGCGATGGACTGGACGGCCCCCGCTGACTGCCCGACGGCGGCGCCGCGGGATGCGAGGGCTGGGGCGAGCCCGGCGGCCAGCGCCGCAGCGTTGCTTCGCACGGATCTGGCCCGCCATGGCTCGTCCTGGATGATCCGCACCGCGGCGAGGGCCGCGGCGGCGGAGGCCGGTGCCAGGCCGGTGTCGAAGATGAAGCTCCGGGCCCGGTTGACGAGGTGCTCCCGCAGCAGGGCGGATCCCAGGACGGCGCCGCCCTGGCTGCCCAGGGCCTTGGACAACGTCGCGGTCACGATCACGTTCGGATGCCCGGCCAGGGCTGTACCGGCCACCGCGCCGCGGCCCTGAAAGTTGCCGGTGCCGGTGACTCCGAGGCTGTGGGCCTCATCGATGAGCAGCACGGCGTCATGTTCCTCGGCCAATGCCAGCAGAACAGCGAGCGGGGCTTCATCGCCCAGGACGCTGTAGAGGGATTCGACGGCGATCAGCGCGCGCGGCTCCTGCCGGTCAGCGAGCAGCCGGCCGGCGTCCTCCACGCTGTTGTGGGTGAACGATTCGGTACGGGAGCGGCTGAGCCGGAAACCGTCGATCATCGAGGCGTGACAGTGCTCATCCGCGACGATCAGGGTCCCCGGGCCGCCGAGCGCCGTGATCACGCCGATGTTTGCCAGATAGCCGGAGGAGAACACCAGTGCCGTTTCCGTCCCGGCCAGCATGGCCAGTTCCTGCTCGAGATCCAGATGCAGCTGTGTGGTTCCGGCGACCAAGCGCGAGGACGTGGCACCCGCGCCCCACAGCGACGCGGCCGCCGCAGCTGCCCCGGCAACCCGCGGGTCCGCCGCGAGGCCCAGATAGTCGTTGCTGGCAAGGTCGATGAACTGTTCATCCGCGGCGCGGGGGAGCGGGCGGCGGATCAGGCCCCGGCGGTCCCGGACTGCGGCCTGCCGCTCAAGCCACTGGATCATCGAGGTGCTCATGACGAGCCTCCGGCCCGTGCAGGGACGCGTTCGTGGACCTCGGCGACGGCCGCCGTCACGCCTGAGGTGATCTGCTCAACGTCGGCCGAGGTGCTGATGTACGGGGGCATGGTGTAGACGAGGTTCCGGAACGGCCGGACCCAGACCCCGTGCCGGATCGCCGCAGCCGTGACCGCCGTGACGTCGACGGCGTCGTGCAGTTCGATGACCCCGACGGCACCGATGGTGCGGACATCCCGGACGGACTCAAGGTCCACGGCGGGGGCGAGACCCGATTCGAGGCCGGCGCCGATCCGCGCGACGTCGGCCCGCCAGCCGCCGTCGCCGATGATGCCGAGACTGGCGTTCGCCACCGCACATGCCAGCGGGTTGGCCATAAACGTGGGGCCGTGCAGCAGCGCACCGGCCTGGCCGCGGGACACCGTCGACGCGATCTCCGCCGTGCAGAGCATGGCGGCGAGGGTCAGGTACCCGCCGGTCAGGGCCTTGCCCACGCACATGATGTCCGGCACGACGCCGGCATGACCGGCCGCGAACAGCTCGCCGGTCCGCCCAAAACCGGTGGCGATCTCATCGAAGATGAGCAGCAGGCCGTGCCGGTCCGCCACCTGCCGCAGCACTGTGAGGCATTCGGCCGGGTAGGCGTGCATGCCGCCGGCACCCTGCAGGACCGGTTCGACGATGATCGCGGCCAGCTCCCCGGAATGCGCAGCCGCGATGTCCCCGACCTCGGATGCCCACGCCCGCACGGTTTCCGGGGTCGCGGAGGCGGCTGCCGGGGGACGGGGCGCAAACACGTTGCTGGCCAGCAGGCCCGGGAAAGCGGAGTGCATCCCGTCCACGGGATCACAGACCCCCATCGCCGCGAACGTATCGCCGTGGTACCCGCCGCGGATGCTCAGGAACCGCTGCCTCAGCGGGTGCCCGGACGCGGTCTGGAACTGCACCGCCAGCTTCAGCGCAACCTCCACGGCAACCGAGCCCGAGTCCGCAAGGAATACCCGCTTCAAACCCGGCCGTCCGGGGGCGGACGGGGCCATGTCCACCAGCCGCTCGGCAAGTTCCACCGCGGGGGCGTGTGTGAGACCGCCGAACATCACGTGGCTAAAACTCTCCAGCTGCCGATGCGCGGCGGCGTCCAACACCGGGTTGCGGTAGCCGTGGATTACCGACCACCACGAAGACATCGCATCCACCACCTCATGGCGGGTGCCGTCCTCGCCACGAAGCCGCAGCCGCACGCCGTCGGCCGCCTCGACCTCCCACAGCGGAAGGTCCGGGGATGCCGGTGCGTAGGGGTGCCACAGCCGTGCGCGGTCCCGCTGGATCAGGCTCGGCGGTGTCTCGCCACTCATGGTGCGAGCACTCCGTGGCGGGAGCATTTGGCGGTCCAGCCCAGCGGCGTCACCTGGACTTTCATGCGCCGCCGGCAGGCGGCGCAGTACCGCGGCGGCTCCATCGCGAGGCGCTCACGGCAATTGTGGTGAACGTCCGACGCCGGGCTGGCGCCGACGTCGGACGGTTCACCGCAGTGCCCGCAGAACTCAGCCGTGGTTGCGGTTGCTGCATCGCCGGTGGTTAAGCTCGTCGAGCCTGGGGCCACGACCGCCGGGTTCCCTGGCCGAGCTTGCGAGGTTAGGGAGCGGTTGGGGATCATAGTGTCTTCTGGAGTTCCTTGATGGGCATGTTCAGCTCGACGAGAAGGTTCAGGTCGGCGTCTGCCGGGCGGCCCAGGGTGGTCAGGTAGTTGCCGACGATGACGGCGTTGATGCCGCCCATGAGGCCTGCCTTGGTTCCGAGGTCGCCGAGGGTCAGCTCCCGTCCGCCGGCGTAGCGCAGCACGGTGCGGGGCATCGCCAGCCGGAACGCGGCGATCGCGCGGAGGGCGTCCTTGCCGTCCATAATGCCCTGGTTTTCCAGCGGGGTTCCAGGGCGGGGGTTGAGGAAGTTCAGCGGGACTTCGTGGGGTTCGAGGGCCGCGAGCTGGGCGGCGAGTTCGGCCCGCTGTTCCAGGCTTTCGCCCATGCCGATGAGGGCGCCGCAGCACAGTTCCATGCCGGCGTCTTTGACCATGTTGCAGGTGTCGAGGCGCTCCTCGTAGCTGTGGGTGGTGACAACCTCCGGGAAGTAGCTGCGCGCGGTTTCGAGGTTGTGGTTGTAGCGGTGGACGCCCCAGCTGGCGAGCTGGTCCACCTGGCGCTGGGTGAGCATACCCAGGGAGCAGGCAATGTTGATGTCCACGGCTTCGTTGATCCGGTCGATCGCGAACTTGATCTGGTTCATCAGCTTGATGTCGGGGCCGCGGACGGCGGCGACGATGCAGAACTCGGTGGCTCCCGTTGCAGCGGTTTCCTTCGCGGCCTTGACGAGTTCGGGAATGTCGAGCCAGACGCCACGGACGGGGGAGTCGAAGAGGCCGGACTGGCTGCAGAAGTGGCAGTCCTCGGGGCAACCGCCCGTCTTGATCGAGATGATGCCTTCCACCTCCACGTCCTCACCGCAGTGCCGCAGCCGGACCTCGTGGGCCAGCTGCAGGGCGGAGGGCAGATCCCGGTCCGGTAGCCTGAGGATTTCCAGAAGCTGGCTTTCGGAGAGGCCGGTGCCCTGCTCCAGGACCTGCGTCCGGGCGGTTTCGAGGATGGTGCCGGTTTTGGCCTGGAGGTCTGGCTGCATCGTCATTGATCGTCCTTTAGGGGTGCTTAGCTGGGGATATTCCTCCGAACAAACGCTAGGTCTCAGTCAAAAGCGAGATTTTGTTGGGTTCCGACAAAGTGATGAAGCTGATATTGGACGGAGCAGTTGACCCGGGTAACGGACCCACTATCGGCTCGGCGTCCGGCAGACACCTACCAACTTCAGGACGCACTAAATGCCGCAGCTGCGGCATTCCCGGATTGGAGCATGGCTCTGGCGAGTAGGCGAAGAGGGTCCTGAAGGACGCGGCCCGGGTCATGTGGCTGTCGGCCGATCGGACCATGGAAGGGCTGAAGGGAGGTGAAATCGCTGTGAAGACACAACAGACCAAGAGCGCGGCGCGGCCTGCACAGGCATCCCGCAACGAGCGCGGGCATGACCAATTGTCGCCTCTCAGGGACCCCTCCGGCAGGATCAATTTTCTCAGGACAAAGAAGCGCCGCACCCCCTCGATGCGGGGTGCGGCAGTTGGCGTGAGGCCTTGACGAGGAGAATTGGGGGTGTGCACATTGTGCACACCCTGGGCTTCGGATCGGGCCGTACACCGGCCGGATTGGCTCGGATTGCCTATGTTTTCGGGAGTTCCCAGTGGTTGCAAGGGCTGGAGTCCGGTTCGAGTCCCACCTCGGGCACGTGTTTTCCCTGTTCAGGGGCTTGTAGGCCTCTGAGTGTGCACAAATGTTCACATGTGGGCCCCTTCGGGGGCTTTTTGTTGGCCGTTGCGTGGCTGGGCGACTCCTTCACTGGTTTGGGCAGCGGTGTCGCTGTTACTCATCCATGACAGGAAGCACCTGGGACTACATGACCCGCGTGACGACGGCGCTTGGCAGGAGGTTATCTCGTTCGGTGGCGGTGAGAATGACTACGAGCGGGTGGTGTCGGCCCCCGTCTGCATCCCTGCGTCGGGGCCGCCTGGCGTGGCGTTTCCACGAGCCGTGCGGATTGAGTGGGGGAGGCGGAACGCCGTGGTGAGCCGGTCGTCGTCGACTTGTGATCACGGGACTAGCCCATTTGCCGACGGGTCTGTTCTGCGCTTCTTGGCGCCGTCCAGATTAGTGCTTTGACCAAGCTGCTTCGCCCTTGCCGCATAATGAGCGCATGGGCCGCTGTGTATGCCGGTGCTGCTGTGTCAGAACGTTCATCCAGCACTATGACCATGCCTGGTGCGTCGCTCTTTGCTGGACAAACGTGGCCCGATCCGTGCCTTCAACATGGCCGTCGGCATGGAACTCAATTTCCTCGGCGAGACGACCTTTGCAGGGTGGATCGTGATGGCGCGTAATCATTTTCCGGCGAGAACGCGCCGTATTTAGTGGGTCCTGTCTAGCGTGCGACTTCGAAGGTGCCCGCGGCCCCCATGCCGCCGCCGACACACATTGAAACCACGACGAATTGTTGGTCGCGGCGCCGCGCCTCGAGCAGGGCGCTGCCAACCGCCCGTGAACCGGTCATTCCGTACGGGTGGCCCAGGGCGATCGCGCCACCGTTGACGTTCATCTTTTCCGGGTCGATTCCCAGGAAGTCACAGCAGTAAACCGCCTGGGAGGTGAAGGCTTCATTCAGTTCCCAGATCCCGATGTCATCAACGGTGAGCCCGTGGTTCTTCAAGAGCCGTGGAATGGCTGTGACCGGACCAATGCCCATTTCATCGGGTTCGCACCCGGTCACGGCAATGCCACCCGAGCTGATGCGCAACCAGGCCGTGGTCGCGAAGGGCGTCCGCGAGGAAATGGTGCAGCAGCATCCGGAAGTCGTCCAGAACCGGTTGGCTGCACAGGACGATGCCAGCAAGTGGATCATCGGGAACCAGGCGGCCGCGGCCGATCTGCTCAACACCTCCGGGCTCGGCGGCAAGGCGCCCGACATCGCTGCGGCCTACGTCGAGCACTATGCGAGCGAGGTGGCACCCAAGCTCCAGCCGACGTTCAAGGCAACGAAGGAGACCGTGGACCGCATGGCCGAACTTGCCCTGCGCTTTGGCAGCGTCAAGGAGGGCGACATCACCTATGAGGCGCTCGTCCCGGAGTTCGCCCGGGCATGAGTGACGTGATGAAGACAGCAAACGACGGCGGCGTGGCGACGCGCCACGAATCGCCCACCGGGCTCGACCTTGACCGTCTGGGGGATTGGCTGGCCGGGGAGTGCCCCGGACTCGTTGACGGGGAGCTCTCAGCCAGCCTGATCCAGGGCGGAAAATCGAACCTGACGTATGAGCTCACCGACGGCGTCCGCCAATGGATTGTGCGCCGCCCACCGCTGGGCACAATTATGGCCACCGCCCACGACATGCGCCGCGAGTACACCATGGCCGATGCGCTTCGAAACACGGATGTCCCGGTGGCCACGATGATTGCCTACTGCGGCGACAAGGACGTCCTGGGTGCCGACTTCTACATTATGGAGCGGATTGAAGGCGTGCCGTACCGGTATGCCGACGAGATCAAACCGCTCGGCGAGGCACGCACGCGGGCCATCGGGACCGAGCTGGTGCGTACCTTGGCGAAGCTGCACCGCGTGGATCCCGCCGAAGTTGGCCTGCATGACTTCGGCAGGCCCGAGGGCTTCCTCGGTCGCCAGGTGAAGCGCTGGAAGCAGCAGCTCGATGCATCCTTCACCCGCGAACTTTCCGGCGCGGACAAGCTTTACGAAAAGCTCGTTGCCGCAGTGCCCTCCGAGTCTGCCTCGGGCATCGTCCATGGCGATTTTCGCCTGGACAACGTGTTGATGGGGGCCGACGACCTGCCGGCCGCAGTCATCGACTGGGAGATGGCCACGCTGGGGGACCCGCTGCTGGACTTGGCGCTGATGCTGCTCTACCAGCGGCGCGCACGGATCGTGGCAGCTCGGCCGTCGACGGACCCAGCCACATACGACGTGACCATGGCGCCGGGCTACCCCTCTGAGGAGGAGTTCATGGCGCTGTTCGAGACAGAGAGCGGCCGCTCTCTTGACGGATTCGGCTTCTACATGGGATTGGCTTGCTTCATGCTGGCCGGCATTTCCGGAGGCGTCCGCTACAGACACATCAACCGCCAACTGTTGGCGAGGGCTTCGAAGACAGCGGCAGCACTGTGCCTTTGCTGCTGGGACTCGGGCTCGAATCACTGAAGGAGTATAAGTAGATGGATTTCTCAACGGACGAGCGGACCGAACTCCTGAAGAAGGAGCTTGTCGACTTCATGTATGGGTATGTGTACCCGAACGAAGCCGCATACCAGGAGGAACTGGACAACCTTGAGAACCCGTACGCGTTCTCGGAATCCCCGATCCTGCAGAAATTGCGTGCCGAAGCGCGCCGCCGTGGCCTGTGGAACCTGTTCCTGCCCGGCGAAGAGGGGGCCGGGCTGACCAACGTGCAGTACGCCCCGCTTGCCGAAATCACCGGACGCAGCCGCACCCTTGCCCCGGCGGCACTGAACTGCGCAGCCCCGGACACCGGCAACATGGAGTTGCTTGCCGAGTTCGGCACCGAAGAGCAGAAGGAAAAGTGGCTCAAGCCGCTGCTCAACGGCGAAATCCGTTCCGCCTCTGCCATGACGGAACCCGCCGTCGCCTCCTCGGATGCGACAAACATTGAGACCTCCATCGTGCGTGACGGCGATGACTACGTGATCAACGGCCGCAAATGGTTCATCACCGGTGCGATGAACCCGAACGCCAAAATCCTGATCGTCATGGGCAAGACCGACCCGACGGCCGATCGCCATCGTCAGCAGAGCCAGATCCTGGTTCCGCGCGACACCCCGGGCGTGAACATCAAGCGCGGCATGAAGATCCTCGGCTTCGAGGACACCTACAACGGCGGCCACGCCGAAATCGTGTTCGAGAACGTGCGGGTCCCAGTGACAAACCTGATCGGCGGGGAAGGCGACGGATTCGCCATCGCCTAGGCCCGTCTGGGCCCCGGCCGCATCCACCACTGCATGCGTGCCATCGGCATGGCCGAGCGTGCCATCTCCATGATGTGCGAGCGTGCCGACAGCCGTGTTGCCTTCGGCAAGCCGCTGAGCGACCAGGCCTCCAGCCAGACAGGATGCGCGTGTCTTGGACAAAGAGACCGTGAGGATGTTCGGAGTGCATATCCCCGTTCGGCAAGGAGATGCAGAACGATGATCCCTCCACCAAAGTGACCGCCCCGGCCCCCCCCCCCAACGGCCCGGCCGCCGTATCAGCATTCCACCCAGCCATCCCGGCCCCCTAAACAAACCGACGCCGCGTAACCTGACCCTGTGGGGCGCTGACGTCGCTGCCAATTCTGCAATCGACGCTACTCTTGCTTTCTCCCCGGAGCCAGAGCATGGACACTTGATGCCCGCGCGCAATGGAAGCACATTCGAGCAAAAAGACCCTGGAACTTCGCCCGGCACTACCCCCATCGTCACGATCATCGCAATGGCGCCTGCGGCGTTCAGGTCACAGCCGGCACGCAGGCCGCCTTCTTCGCAGACTCGCTCCCCACGAGCATGCGCTACACCGTGTCAGCTCTCGGCATGACGCTGGCGGGCCTGTTCTTCGGCGCCCCCATCGCGTTCATCGCCGCATGGATCTTCCAGAACACCGCAAACGGCACCGTGGCACGGACGGCCATCGCTCATCGTCTCGTGGGTGATCTCCATCATTGCCACGCTGACGCTGCCGGAGCGGTACAAGCAGTCGCTCCACGAGGAGCACTGACCGCAGCCCGCCATCCGTGGTGGGGGTAAGCAGTCTTGCACTTCCACCAGCCTGAGTCCTTACTTGTGGGAGGAGGCGAAGCCTCCCGAGCTTGCCACCAACAGCTCGTGTGGCGTGCAGGCTGAACCAACGGCTATCGGAGGACGCAGCAATGTTCGCTCGCGTCAGCACGTACCGGCCTGCTCCTGACAGCACGGGAGCCCCTTCAGAAGAAACCGTTAGTCAGGTGCTTGGGCTGCCAGGATGCCGGGGGATCTATTACCTGCTGGGAAAAGAAAACACGTCGCTCTCGATAACTCTTTGGGATGACGAGGACGCGCTTGCAGGCAGCCGTCAGGTTGCGGACCGTATCCGTTCCGAGACCAGCGCCGAGCAACACATGGAGGTCCTTGGGGTGGATGAATTTGATGTGCTCACCCAGCACCTAACGGATTGAGCGTCCAGACCCTATCCGTGCCATAAAGGGGGATTGGGCGCACAGCCACCGTAGCGGAGCTGAGGGCGCAAACGGTATCCAAACGTATCGGTGTCAGTACTTTGCGATGGCGATGGCACGATATCGCCCCAGGATCATAAATTTCACAGGGTACAGGTCTTGATGGCTGGACCATTCAAGAAATCCTTCAGGTCCATCGGAGCTTCGTGCCCGTGGAGGGGAGGACTCGGCGGGCGTCCGCCGGTGATGACGGCGGCGAAAGTTGAGGCAGTCAAGGACCTTCGTCGTCGGGGAAGAAATGAAGGAGATCGCGGAGACCCTCAGCGTGAGCATTTCCACCCTGACTGTGGGCCCGCGAACGGGCAAGCCATGGCGGGAGCCTCAGGCCATCCTGCAGAACGTTGCCTAACTCAGTTCCGTACGGGTCAAAGAGACGCCGAAGGCACCGGCCTCCACCAAGGCGCGGGGTACTACGGTTACAGGCCCTTGATTTTATCGGCCGGAACGAGCCCTAGCTGCCTGTTTCTTCGGGATCCCTGCGTGCCCGTTTCTCCTCCGGGCTGGCGTGTGCGGCATCGGGCACCAGGTCCGGGTCGACAACGGGGGAGAAGGCATCAGCGGGAACTTCGTTCCCCTGAGGGCCGTCGTCGGGGTCAGGGGAGCCGTTGTTCGGAATCTCACTCATTTGCACACCGTAGGCCCGCAGGTCCACCCTGTCCATGGATCTGGCGTACGACGTTCCATCACGGCACCTGCCAGGCAGCTTCGGCGAGGATGAACATCGGAGCCAACGCCGAAGTGGTGGTCATATCGACGAGATGGCTCAGGATGCCGGTTCGATGAGTTCCGGGCCGTTGTTCCGGACGCTGTTTTCTCGGTCGCTGACGATCCGAGGGGTCAGAACTGGCTCCGGGATGCCGTCCAGCAGCTGCTGCACGCCGTCCTTGTCGGTCGTTCCGGGGTCCAGCCAGTCCGCGTACATTTCAGTCGGTACGATAACGGGGGCCCGATCGTGGACATGGCCGAGGGTGTCGTGGGCCGTTGTGGTGAGGACTGTGCAGCTGAGGAGCCAGCGGCCAGGATCATCTTCGGGCAGCGACGGGTCCGGCCAGAACTCGTAGAGGCCGGCGAACGCGAGCAGGCCGCCCTTCTCGGAGTAGAGGTAGTTCGGGATCTTCTTCCCGTCCTCGGACTTCTGCCATTCGTAGTAGCCCTCTGCGGAGATCAGGGCGCGGCGTTTCACGGCTGCTTTGCGGAACGAGGGCTTCTCCAGGATGGATTCGCTGCGGGCATTGATCAGCCTGGAGCCGATTTTGAGGTCTTTGGCCCAAGACGGGACCAGGCCCCAGCGGGCGATGAGCAGGCGCCGGTCAATGACGCCCTCGTCCAGCCTCTCCGCGATGATCGGAACGTCCTGCGTCGGGGCCACGTTCCAGCTCGGGGGAGGCGGGCTCCCTTCGATATCCCTGGCATCGAAAGCGGAAAGAAGATCCCCCGTGGCCTTGGACATCACATATCTGCCGCACATGGGCCCATTCTGCCCCATGGGCCGGGAACACACTGCGGATTCGGTGGCTGGCTGGAGGGTTCAAAGCGTCCCTGCGTCAACGGATAAGGCTTTGAGCAGTCCTGACAAGCGAGGGCCGGGGGGGACCCCCTTACCCCGGCCTCCGTGTGACGGGTCGTTTATCCGGTTAACAACGGTGTCGTCGATGCCTCCGTTTCTTAGCGTTCCTGGCGTGGATGACCGGCGCTTGGGAGGTCCTGGGGACCTACTCCTAGGCGATGCCGATACATAAGATTGCTACATGGAACAGATGCAGGAAACGAGCTCTGAACAACCGGAGTTGTCTGCCACGACAGTTTTCGCAAGTCTCGCGGAGTTGAGGGACGCTCCCGGCTATAGCCCAAAGGCAATAGCCGAACGACTAGTGAACTCGCTGGGCGCGGAGGCCACCGCACCTCTGCTGGGCATCAGCGTCGATCTTCTGGATCGCTGGAAAACGGGCCAGGACGCGCCGGATGCGGAAGGCCGACTCAAGCTTGCAGACCTGGATGCCCTTGTTGGGAACCTCCACGGTGCCTTCACCCCGGGCCAGGCCATGTTCTGGATGTGCAGCCCCAACGTGCGGCTGGGCTCCAGACCAATCGATGTCTACCGCACGCAGGGATCGGCCCCGGTGATCGGCGCCATCCGGGCCCACCTGCAGGAGGATTTCGACTGATTGGATTCTCCGGGGAACGGCCCCCGGTTCCTCCCACGTCAACTGCCAACGGGCGCCGGCATTGAAATCTCTGCGCTGTCACGGACTGCTGAGCCGCACACCGAGCTGCTGCTCCCCGGCATCGTCGCCAATCATGGCGCCGGCAAGGTACGCGGTGAGCTCGGCAATCCGGGTGTGCCAACGGGCTTGGTCATCGTCCTTTTGGGTGGTCTGTTGTTTCCCAGCCTGGGATGGCCGTTGCCCGAACGCCATGACGGCGACTAGAGGGAGCGGGCACTTTTCCGGCGATCGGGTTCGTGAGACCATCCCGATATGAGCCAACAAGCCAACGACACTGCAGAGGCGGTTCTTCCCGGTCAGGGGGCAATGACCTCGCCGGGGAGCGTGAGCAGCGCAATCCCACGGCGGGGCAGCCGCGGGCGGTCGGTTCCCGCGGGAGGGATGCGGAAATGAAGTTGGAGCACAATCAAAAGGAAACGCGACTTCGAGATCGCTGAAATTACTCGGACCGGGACGATTGAGGTCCGTTCGCCTGGGTCGATGCTGGTGAGCTGGCACGCCCTCCGGTTGGGTCAGTCATACCGCTGGGGCCGGGCGGGGCGGCACGGGAGGAGGGCTTGTGGTGCTGGAAGGCGAGACGTGGAGGCCGGTGGATCCGTGGTGGGTCAGGGATAACCTGCGTGAGGCCATTGATCGTCTCGTGGCGTTGGGGTACACGGTGCGCGGTGGGCAGGGCGAGGACCCCGAGCTGATCGATCCTGGTGGTTCGGCCGTGCAGACTTGGCGCGAGGACTACCCCTATGAGGAGCGGATGTCCCGGGAGGAATACGAGCTGGAGAAATACCGGCTGCAGGTCGAGTTGTTGAAGTTCCAGTACTGGGGCCAGGACCACGGCCGCAGACACGTGGTCGTCTTCGAGGGCCGCGACGCCGCCGGGAAGGGCGGAACCATCAAGCGCTTCACCGAGCATCTGGATCCGCGCTCGGCGCGTACCGTGGCGCTGAGCAAACCGTCAGACCGCGAACAAGGCCAGTGGTACTTCCAGCGCTACATCCAACACCTGCCCACGGCAGGGGAGGTCGTGCTGTTCGACCGCTCCTGGTACAACCGGGCGAACGTGGAACGGGTCATGGGTTTCTGCACCAACGAGGAGTATGCCGTGTTCATGGATCAGGCCCCGGTGTTCGAAAGGATGCTGGTGGACTCCGGAATCCATTTGACCAAGTTCTGGTTTTCCGTGACCAGGCACGAGCAGAGGACCCGGTTCGCGATCCGCCAGATTGACCCAGTCAGGCGCTGGAAACTCTCGCCCGTGGATTTGGCATCCCTGGACCGGTGGGAGGAGTATACGCAGGCCAAGGAAGAGACGTTCCTGCGCACTGACACCGAGCACGCACCCTGGATGACGATCAAGTCCAATGACAAGAAGAGAGGCCGAATCAATGCCATGCGCTTCTTCCTGAACCAGTTCGATTACGACGACAAGGACGCTTCGGTGGTTCAAACCCCCGATCCTCTTATCGTGCGCCGCGGCCGAGACGCTGTCGGGGACTGACACGGACCGGATCCGTCATGGTTGTCGTCCCTGGTCCGTGACCTTCGGAAAGTCTCCCTGTTTCCGTGCATCAGTCTTCAAGCAGTCTCGTGACCGGTCGTTTTGTGAATCATAGGATTCGTTGCCCAGATTCTCTTTCCGGAAGACGTGCACGTGCGGATAGTTTCGGGGGTGGTGAGGGCGGAGCTTTTCGTGCACTGCCCCGTCGTTGCTGTCAGGGATTAGTTTCGGTGGGAGTCCTATGCCTGCGGTTCAGGTCCATCCGGATGTCGCCATGGTGATGAGGGTTCTCGGCGGTCGGCGAAGTTCAGCTATGGATCACCCACGGTCCCGCTGCATCCTCCTCGCCATCCTCGGCACCCCGGCCTGCTTCAGATCCGACGACGGCGTGGAGCACATGCGGCATCTCACCTGTCACAGGGGACAATGCTCACCAGAATTGGCAGACGACCATCCGCGCCGTCGCGGCATTCGTGCCAGAGTCGCGCCAGTCCACTGAGGCTGTTCTCTTCTTAGATGCGGCCCGCTGTAAGGTCGGGGTCAGCATCAGGATCCGCACCGCTGGCATCCTGCAGAGGTGCCGACGACACCGGCTTTTCACCAGGCGCCTCCAATGAACGCCACTCACTCACCCCAGCCGCGATCATGGCCAACATCCCGCCAATCCACAACCACTTCCGGGACGCCGGTCGTCCAGCCTCAACTGGAACGACATCCACGACCTCGGCCGCGCCCTTCGGCGCAAGACGCTTCAGACGTTCTTGAACCCGCGGAGTCAGTGTTTCCACACCGCCTGCCAACTCGTCAGCGAGCCCGCGCAAAACCGCTTGGAGGGGAGGGGATGCAGTTTCGATGTCTATGAGCCCGCCCACCGCTCTTTGCAGTGCAGCCTGAACTCCAGGCGTGGCCCATTCCTTGCCCCGTCATGAGGACAACCTACCTGTAGGTGCCGCCCGAGGGTCAGCAATAAGACGGAAGTAGCAGGGCTACCGGAAGGGGTGTCTTGAAAAGCACAGCTTTCCAAGACACGATCCACGGCCCGGATGCAGTCACAGCGATCAGGGGCTGAGGTGATTTCGTCGCAAACCAATAGCGAGGGTCCGTTGACGAGTGCTAGGGCAATTGCCACGCGCTGGCGTTGGCCTCCGCTTAGTCGCGGCTGCCCGCCGCAGAAACGAACGCGTGGTCATCGTAGCTGCGCTGTCCATAACGTCGGGAGGGATCGCGGCTTCCTGCAGGACATGGCGGAGGACTTCGGGCCTTCCTCCACCACCGACATCGGCAAACGAACGGGTGTGCGGCCCAACGCCGTGGGCAACTACCGAACCCGACTGGTGGACGCACGGCTCATAGAGCCTGCAGGACACGGGCTTGTCGACTTCGCCATCCCAGACTGCGCGAATACCTGACACCGCGTTAGCAGCATTCCCGCACCGGGGCGTCTTAGGGGGCGGGGTGCTTTCGGATTCTGGGGTTTCAAGAGGGCCCCGGGGTGGTCAAAGTGAGCTCAACGTTCGTGCGCGGCCTGCGGGTGATGCCGGCGGCGCGGCCCACGTCGCCCGGTGGCGTTCGCGCCCGCCCTTCACAGGGAATTCCAAGGTTCAGGTACGCATAATGAACCGAAGCTTCGGTCACCCGCTATTTGACCGGAGCTTCGCCAATTGAGCGCTTCTCGGTCGCACATGTTGGGTCATGACCGTGGCCCCCTTTGGTGGGCGGCGGGACTGCAGGTATCCTCCGCAAAGGAGTAGATGGTCACGGACTGGTCTGTGAGTTTCCAGCGTGATACTGAGGACCGTCGAAAGGTTTTGAGTAGTTGCACCAGCTCTAGTTCCGGCCAGGTGATCTCAGCAATGAACGACCGGAAAGCTCTGCCACTTGCCCGGGTTGCCGGAATGCCGGGAGAGTGGGCGCAACAGGATGTTCGTTCCGGGCTCTCGACGCCGTGCCCGAGAATCCGGTAACCACAGTGCGCGCAGAGCGGCGCCATGGCGTGGATGGCGCACTCAAACTGTCGACGTTGCGGATCCATCTCCCCGGGTGATAGTAAACGTCTTGTGATGGTCGTTGCCTCAGGTGAGACGTTCATAGTGAACTCCTTTCAATGGGTTCTAAGATCCTCTGATCGTGAAGGTGGCGCCGTAGGCCCGTTTCGTTGTTCGACGGCAGCAAGGGAAAGCCCGGATATGCCCCGACTGCGCGAGACCTCGCCGATGGCATCCCGAAACCCATTTTTCTTCCTGTGACCTGCAGGTGGTCAGCGCGCCAGCATGCGGCCGTTGATAACGACCCTGCAGGAGGCATTCCCGGCCCGGGCACTGAGGTGTAAAGTGATCCGCACCCCTCGTGTCACAGAAGACGAGGATGCCATATCTGAAGTCCGGTCCGCCGCGGCGGACCGACCGTACACCTGATGGTTGTACCTGCAGAATCAAAAAAGAGCCGGGGGCAGACCGGCATCTAAGTGGATGCGTGAATACGTGATGATCAAAGCCCCAGGACGGCATGACAGCAGCTGGAACTCTGCTCCGGCCCCACAGCCATCACTGCCACACTGCCGTCAGTGCAACACTGACGCTTACGTGGAAGTTACTGGATATGTGCCGGCCTCGTACGGTTTGGAAGGGGAAGGCCTCCTGCCACCCGTCGTGAGCTATAACTGCAGACATTGCGGCAGCCACTACGCCCACCGGACCCGGGAAGAGTGGGCCCCACAGGGCTGGCAGTGGTACGCCTGAGTTGCAGGCTCCTTAGATCCAGCTGGAGGATCTACCCTGGCTTCATTGTCACACCGGGACCGAGCCCTTCCCAGGTGCTCTGGCTTAGCCGTTCGCGCAGCCCTTGGTCCAGTCCGGCGGTTACGGATGCCCGCAGCCAAGGAGGGATGCCGCTCCGAGTTCCGGTATGGCCCGTTGCCCGGACCGTGATCTTTGTCGCAGACGTTGATGAGAAGGACATGCGGGCGGCCCATAAAGACGGCGTCCTTGCAGGCAATGGCCAGTCTCGGCTTCCCGCCTGCGAAACCGCCGGCAGGTCCGCGGCATTCCGAAACGTCAACACGCCTCCACCTTGACGCCAGCGACCTCTGTGCCGCCGGTTAAAGGGGTGTGTTAACCACAGCGTTCGTCTCGCCAGCTCTCGACCACCAGACTCGGCTTGCTGGACCGAAAACCACCGGGGAACCTGGCTCAGCAGATGCAGGCAACGAGCAGTTGTTCGCCTTCGCGGAGCTGACCAAGCAGCCTGCCCCTCACGGTGCCCCCTGACCCGGTCAGTGGCGCTGCGGTCGCCGTGAGCCGACGGCCACCCCCTATTACTGGCTGCCCGATCAGGCCTACACTGGTTCATCCATTCAGCAGGCGCATGGACGAAGGAGAACGTCATGGCGGTCATTGAGCAGGTCCGCGAAGGAATGCACGTCGTGGCGCCTGATGGGAAGAAGATCGGCAAGGTTCAGGACCTGAAGATGGGTGATCCGGAGGCAGTGACCGCGGATGGCCAGACAGACCCTGAAACAGGGGGCATCGTGGGCGCCACGATCGATGACTTCGCGGCTTCCTCCAAACTGCCCCGCCACACTGCGGAGAGGCTGCTGAGGATTGGCTATGTGAAAGTCAGCAGGTCCGGTCTGTTCGCAGGCCATGCGTTCCTCGCCTCCGATGAGCTCGACCGGGTTGAGGGCGGCACACTTTGGCTCAAAGAGGACCTGCACACCGATCACTGAGGTGTACGCGCAGGCTGTTGGGAGCCAGCGGCGGAGAGCATGTTGTTGATCATGTCCTGCTGCTACTCGAAGTATTTCAGCAGGTCCGGAAAGTTATCCTCTTCCCGAGCCTGATCGAGTAGCGAGCGGAAGGCCCCAATAAAGCGAACGTCCAATCCCGACTCAATCCACTTTATCGATGCGGGGCGACCAGACTTTATCCAGGCGTCAATACCGCCACCCAGAGATGAGCCGCGAGATGAGTCCCGCGATGACGCCGAGCGCAAGGAAGAGGAACAAGATCGTCCGATCCACGAGCGTATGGGCGAGGCTGCCTGGACCACGCACGTCAGGCTAGCCCATATTCCTCCGGGGGAGGAGGCAAAGTGTTCAGGCATGCGCGGGCAGGAGCCGAGGTGAGCCGTAAGGGTCCGGACGTGCAGGAAGGGTGCCGCCCGTGTTGGCGTCGCACCCTTCCCGGTTTGAGGCGGATTACTCCTTGAAGGCGTCTTTGACCTTCTCGCCGGCCTGTTTCAGCTCTGCTTTGGTCTGGTCGCTTTTGCCTTCGGCTTTAAGGCCCGGATCGCCTTTGGCTTCATCGGCGACTTTCCTGCCTTTGCCTCCAAGCTTCTCGCAGGGCGGTGCTGCATGCGGGTTGTCTGGAGCCCGGTGCGGTTATGGGGCCTGTTCTCCCCTGGTGGGGAACTCGCGGAGCGTGGCTGCGACGGCTCTGATCGCGGCGGGGTCTTCCGTCCAGGGCCGGCCTGTCCGGGTGAATGCTTGGAAGTTGGTCACGGCGGAACGGGTTGCGGCTTCCGTGAGCTCAGCCCAGGCAGCGTCCAGGTCCGGCTGTTCCGGCAGTGGGTGCGGGGCCGCGTTGTCACCGGTCACGTGCGGTTTTACCGGGTTTGCCTTACTGGTCCGCCAATGTTGAACTCGACTGTAGAACCCCATGATGCCTGCTTTCTGATGAGTGCCCAAGTGCCGTTGCCCGATCGCCTTTTGGTTAGACGGGGCTCAAGTTCTTGCGCAGCCGGAAGCCTGTTTCTCCGCCGCGGCGCCGGAAGCGATCGATCAGCCGCAGGGAGGGCACGCTCCCGTCAGGCTGCGCCTGGTTCGGCGGACTAGTCTTTGATGGCGTCTTTGACTTTCTCGCCGGCCTGCTTGATGTCGGCTGCGGGCTGGTCGGTCTTGCCTTCGGCTTTCAGGTTCTCATCTCCGGTGGCTTCACCGGCGGCTTCCTTGCCTTTGCCGCCAAGTTTTTCGGCGGCGTTGCCGATTTTGTCATCCAAACCCATAGCGTTTTCTCCCTATAGTTGGCCCCGCCAGCGGGGCGGCTAACGTGCCAATTGTAGTCGGAAAATGCGATAGTACTAAGTAGGCTGAGTAAATGGGGTTCGAGGAGGTCTGATGGTGCCGCACACCAGTAGTGAAGCGGGGCTTTACGCCATCTCCGTGGCGGCGGAGCTAGTGGGAATGGGACAACAGAACCTGCGACTGTATGAGCGCTGGGGCCTGCTGGAACCGGTCAGGACGGTTCGCGGGACCCGTCGGTACAGCGAAATGGACCTGGCAACCCTGCGCCGGATCAGCACCCTCCTTCAGAACGGCCTGAACCTGGCCGGCATCCGCACAGTTCTGGAACTGGAGGCCGCCAACCGGCGCTTGGAACGCGAACTCGCCGAAGCCAAAGCCCGCCTCAATTCCTGACCTCGCCGGCCAGCAAACCGGTGGCGAGGGTGATCGCGGCGTAGACCACGAGCCACCAGTTGCCGAACAGCAACGCCTTGCCGAGGATGCTCACGGAGGTCACGGGAAAAGGTCCTTCCGCACCTGTTGGGCGGGCTGCCGTTATCCCGTCAGCATCCGCCGTGGTTGGATCCGGGCCATTCCCCAGTAGGGAGCACCCGGCCAGCGAGAAGGCCCAGAGGGCAGCCGTCGTCGTGGTGCGCCAAGCTGCCCAATCTGGGGTGGTCATTGGATCGGGCTTTCAGTCGCAGCAGTCGGGCCAGATTTGATCTCCGTCTTGAAGGCCGTTGCCGGGGGTCCATGTCTGCGGAACAGCGGAGGGAGTCCATCGCCCCGTAATGGGGTAACTCATTCGGCTCGACGCTTTGACTTCCGTGCCGGTGCGGGAGGGGCCGCCCAGGGCCCGGGGCGGTGCTATTCGTTTCATGTCAGGCTCCTGCGGTGAAAGGAGACGCAGCCGCCGACGTCGGAGGCAACTTCGTGGGCTGGTGCTTGATTCATGGCTCTTCCTGCTCCGCGTATATAGCCTGGTGCCTACTGCTCCAGCGGTTCGGTACGGCTGGTGTGCTGCTGGGTTAACCATCCCGCCGCTGGATCAAGACTTCCCATGGTTTTCCCTAGTTCAGGTGAAATTCTTGGGCAGGGAAAACATCCTGGAAACGGCGGGCGGAGCCTGATAACAGAGCCCACGAGCAAGTTGTCTGGTCTGTGACACCTGCTGCTCGGTAAAGGGGCGGACTAGTCTTCAGGCTTGAGAGTGGCAGCCGCGTCAAGGGCATCGTCCACGACGATGAGGTAGTTGTTGCGTCCTGCGGCGAGGGGGATGGAGTGGTCGCCGTATTTGTCGTAGGCGAGGTCGACGGCGTCGGCGGCGTTGGTGATGTTGAGTCGGCGCAGGAGGCGGGCGATGTCGAGGGTGTCTTTGTAGCGTTCGGCGGCGATTTTCATGGCCAGGAGCGTTTCGGTGTCTGCGGCAATTTGGGCGACGACGGCGTGGATAGTGTGTGGGTGGGCGTAGCTGGCGTCGATGTCGGCGGTGGGCGGTTGCCGATGCCTTGGAGGATGAGGGCGGCCCCGCGGACGAGTTTGACGTCGCCGTGGGCGCCGGCGGCTTGCAGGCGTCGGCCGAGTTCATGGAGGAGGGCCCGGATTTGTGCGGCGGTGAGTTCTCCGCCGGTTATGCGGTGGCCAGGCTACGTTCGCGGATGAAGACGTTCAAAGCGGCGAGTTCCGTTGGGGTTTCCGCGATGGTGAGTTTTTTCATGGGTTCCCGGATGGTGCGGTAGGACTCTGCCGCGATCCATGCCTTGTCGAGGGGCTTGATGCGTCGCGTCCATGGTGGTGCGGCTTGGCCGAGGCGGTGTGCGGTGTAGTTGGTGATTCCGGCGAGGGCCGCTAACCAGTGCGGGTCTTTGAGGCGGGGGCTGCGCTGGAGCAGCGGTCTGCCGGCGGTGAGGGATGCGGTGGCGTAGTCGGCGAGCATTTTGATCGCGAACTCAAAGTCCCGTTCGGCGATGAGGCGTGTGAAGGTTGCCGCATAGTCGCGTCGTGCCGGGTCGTGGTCGTTGCCGCGGGGGATGGGATCCGTGGCGGCCAGGGCCAGGCCGAGGGCGGCTAGGACGGCTAGGGTTTTGCCGAGTTCGGCGCGGTCGTGGCCGGCTTCCAGATCGATGAGGAACTTCCGTGACACTCCGGCCATGTCGGCAAGGGTTTGCTGGGTCAGCCCGCGGGCTGTGCGGCGGGCGCGGATGATGGCGCCGGCTGCTGCCGGGGTCTCGATGGTGCTTTCCAGTGTCATGTCATCCCTTCACTCGCCATTATGTCACCGAATGGTGACATAATGGCGTTCTTCGGGCGGATGTCCGGCGGCTAGCTGCCTTCATTAGTGCGGGGCACTAGAACATTGGACGCTTTCGACCGATCATGTGCCTCCTTGCCGAGCGGATATGAGATTGCCGAAGGAGTTCTGTCGCCATAGAGAGATTGGATGCCAGCCAGGTTTTGTGCGCATGAGCATGCCTGTGGGCGTACCCTCCGGCCAATGGATCAGGAGCCTCGGATATTTGTCAGCACAAGGAAGAAACCGCACCCCTTCCAGATGGGGTGTGGTTGGCGTTGCGGCGTGCGCGGAAGGGCCAATTTGGGGGTGTGGACAATGTCCACACTTCGGACCTCGGAGTGGGCCGAATATGGGTCGGATCGGGCCGGATTCCGCATGTTTCCGGGGGAGCCCAGTGTTTGCAAAGGCTGGAATGCAGTTCGAGTCCCACTTCGGACACGTTTTCCCACGTCAGAGGCGTTTTTGCTTCTGATGTGTGTACATTTACCCTCCGCGGACCCCTCTGGCACCGGCCGCGGGCTGTGCCTGGCGCCGCGCGCTTATGAATATTGTATGAGTCGGGTTCAGGGCTCTGGCTAGTGAGCCTTCCGCCTGCTGGGATGTGTCGTCATCCTGGCCTCCTTTCTGGGTTGTTCTGGTGGGCTTTGTACTAATTCATGTCGTGGCGTTGTGGTGTTGACATGACCTAGGCCGGGATTTTTTGAAGATTTTCGTACCTTTCGCTCTTTTTTGGGCCTAGGGGAGCGGTAACGCGTCTTGTTGTCCTGCCCAAAGGGTGTGGACTGGGCGTTCATACCTGCCGTGCCCCGTTCGGATTGTGCTCCGCGACCTCGCGCTGTCACCGCTCCATGCCATCCGCATGCGGTTAAGACATGACCCGGCACTCGCGCCTTCGGGTAGCGGCGGCCATCCCAAGCCAGCATCAGCACGAAGGGCCCAGTTCCGTTGGAACTGGGCCCTTCCCCTATTATGGTGCTCGATATCTCTTATGCAGTAACGCCGCTTGGTTCCCGAGTTGAAGTGAGGTCCTGGACGGCCTTCTGCATATGGCCCTTAATGGCCTGCTGAAGTCCGCGCCGGTCCCGCGCTTCAAGCAGATCCAGGAGTTTCTGGTGTTCCTGCACCAGCTCATCGATGCGGGGATATGCGACTTCCAGGCTGAGGATACACATTCTGGATTCCGCGGCGAGTGTCTCGTAAATCCGGATCAAGCGCGTGTTTCCGGTGCCTGAAACAAAGGCGGTATGGAACTGCATATCCAGCCTGGCGATCGCCTGCCAGTCCGAAACCGCAACCTGCTTTGCCATGTCCCGGATGATTCCCTTGAGCTCCCGACACGTATCCGTGACCTGCTCTTGACCGTAGTCGAGAAGAATGTGGGCAGCAGCCAGTTCCACTGCTTCCCGTACGGCGTAGATCTCTTTGATGTCTTCCGTTGAAAGCTCCAGCACGAACACGCCACGATTACGCTTGCTGACCAAGATTCCCTCCTGGCACAGGCGCTGCAGAGCTTCCCGGAGGGGACCCCTTGACGTCTTCAGCTGGCTTGCCAGCGCGGATTCGTTCACCTGCTGCCCAGGGCTGAAAGCCCCTTGGACGATGAGCTCCCGGAGTTGGTCAGCGATAAGCTGCGCCGTGGGCCGGCCCTCCAATACGAACATTCCCTCCGGTGCCGCCATTGACATCCCCTCATTTCATGCTTCAGCACGTTGAATCTATTAGACCGCTATAGCGGTGTACTTGTACTCCAGGAATTCTTCGATCCCGATCTTTCCGCCTTCGCGGCCCAGACCCGACTGCTTGACGCCTCCGAACGGTGCCGCAGGATTGGACACAAGGCCGGTGTTCAGTCCGACCATGCCTACTTCCAGTTCTGCGGAGAAGCGAAGGGCCTTGTCCATGTTCTCAGTAAACACGTAGCCAACGAGACCCCACTCGGTGTCGTTGGCGAGGCGGAGCACTTCGTCCTCACTGTCGAATGGCGTGATGGCTGCTACCGGACCGAAAATCTCGGTGTTCATCAATTCGGAGTCGACGGAGACGTCCGTCAGGACCGTGGGCGTGTAGAAGTATCCCGGACCCTCCGGACGGCTTCCTCCCGTCAGGATGCGCGCGCCCTTGGAAACCGCATCGGCGACCAGGCTTTCGACCTTGTCCAGACCCTTCTGCTCGATCAGCGGACCCACCTCGGTTCCCTCCAGGGCCCCGTTGCCTACCCGCAGTTCGGAGATCTTCTTAGCGAACTTGCCGCCGAATTCTTCTATGACCGAACGGTGCACGAAGAAACGGTTCGCCGCGGTGCAAGCCTCACCCATGTTCCGCATTTTGGCTTTCATAGCGCCGTCGACTGCCTTCTCAATGCCCGCGTCTGCCAGGACTATGAACGGGGCATTTCCACCCAGTTCCATCGAGGAACGCATAACATTGTCGGCCGCCTGGCGCAGCAGGATCTTGCCCACCTGGGTGGAGCCGGTGAAGCTGATCTTCCGGGCAATGCCACTGCTGGTCCAGGTTTCCACGACGGCGGAGGCACTGGAGGTGGTGACGACGTTCAGGACGCCGTCAGGAAGGCCAGCCTCCCTGAAGATCTGTACCAAAGCGAGGGAGGTCAGCGGTGCCAGCTCGGCAGGCTTGAAGACCATGGTGCAGCCCGCGGCGACGGCGGGTGCTATCTTCCGGGCACCCATGGCCAGCGGAAAGTTCCAGGGCGTGACCAGCACGCAGGGGCCGACCGGTTCCTTGGTGATCATGATGCGCGTATTGCCGTCAGTGGAGGTGGAGTGGTCTCCACCGATGCGGACGGCTTCTTCGGAGAACCAGCGAAGCATTTCGGCGCCGTAGGCCACTTCACCCTTTGCCTCGGCTAAGGGTTTGCCCATCTCCGCGGTCATGATTGCCGCCAGGCGATCGGTGTTTGCAATCACCAGCTCAAAGGCGCGGCGCAGAATGTCAGCCCGTTCGCGGGGTGTGGACTTGCCCCACGCTCCCTGGGCCCGGCCGGCAGCCTCGATCGCTGCGCGGGCTTCTTCGGGGCCGCCGTCCGCTACGTGGGCGATGATCCCGTGGGTGGCCGGATTTTCCACCGGGAAAGTGGCACCGCTGGCGGCCTTCTGCCAGACGCCATCGATGAACAGTTCCGTGTGAAGACCTGAGGGGTCGAATGAGGAGCTCATGTCACGCTTTCAAAAAAATGGTAGGAGAGATATTAGGAGGTGGCTGTCTTCAGCGCCTGGGTGAACCTGGTCAGGCCAGCGTGGATCTCGTCGCTGCTGACGTTAAGCGCCGGGATGATGCGGACGACGTTTCCGTGCGGACCGCAGGTGAGGAGGAGCAGTTCTTCCTTGATTGCTGCTTGCTGGACAGCCAAGGCTGTAGCGGCATCAGGCGTGCTGTCCGAAGACGTGAATTCGATGCCTTGCATGAGGCCGAGGCCCCGTACATTCCCGATTCCAGCAAATTCTGTCTTGAGCTGGTCAAGCCCTGTGCGCAGCTCATCGCCCCGAAGCAGGGCGTTCTCTACGAGGTTCTCGCGCTCAATGACGCCCAGAGTAGCGACTCCGGCTGCGGCCGCTACGGCGTTTCCACCGTAGGTGCCGCCCTGTGAACCCGGCCAGGCCTTGCCCATCAGCTCAGTAGAGGCGGCGATGGCCGAGATGGGGAAACCGCTGGCGAGTCCCTTCGCGGTGATAACGACGTCGGGGGTGATTCCTGCCCAGTCGTGCCCCCAGAACTTTCCGGTCCGTCCTACGCCGGCCTGGACCTCGTCGAGGATGAGGACGATGCCGTGCCGGTTAGCGCGTTCCCGCAATCCCTGCAGGAACGCAGGGGGAGTGGGAATGTAGCCGCCGTCGCCCAGGACCGGTTCGATGATGAAACCGGCCGTGTCTGCCGGGCTGCTAATGCTCAGGAGGAGGTGGTCCAGTTCCTTCAGGGCGAAGTTGACGGCGGTTTCCTCGTCCCAGCCGTACCGGTAGGAGTGCGGGAAGGGTGCGATGTGCACTCCACCCATGAGGGGAGAGAAGCCTGAACGGAACTTCGGGCCGGCTGTGGTGAGCGAAGCGGCACCCACTGTCCGGCCGTGGAAGCCACCGTGGAAGGAGATGATGTTGGGCCGCCCCGTGGCCATCCGGGCGAGGCGGACGGAGGCCTCCACTGCCTCGGAACCGGACGTAGCGTAGAAAACGCTGTCCAGCCCCGGGGGCAGGAATTCTCCCAGTTTTTCGGTGAGCTCAAGCAAGGGCTTGTGCATCACCGTTGTGTACTGGGCATGGACAATCTTGCCCACCTGCTCGCGGGCTGCCGCTACGACGTCGGGGTGGCAGTGACCTGTGCTGGTGACACCGATTCCAGTGGTGAAATCGAGGTACTTTTTGCCGTCGGTCGCGTGGATCCAGCTGCCGAGAGCATGGTCTACGACGACTGGAGTGGCCTGCTTGAGGAGGGGACTGAGAGTTGCCATGGGCTTCATACTTTCTGAGGAACTGTAGATTGTCCACAATAGCCTGTGTTGAGGGGATTAGGACTTTGGGTGCTCGTGTTAAATCGACTTGAACCGTTGAGGACGCGCAAAATCGAGGCCGTCGAAGGTGCGCTTGCCCAGGGCTTCGCATGCGGCGATTTCGCCGAAGCCGGTGGCCATTTTGAAGCCTTGGCCGGAGAAGCCGGTGGCGAAGTAGACTTTGCTCTCTTCGTTCACGTGGCCGATGAGAGGCTTCCCATCCGAGGTGAAGAGGTCCGGGAAGGCGTCTGACCGGACAATGTTGGGGAACAGTCCTGGGAAGAACTCGGTGACCGTCTCCGTGGTTTCCGAGATTTCCGCGGATGTTAGGTCGCGGGGGACCGAATCCGCACGCGGTGTTGGTGCTCCCCGGCCATCGAGGGTTGCCTTGACCGTGACGCCGTCGATGGTGGGAGCCCCATACATGGAGCGGTCCCCGGAGATTCGGATGAAGACGGGGAACTTCTCGGGTGAGAACTCCAATGCGTCCCGGGCGACGAACCAGGTCAGGAAGCACCGTTTGGTCTCCGTTGCCGCCTTCAGGTAGTCGGGCATAAGCCGCTGGGACCAGCCGCCGGAGGAAACGATGACGTTCTCGAAAGCCCAGGATTTGTCGCCGAAGGTGATGAGGACGCCGTCCGCGGTTTCGGTGATGCTGTCGATCGGGGTGTTGGTGTGGACTGTTGCGCCGTTGGCTTGGGCGGCCGCAACCGCCGCCGTGACTGCACGGTCGGTGCGCAGGGAGCCGGCGTGGGGGTCGTAGACGGCGATGTCGTCCGGGCGGAGGTTGTGCTGCGGGTAGCGTTCGGCCATGGCTTCGCGGCTGAGGATTTCGTGGTCCGCGCCGTTGGCCCTGGTGGTTTCCAGCAGGGCCGTGAGGTAGGGGCCGTCTTTGGTTCCGATGGAGAGTCCGCCGCAGCGGGCCAGGATGTTTTGGCCTGTTTCGGCTTCGAGTTCGGCCCAGAGCGTGCGGGAGCGTTCCAGGATGGGGTAGAGGTCTGGGATCCCGCGGTAGATCATGCGGAAGAGCCGGGTGTCACCGCCGACAGCGCTGCGGGCGTGGGCGGGTGCGTGGGCCTCGAATCCGGTGACGGAATCGGACAGGCGGGAGGCCTGCCAGAGTGCCATGCTGCCGATGCTGCCCAGGCCGATGACTGCGAGTTTTCCGTCCATCTCAGAGCACCTGGTCCAGGAAGGCCTGCGTCCGGGCTTCTTTGGGGTTGGAAAGAACCTCCCGGGCGTCGCCGCGTTCGACGATGTAGCCGTCGTCCATGAAGATCAGGGAGTTTGCTACTTCGCGGGCGAAGCCCATTTCGTGGGTGACGACCACCATGGTCATGCCCTTCTTGGCGAGTTCCTTCATGACGGCGAGGACTTCGCCGACTTTTTCGGGGTCCAGGGCGGAGGTGGGTTCGTCGAAAAGCATGATCTCGGGGTCCATGGCCAGGGACCGGGCGATCGCGACGCGCTGCTGCTGCCCGCCGGAGAGCTGGGCGGGGTAGTAGTCCCCGAACCCGGCCAGGCCGACACTGGCGAGCAGTTCGTGGGCACGCTTGGCTGACTGTTTCTTGTCCGCGCGCTTGACCAGGACCGGTCCGGACATGATGTTTTCGTGCGCGGTCATGTTGGGGAACAGGTTGAAGGACTGGAAGACCATGCCGACCCTGGTGCGCTGCTCAGCCAGTTTTTTGGGCGGCAGTGCATGGTAGGCGGTGTCGGTTTCGTAGTAGCCGAAGTCTTCGCCGTTGACTTTCAGGACTCCCGAGTCGACCGTCTCCAGGCCGTTGATGCAGCGCAGGACAGTGGATTTACCGGAGCCGCTGGGTCCGATGATGCAGCAGATCTCGCCGCTGGCGATGTCAAGGTTGATGTCTTTGAGGACTGTTTTGGGTCCGAAGGACTTTCGGATTCTGCGGGCGTGAATGGTGCCGTCGGTACTCATCGGGCGATACCTTCCGGGTCGGTCAGGACAACTTTTGTCTTCCGGGGAAGCCTTGAGGAAGAACGCGAGTATTTTTGCTCGAGCTTGGATTGCGGGTAGCTCAGCAGGAGGGTCATCACGAGGTACCAGAGGCTGGCGACGATCAGCAGTGGGATGGTCTCGTAGGTGCGGGCGTAGATGAGCTGGGCGCTTTGGAGCAGTTCGGCGACGCCGAGCACGCTGACGAGGGAGGTCTCCTTGAACATGCCGATGAACTGGTTTCCGGTCGCGGGGATGATCGAGGGCATCGCCTGGGGGATGATGACCTTGCGCATCTTCATCGCCCCGCTCATGCCCAGCGAATCTGCCGCCTCGATCTGGCCTTTGCCGACCGCGGAGAACCCGCCCCGGATAATCTCTGCCATGTAGGCGGCCTCGTTGAGTGTCAGGCCAATGAGGGCAGCCGTGATGGGCCCCATCAGGGCGTTCATGTCGATTGCGGTGCTGATGTCGGTGAACGGGATTCCGATGGACAGGTTCGGGTAGAGGGCGGAGATGTTGAACCAGAAGATCAGCTGCACCAGGACCGGGGTGCCCCGGAACAAGGTGATGTAGAGCCCCGCCGCGATGGAGACCGGCTTCACGTGAGAGGAGCGCATGATCGCCAGGCCCAGCCCCAGCAGCGTTCCCAGAGCCATGCTCGCCAGCGTGAGGAAGATCGTCAGCATCAGGCCACGGAGGATGGACTCATGGGTGAAGTACCTGGCAACCACACCCCACTTGAAGTTCGGGTTGGTCAGGACGGAGATGAGGATCCCGATGCCGGCGAGAATGCTGAGGACCCATCCCGCGTACTCGGAGGGAGTCCGAAGCCGAAGCCGTGGCTTGAGGGCTGCATCAATGCTACCCATCGTTGTTCTACTTTCTTTGTTAGTAGCTGTGACCATAGTGGCGCCCCGCTAGTTCAGCTTGGCGTCGGTGATGGCCCCGGAGTCCAGACCCCAGGTCTCGAGGGACTCCTTGTACTCCGGGGTCTCAAGGACGGACTGGAGCGCTTTCTGGAAGGCCGGAGTCAGCGGCGAGCCCTTCTTCAGGCCGACGGCGGTCAGGTCGCTTGAGCCGACGTCGACCCGGCCGAGGATGGTGAAGGAGCCCGGCTGCTGTTTCTCTGCCCACCCGAGCGAGGTCGTGTCGTAGAGGATGCCGTCGATCCGCTTGGAGTGCAGCTGGGTCAGGGCGTCCTGGATGTTGGGCAGCGTCACGGCGTTGATCGCCGGCTGTCCCTTGGAGGTGCAGGTCTGCTCGTTAAGGGCCGGGAGGCGCTTGAGCTGGCCGGTCGAGCCCTGGGTGACGGCGATGTTCTTCCCGCACAGGGTCTCGACGGTGAGGTTCATCGGGTTCCCGGCGGCCGCGGCCACGGAGTTGCCGGCCCTGAAGTAGTCGATCATGTCCAGGACGTTGAGCCGCTCTTCGGTCTTGGACATGGTCGTGGCGGTGAAGTCGAACCGGCCACCGTCGAGGCCGGGGACGATCGTGTCGAACTTCGTGTCCACGAACTTCAGCCTCAGGTCAAGCTTCTTCGCAATGAGCCGAGCGACGTCCGGGTTGAGCCCGATCGGGGTCTGGTTGTCCTCCGCGAGGAAAGTCGTCGGCGGGTAGTGCAGGTCCATCGCGACCGTGAGCTCGCCCTTGTCCTTGAAGGACTGCGGCAGCAACGCCACGGCAGCCGCGTCAGGCTGGATGCCTTCTGAGATGTCGGTGGTGTTGTTGGTCTTTGCCTCAGATCCCGAAGTGCTGGTGGCCGCGCCGCCACAGGCACTCAGGGTCAACAGAACAGCAAGGCCTGCGGCCGCCGTCTGGACTTTGTTGATGGTCTTCATGGTGCTTCCCTTCGAATGGTTTCAGCCTGTTTGCGTTGGCTGAAACGTGGCAAGATTTATGAGGAACTTCCGCTGGGCATCCCCGGAGCCTGACTGCGAAGATCAGTCCCCGGTGATATCTGAGGACGTCGGTGTGATCCGGATCTCTCCTTTTCTAAATGCAATGCAACCCCCTCAAGTGCAGATTGTCAACAATTGACAGCAACTATTTTCTCCGTCCAGGTACACATGCTGCTGTTGGGAATGGTTCGCAAATTGCCTGCGATCAACTGTTGACAATCGACAATTTGCGGGCATACAGTCGGTGATAACGGGAACCCCGGTCCCATGCTGGACGCAGGAACTTCCTGGCGCCGGGCACGCATCCTGACACAACACAAGGGCCACGAAGAGGCCCAACCAAATCCTTAGAAGAAACGGACGAATCATGGCAGAAACGAACTTGCGGCCGAAGTACATCTCTTTTGATGTCTACGGCACGCTGATCAACTTCGACATTGATCCCACCACGCGTCGCCTGCTTGATGGCCGCGTCTCTGAAGGGCAGTGGCCGACCTTCAAGAAGCAGTTCCGCGGGTACCGGTTCGACGAGGTCCTTGGCGACTACAAGCCTTACGAGCAGATCCTTCAGGATTCCTTTGACCGCGTGTGCAAGCGGTGGGGCATTGGGCCGACCGAGGGTGCCGGCGCGCAGTTTGCTGAGGCTGTACGCGGCTGGGTTGCCCACGAGGACGTCCCGGCTCCGCTGAAGCTCATGGGCGATAACTACCAGCTGGTGGCTCTGTCCAACGCGGACACCAGCTTCCTGGACATCAGCATTCCGAAGCTCGGCGCAGACTTCCACGCCGTCTACACCGCTGAGCAGGCCCAGGCCTACAAGCCGCGCTACCAGGCGTTTGAGTACATGCTGGACACGCTGAACGCCAAGCCGGAGGACTTCCTGCACGTCTCCTCGCACACACGGTACGACATGCATCCGATGCACGACATGGGCTTCCGGAACCTCTGGATGCTGGACCGTGGCTATGACCCCATTACCGAGGGCTACGACTACAACACCGTTAAGTCCCTGGACGAGATCAACAAGCACCTCGGTCTCTAAACCGATCCCGAGGCGAAAGGTCAAACCGTGAAACTCATTCCTTACTGGCTGGACACGGCCGAAGCTTCCGCAGACTACCGGCAGAATCCGGTACCGGAAAATGTCGATGTGGCAATCATCGGCGCCGGATTTACCGGGCTGTCCGCGGCCCTGGAATTTGCCAAGCAAGGCGCGAGCGTTGCAGTTTTCGAACGCCACACCGTGGGGTGGGGCGCGTCCGGCCGTAACGGGGGAATGGCGACGACCGGGTTGGCCATCAGCTTCAGCACCGCGGTCAAGCGGTACGGGGCCAACCGTGCCGTGGAGATGTTCCGCGAATACAACGACGCCATCGACACCATCGAAAAGCTCGTGCATGACAATGGCATCGACTGCGACTACAAGCGGTTCGGAAAGCTTTCGCTGGCCTTCCACAAGTCCCACTATGAGGGGTTCCTGAAGTCGCAGGAGAAGCTGGCCACCCTGGCCGACCACCATGTCACCGTGATCCCGAAGTCCGAGATCCACAGCGAAATCGGCACGGACTTCTACCAGGGAGCGATGGTTGACCCTCTCGGGGCTGGTCTGCACGTGGGAAAGTTTGTGCATGGCCTGGCCGGGGTGGCTGCTGCCGCCGGAGCGGATATCTGCGAGAACGCGGCAGTGACCGAGCTGAAGAAGGTTTCCGGCACCGTGCACGACGTGCACACCACCCGGGGCATCACCCGGGCCAAGCAGGTCCTGGTTGCCACCAGCGGTTACACCGGCAATATCACGCCGTGGCTGCAGCGCAGGGTCATTCCGGTGGGCAGCTTCATCATTGTCACTGACCCGCTGCCCGAAGACGTGGTCAACCGGATCCTGCCCAACCGGCGCCAGGCGTCCGACAGCAAGATGCTGACCTACTACTTCCGGATCACGCCGGACAACAGGCTCCTCTTCGGCGGCCGGGCCCGTTTTGCGCTGTCCAGCCCGGACTCGGACGTTAAGAGCGCCGAGATCCTGCGCAAGGCCATGCTCGAACTCTTCCCCTACCTCTCCAACGCCAAGGTGGACTACATCTGGGGCGGCCTGGTGGACCTCTCCATGGACCAGATGGTCCACGCCGGCGTCCACGACGGACTCTTCTACTCCCTCTGCTACAGCGGACACGGCGTGCAGATGGCC
Organism: Pseudarthrobacter arbutini; assembly: GCF_054510915.1. Lineage (NCBI taxonomy): Bacteria > Bacillati > Actinomycetota > Actinomycetes > Micrococcales > Micrococcaceae > Pseudarthrobacter > Pseudarthrobacter arbutini. The sequence continues at coordinate 317,880 of NZ_JBTNDQ010000002.1, read as the reverse complement.
GCGCACATGGGCAAGAGGATGGCCCACTACATGGCCGGAGACAAGTCAGCGAACGTCTGGGGAGACCTGAAAAACCCGCCCGTCCCGGGCCACTTCGGTCCGCCCTGGTTCCTGCCCTTCATCGGCGCAGCGGCCAAAATCATCGACCGGGTCAAATAGGCAGGATAAGGGTTCATATGCTTTCATCAACGACCGCGGCTCAGGCGCGCCCGAAAACAGCTGTGGAAACGGGTTATGGCCGGGCAAACGTGGCCAACCTTCCCGGCGGTGCCTTTTTTGAAGGTCAGTGGCAAACCACTGACATGACCCTGGAAATACGGGATCCTGAAGATGGCATCCTGCTTGGCCGGGTCTGCACCTCAACCCCGCAGGACGTGCGGCGCGCGATCGCGCACATTCATCGCCACCTCCAGAGTGACAAATGGCCGCTCCGTTCGCGTCGCGTGGCGCTGGAGAATGCTGTACAGCTTCTGGGCGAACAGTCTGAGCGGTTCTCGAAGATCATTGCCGCGGAAAGCAGCAAGACGATCGTCGAGGCCGAGCGTGAGGTGCGGCGTTGCATGGAAACCCTGAGGCTTTCTGCCGCTGCTTCGTCCGAGCTCACGGGGGAGACGCTGGGCTTTGATGACAGCATGGCCGGTGGAAACACGATCGGCTGGTACAGCCGTAAGCCGGTAGGGATCGTCGCGGCGATCACACCGTTCAATGATCCGCTGAACCTCGTGGCGCACAAGCTGGGTCCGGCCATCATCGGAGGCAACGGCGTCGTGCTTAAGCCTTCCGGCCGCACCCCGCTGTCCGGGCTGGCACTGGTCCAACTGCTGATCGAAGCGGGTGTTCCGTCGGGACGTATTGCCGCTATCGTGTCCGGGCCGGGCGTTTCCGAAGCACTGGTGACGGATCCGCAGGTGGATCTGATCTCCTTCACCGGCGGTCCCCAGACCGCGGACCGCATTGCCGCCGCCGCAGGCGCCAAGAAGATCATCTCCGAACTCGGCGGCAACAACGCCACGATTGTCTGCCCGGACGCTGACGCCGTCCAGGCAGCCAAGGCGATTGTGGCCGGAGCGTTCGGTGTTGCGGGCCAGAACTGCCTGTCCGTGCAGCGCGTGTACGTACACATCTCGCTCTTCGAGCAGGTCCTCGAACATGTCACCGCGGGCACCAAGGCACTCAGGACCGGGTCGAAGCTCGACCGGACCACCGACGTCGGGCCTCTTATTTCGGAGGAAGAGGCCCGGCGGGTCGAGGAATGGGTGGAGGAGGCGAAAGCTGCCGGCGCCACCGTACACGCCGGAGGCAAACGCCGTAACGCCTACTACGAACCCACGGTCCTGACCGATGTGGCCTCGGAATGCCGGGTGATCCGGGAGGAAGTGTTCGGGCCGGTAGTCAGCATCCTGCCGTTCATTGAAGCCCAGGACGCCATTTTTGCGGCGAACAGCTCCGATTACGGTCTTCAGGCAGGTGTCTTCACACAATCCATCGACCTTGCCTTGGCCATCGCCGACCGGTTGCACGTAGGCGCCGTTGTCATCAATGAAACCAGCGACGTGCGGATCGATTCCATGCCATTTGGTGGTTTCAAGAAATCCGGTGTCGGCAGGGAAGGCGTCAAGCACGCCGTCCGTGAGATGACCGAACCCAAGAGCACCATCATCAAACTGGTGGAGCCAGCTACCCGGTGGCACCAGCTGACGGGCACCATAGAAGGGAGTGCATCATGAGCACCCACAAAATCGCGGTCATCGCAGGTGACGGGATCGGGAAGGAAGTAGTCCCGGCAGCGATCGAATGCCTTGAGCGGATTGGGCTGATCCATTCCCTGAACCTGGAGTTCACCTATTTCGACTGGGGATCCGACTACTATGGCCGCCACGGACGGATGATGCCAGTTGACGGCCTTGAGCAGCTCGCCAAGCACGACGCCATCTTCCTGGGCGCCGTCGGCTCACCGGAAGTTCCGGACACGGAATCGCTTTGGGGGTTGCTGATCCCTATCCGCCGGGAGTTTCAGCAGTACATTAACCTCCGGCCCGTCAAGACGCTCGGCGGCGTGACCTCGCCCCTTGCGGCCGGGCACCCGGTCGATCTGCTCATCGTCCGGGAAAACAATGAAGGGGAGTATTCCGAAATCGGCGGCCGGATGTACCGTGGCCTGCCCGAGGAAAGTGCCATGCAAACCACGGTCTTTACCCGTTTGGGCGTCCTGCGGGCAGCCCACTATGCGGCGCGACTGGCCGCGACGAGGCGCGGGCGGCTCACCTCGGCCACCAAGAGCAACGGCATCGTACACACCATGCCATTCTGGGACGAGGTCGTTGCCGAGACGGTGCGGGAATATCCGGGCGTCACCCTGACGAGCGAACTGGTGGATGCGCTCGCCGCGCACCTTGTCCTGAAGCCCTGGACCTTGGACGTTATTGTCGCCTCCAACCTGTTCGGCGACATCCTCTCGGACCTCGGCAGTGCTGTGACAGGCTCCATCGGCCTGGCTCCCAGCGCAAACCTGAACCCGGAGGGCGACTACCCGTCCCTCTTCGAGCCCGTTCACGGCTCAGCGCCGGACATCGCCGGAAAGGGCCTGGCAAACCCGGTAGGGCAGATCTGGTCTGGCGCGATGATGCTGGAGCACCTCGGACACCCCGAGGCTGCTGAGCACCTCCAGTTGGCCTTCGAGTCGGCCCTCCGGGAGGGCCTCGGCACCCGCGACGTCGGTGGCACTTCATCGACGTCCGAATTCACTGCCGCAGTCCTGGCCGCGATCGACGTCATCGACGAGATTGGCGCAAGCAGGGGAAGCAGGCCGGCGGCAGCACCGGCGTCGTCATGACTGTCCCGGAACGCAAGCGGCCCGTCGTCGCAGTCCTCTACCGGGAGGCTTTGCCGCCCCGGCTGGAAGAGATCGAACAGCTGGCCGAAGTACGCCTGGCCAAAGCCGATGGACTGGCTGAGGCCATGGACGGCGCGGACGTTCTGTACCAGTGGCATTCGTTTTCCCCTGCCTTGAAGGAGAACTGGGATGCAGCCTCGTCGCTGCAGTGGGTTCATGTCTCGGCGGCGGGCGTGAGCCAGTTGCTTTTCGATGAGCTGATCCGCAGCAACATCATCTACACGAACTCCCGCGGGGTGCTCAGCCGTGCCATTGCCGAGTTTGCACTTGGCTTTGTCCTGGACATGGCCAAGGACGCCCACGGGTCGTTCCGGCTGCAGCAGCAACAGCGCTGGCAACACCGGGTGACCCGGAAGATCCAGGGCCAACGGGCACTCGTGGTGGGTACAGGTTCCATCGGACGGGAGACCGCGCGTTTGTTCCGAGCCGTGGGTATGGAGGTGAGCGGGGCCGGGCGCACAGGTCGATCGCGTGACGACGACTTTGATGTGGTCTATTCCTCCGCCGATCTGGCCAAAGTGGTGCAGGACTTCGACTATGTTGTGCTCGCGGCTCCATTGACGGCAGCTACGAAGGGCATGGTGAACGCGGACGTCCTTTCGGCGATGAAGCCGACAGCGCGCCTGATCAATGTGGGGCGGGGGGAACTCGTACAGACAGATGCGCTGGCCGAAGCGTTGGCCTCCGGCTCCATCGCCGGCGCTGCCCTTGATGTTGTGCACCCGGAGCCACTGCCTGAAGGGCACGCGCTCTGGAAGATGGAGAACGTGATAATCACTCCTCACATGAGCGGCGACACCGAAGACTATCTTGACGATCTGGGCAAGTTGTTCGTCGACAACCTCCGTCTGTTCATCGAGGGCCAGTCACTTCAAAACGTCGTGGACAAGTCCCTCGGATTCGTCTCAGTTTCCTGATTTTCCATCTTTAGAGGACCCCGTTATGCCCATGTCAACGAAGACAACTACGATCAGTCACTTCATCAACGGCGTTGAAACCATGGGTGAGGGCAACAGCACCCTGCCCGTTCTCAATCCGGCAACGGGCCAGGTGACCGGTGAATTGCGCCTGGCAAACGAAGCAGACCTAAACGCCGCAGTCGCTGCTGCCAAAAAGGCGGCCGAGTCTTGGGGCGACATTTCTCTGGCCAAGCGAACCGCTGTGCTCTTCAAGTTCCGTGAACTCGTTGCTTCCCACGTGGATCAGCTCGCGGAGCTGATCACGGCCGAGCACGGCAAGGTCCTCTCCGACGCGAAGGGCGAGATCGGCCGCGGCCTGGAGGTCATCGAGTTCGCCTGCGGCATCCCGACCCTGCTCAAGGGCGACTACTCGGACCAGGTCTCCACCGGCATCGATGTCTTCTCGTTCCGCGAACCCCTGGGTGTGGTGGCCGGCATTACGCCGTTCAACTTCCCCGTCATGGTGCCGCTGTGGATGGCGCCGATGGCCATCGCCACCGGCAACGCCTTCATCCTCAAGCCCTCGCACCGGGTTCCCTCGGCCGCCATGTTGCTGGCGAGGCTGTGGAAGGAAGCAGGACTGCCGGACGGTGTCTTCCAGGTCCTCCATGGCGACCGCGAGGTTGTGTCCGGCCTGCTCACGCACCCCGATGTGGACGGCATTTCCTTTGTGGGATCCACGCCGGTGGCCTGCCACATCACCGAAGTCGCTACCAAACACGGCAAGCGCGTCCAGGCGTTGGGCGGGGCGAAGAATCACGCCATCGTGATGCCCGACGCGGATCTGGACAACGCCGCCGATCACCTGGCCGCAGCCGCGTTCGGCTCCGCCGGACAGCGCTGCATGGCCATTTCGGTTGCCGTCGCGGTCGGCGACGCCGCAGACCTTTTGGTCAAGAAGGTCGAAGAGCGAGCCTTAGTTGTCAGGGTGAGGAACGGCACCGAGCCCGACGCCGATATGGGCCCGGTGATTAGCCCCGAATCCCGCGAATTCATCGTCAAGACCGTCACCGAAGCGGAACGGGCAGGCGCTGCCCTGGTGGTGGACGGCCGCGACCTCGTGGTCCCGGGCCACGAGGACGGCTTCTGGGTTGGCCCTACTGTGATCGACCACGTCAAGGCCGAAATGACCGCTTACACCGAAGAGATATTCGGGCCTGTCCTGGTTGTCGTCCGGGTCGATGACCTAGATGCCGGCATCAAGTTGATCAACTCCAACCCGTACGGCAACGGAACAGCGATTTTCACTTCCTCCGGCGCAGCAGCCCGCAAGTTCCAGCGTTCCGTGGACGTCGGCATGATCGGCATCAACGTCCCACTGCCAGTGCCGGTGGCCTACCACTCATTCGGCGGCTGGAAGGCTTCCTTGTTCGGCGATAAGCACATCTACGGACCTGACGGCGTGTCCTTCTACACCCGAGGCAAGGTGGTGACCTCCCGCTGGCCGGAGGCGAACCATGCCTCGGGGGCCTCTTACAACTTCCCGTCGAGCTAACGGCCAAGATCAAGGCAGAACGACCGCGACGCTCCCCGATTGGACTACGGTTTCCGACGAAATCCCGCCTGCTCCACAAGCTCGGTCAGCCATGGGCGATGGCCCTGATGGAAGACCATTCCGTCAGGCAGACCCTTGACTGTAGGCGTGGAATTGACGATGTCGATTGTTATTCGGCCACCGGCCATTGGCGCATTGCTGATGTGAAGATCGCCGTAGGACTCCGGCAGCACCGGATCCATCCAGAATCCGCCGCGCGAAACATGGGTGTCATACCTCATCATGCTGGCCACCAACTGGATCGGTGTGGTGGCTGCCCAGGCCTGAGGGGAGCAGGCGGTCGGATAGGGCACGGGTGCCGGAAGCTGCCGACGGTCAAAACCGCAGAACAGTTCCGGCAGCCGTCCATCGGAGAACTCTGCCGCTTCCAGGAGAGCGGTAGCGATCCGTTGCGCCTCGTCGACAAACCCGTATCGCATGAGTCCTGCTGCGATGACCGCATTGTCATGCGGCCAAACCGAGCCGTTGTGGTAGCTGGCCGGGTTGTAGGCTCCCATGTCACTGGCCAGCGTCCTGACTCCCCAGCCGCTGAACATTTCCGGCGACATCAGCCGCTCTGCCACCAGCGGGGCTTTGTCCTCATCAATCAAGCCGACCCACAAACAATGCCCCATATTGGAGGCACATGAGTCAACCTGACGCTTCTTACCGTCGAGGGCGACGGCGTAGTAGCCGCGATCAGGCATCCAGAATTGTTCGTTGAACTGTTCTTTCAACCGTGCCGCTCGATCGGCCAGTTCTGTGCCTAAAGCCTGGTCACCGGCGTCGTACGCCATCCACGCGCGGGCCATGTAAGCGTCGTAAACATAGGCTTGAACCTCGCACAAGGCAATGGGAGGTTCAGCCAGACGGCCGTTGGCGAAGTTGATGCCGTCCCAGGAGTCCTTCCAGCCCTGATTGATCAGGCCCCGTGGGTTGAGGCGCTCGTATTCCACGAAGCCGTCACCATCTTTGTCGCCGTAGTCGCTGATCCACTCCAAGGCACGGTCGGCATGGGGGAGCAGCCTGGCGATGGTGTCCTTGGCGAAGCCCCAGCGGCTCACGGACCCCAGGACAATGACAAACAATGGAGTGGCGTCAACGCTGCCGTAATAGATGGATTTTCCGCCAAGTGCGAGTTCGCTGGAAACATCGAGACGGACCTCGTGCAGAATTTTTCCGGGCTCCTCCTCGCTCAAGGGATCCACTACCCGGCCTTGGCGGTCGGCCAGGGTCTGCAGCGTGCCCAAGGCCAGTGATGGATCCACCGGCATGGCCATCTCCGATGCCCATAGTGAGTCACGGCCGAACAATGTCATGAACCACGGGGCTCCGGCCGCAACGACAACGCGATCAGGATGTACGGGGTCCTCGATGCGCAGGGCGCCCAAATCGTCGTAGCTTCTGCGAAGAGTTCGTTCAACGGACTTGTTGCCGATCTGGACAACGGGAATCTTTGCTACCCATTCCTGTCGACGCCGGTCCCGGGGCGACAAGTCATCACCGTCCGTGTGGACGAACGACGGCGGGGCAGAACTTTCGGCCTCGTTGCTCGGAACGGCGGTGAGAACCGTACTCCACTGGCTGTGTGGCGCGATCGATGCGCGATATTTGAGGGTGCCTTCCGTGGCGTCGGCTCCAGGCGCCTGGACCAGGATGCCCTTTCGGACGTCATGCCAGACCGCCCGGATGGTTAGCGAATCTCCCGCCGCATGGAGCGTCTGGTCCCAGCGCCGCCGGATCCTGGCTTCCTTCACTTCAAAGAGGTCGGCGAAGTCCGCTTCAAGGATCACGGCAATGTCACATCGGACCGGCTCCGGCGAATAGTTGCGAATGGTGATCTGTTCCTGGATGCCGGCACCGACTTCCCGGAGCCGCTCCACGATAACCGGGCTGTCGGCATACCCGTCCGTGCGAGGAACGCGCCCCACAAAGAGTGCCCGGTAGGGTTCCTTGGTTTGCGCTGTCAGCGGCTCGAGCGCCTGCCCATTAATGGTCAGATTCCAGCGGGAGAGGATTCGAGTGTCCTGGAAGAATGCCCCGTGCGGATGCTCAGGGTGAATGTCTCCATTCGGCAGCGAAATGCAGAAATTGGATCCCTCGACCAGCGTCACCGTTCCGGCCCCAAGAGGACCGGCCGCCGTGTCCGCGTTCCACCCAGCCAATTCAGTCTCCCTTGACCCATTGGTCCGAAACGTCGTTGACAGGGTTCAGCATTGTCGCAGGTCTCGGATTCCATCTTTATTTTCGAAGCTACGCCGCCCGCGTGAAAGGCGCCAGAGTAAAGGGCGCCATCGACGCAGGGCGCCGGGCCAAGCGCTCAACGAGTCTTTCGGGAGGATCGACAAATGCAATTACCGGGATGCGGGATCTCGTGACGTCATCCAAACGCTGCCAGTTGCAGATGGACGGACAAGAGGATGACACCCAGGCAAGGACCCCGGAGCATGCCGTTGGTCCCCAGGACCTCTCAGGAGGCGTAGGCATCGTCAGTGATGAGTAACTCGTAGTCGTCTTCGATGTGGAACAGACGGCGATCACCGAGACCGTCAATCACCCAGATCATTTGGCCATCATCTGTTCGTTCATCGATGGTGCCTTTGTGGCACCGCGCGCCGTGACGGTGAAGGGTGACGATGTCACCGCGCTGGAGTGAGGTCCACATGGATACTTGCTTGGCTGCACGACCACTCTGTCGCATTTTTTGCCTTTCTTATCGCACGGGGCCATGAGATGGCCTTGTGGGGGCGAAGAGGTAAAAACTCTGCTTCCACCCTATCGTCGATTGTTGACAATTGCTAGACTGCCTTTGTGCCGTTTCAACGGGACCGGCATTCACAGCAGGGCTTAAGCCCGAGAAGGAGAAACCATGGTCAAGGCGACTGTCATGAGTAATGCAACTACCGAGAACCCGGGTGAACACATCCTGAAGGAGACCTCCACTACGCCCGGACAAACTGAGGTATCACTGCGCCTTTGGGCCAGGGAGGGATTGAAGACGGGTATCTGGGAGGTAACCCCGGGGACTTTCAAGAGCACCAGGCCCGGCTATGACGAGATCTGCCAGATTCTTAGTGGAACGGCGACCCTCACTGAGGCAGACGGAAGTAGCTTTGAAGTCGGTCCGGGCTCCTTGTTCGTGACGCCCGCTGGGTGGGAGGGTACCTGGCTAATCCACGACACGCTTCGCAAGATGTGGGTGGTGGCGGACCTTCCTGCCGCTGCCAGCTGACACGGGACAACCCCTGACGCTCTTGCTGGAGGAATGTCATGAAGAAAAGACACGTGGCTGCGCCGCCCACTCCGGACCTGGCCGAAAGCTCGCGCACTGGTCACCATTGCCCGAAATCCGGGTGGTGGCTATCCCTTGAACACCCTGGCGACGCAAGGTTCATCACCAAAGGTGACGTGATGCCTGCCTCTGGCGGCGGACCGGCGCTCTGGATAATGAAGGCGACGGCGGACATGCAGTACCCCGGACCGGCAACAGCGTTGCAAGCCAGCTCCTTGGCTTAGCGGCCCGCGATCCTGTCGACCTTCGGTGGCACGCTCCTGGGCCGGCCGACAGTCAGAGCTGGAATTGGCATCTTCGCTGTGGCCCCTGGTTGCCGCAGCGAAGATGCCGATCAACTTCGTCGCATCGGTGCTGGCGTCCGGCCGGCCGTAGGTTTCGGCAGGTCTCCTGCGTCCAGCACGGTCCACAGACCCTCTGCCCGGCAGGGGATCGAGGCCTCAACCAGCGCCTGGCTGTGTTGGTGCCGGGGCGCCGCGAAGAAGTCCTTGGTTTCCGCAACCTCGATCACGCGCCCCTCCAGCAGGACGGCAACACGGTCGCACATGTACCGCACCACATCCATATCGTGCGAGATGACGATCAGGGACAGGTTGCGTTCACGCTGCAGCCGCAGCAGCAGGTTCAGAATGGTTCGCTGGGTGAGGGCGTCGAGTGCCGAGGTGGCTTCGTCGCAGATCAGGACCTGGGGTTCGAGCAGCAGGGCGCGGGCGATGGTGGCGCGCTGCAGCTGGCCGCCGGAGCACTGGCCCGGTCGCTTGTCCAGCAAGGCTGCATCCAGCTCCACCTCCTCCATCACAGCGGCGATCCGCTCGTCGCGCTGTTCCGGTGGAAGGGCATGGTGTGAGCGCAGCGGGGCCTGCAGGCTGGCGCGGAGGGTCATCCGCGGGTCAAAGGCGCCATGCGGTTCCTGGAACACCAGCTGGACCGCGGTGTCCTGACGCGGACCAGCGGCGTCCAGGTGCCGGGTGACGGATCCTGTGCTGGCTGTTTCCAGGCCCACGATGGCTTTGGCCAGGGTGCTCTTGCCGGATCCAGATTGGCCCAGGACACCCAGGATCTCCCCGAGCTTAAGGGTCAGCGAGACGTCCTGCAGCGCGGCATGGCCCAGTTTCCGCCGTGATCCGAAGTGTTTGCCCACGCCATCCAGCACCAGGATTTCGCGTTCCGTGGAGGGCGGACGCCGGCGGGACTCCGGCGCCAGTCGCGCGGCGGCCAGCAGCTCCCGGGCGTAGGTCGTCTTGGGCCGGGTCAGGAGCTCGGTGGCCGGACCGGACTCCACGATACTGCCGGAGGTCATAACCAGGACCCGGTCCGCGAAGGCGGCAACGGAAACGATATTGTGGGTGATGTAGAGAATGCCCAGGCCGCGTTCGCGGCGTTCCCGGTCCAGCAGTTGCAGGATCTGGCGTTCCAGCATTTTGTCCAGCGCCGACGTCGGCTCGTCTGCCAGCAGCATCCCGGGCTGCCCGGCCAGCGCCAGGGCTGTCATGGCGCGCTGTGCCATGCCGCCGGAGAGCTGGTGCGGATAAGCCCGGATCCCCCTGGCGGGATCGGCAAAGCCCACTTCCTCGAGTAGGTTCAGCGCTTTGCTGCGCGCCTTTGAGCCCCGAAGGCCGGCATGGAGGCGCAGCGGCTCCTTGAGGTGCTGCCCAATGGTCCGGTTCGGGTTAAACATGCGTTTGGGCTGCTGGAACAGCATCCCCAGCCGGCCCCCGCGCACGGAGTTGAGCTCGTTTTCGGACGCGCGGGTCAGGTCCAGGTCCCCGAGCCGGATGGAACCACCGGTGATGCCCAGGCTGGGCGGCAGCAGCCGGAGGCAGGACATCGCGGTCAGCGTCTTGCCGGAACCGGAGCTGCCCACCAGCGCAACGAACTCACCAGGATCCACGGACAGGGAGACACCTGCGACCAGGGGCTTGCCGCAACCGCCGCCGTCGGGTTCCTTGTGGCTCACCTCCAGGCCGTCCAGGACCAGGCCGTTATTCACAGAGCTCATTTTTCCGCCGCCTGCGGCATCAGCAGCGGCGCCGCTGCCATGTGGGCTGCCCGCTGGCCGATAAGGGTCACGCAGAGGGCAACCGTGAAAATGACCAGGCCCGGGGCGAGGATTCCCAGCGGGGCGCGGTCCGCGAAGGGTTGTGCAGCTGCCAGCATCGAACCCCAGTCCGATTGCGGCGGTTGGACGCCGAGGCCCAGGTAGGAGAGGGCGCCCACACTGATGAGCAGGTGCCCGAACCGCAGCGTCGCCTGACCCAGGATCGGGGCCGCGAGGTGGGGCAGGATGTGCCGGAAAATAATGAACGACGGCGGGCAGCCCACCACACGGGCTGCGTCCACGAAGCCCCGGGCCGAGACGTCGTATGCCAGGGTGCGCGCCAGCCTGGCAAAGGGCGTCCACCCGGTGACCGTGAGCGCGAGCAGCAGCGGCCCGAAGCCTGTGCCCAGTGCCGCCACGATGAACAGCGCCACCACCATTTCCGGCAGCGCGAGCAGGACGTCGTTGGTGCGGGTCAGGAATTCGTCCACCCAGCCGCGGCGCCGCGCGCTGAGGATGCCGATGGCCACGCCCAGAAGACAGGTCAACAGCGTGGCCAGCGCGGCCACGGACATGGAGAATTGGCCACCTTCGAGGATCCGGCTCAGGGTGTCCCGGCCCAGGTTGTCCGTGCCCAGCCAGTGTGCGGGCGAGGGCGGGGCCAGGCGCTCTGCCAGGTTCTGCACCGCAGGCGGGTAGGGCGAGATCCACGGGGCCAGAAGCACTGCCAGCACAATAAGGGCAAGCACGGCCGCGGCCAGGGTGGTGACAGTCAGGCGGCTACGCAAGGGATCCTCTTACCGTGGGGGTGAGGAAGCGGTGGACGAAGTCCGCCAGGGTGGTCACGCCGACGGCGAGTGCCACCACTACCACCACTCCACCCTGGGCCAGCGGGATATCGCTGTTTACTACGGCGTCGAAAAGCAGCCTGCCCATGCCGGGCACGGCGAAGATGACCTCCACAATGACCGATCCGCCCAGCAGGCCCGCGAACCATACGGCGAACAGGGTGGACAGCGGCACCAGTCCGTTCGGCACCACGTGGCGGAGTACGGCCTGGCCCTGGCTCAGCCCCCTGGCGCGGGCTGCCGTCACGTGCTCCGCGGCTGCGGCGTCGATGATGCCGGCCCGTACGGCCGAGGTGAAGAAGCTGATGGGCCGCAGGGCAAGGGTCAGAGCGGGCAGTACGGCAGATGACATGTCGTTCCAGCCTGCGGTGGGCAGCACGGACAGCTTCAGGGCAAAGACCAGCACCAAGACGGGAGCAACCCAGTATTCCGGCATGGCGATAAGGGCCTGGGTGACGGCGGTGATGGCCTTGTCCGCGGTGCTTCCCGGCCGCAGTCCGGCGATGATTCCCAGGGGGAGCGATACCGCCGCGGCCAGGACCAGCGCCATCGTGACCAAGCTGAGCGTGACGGAGAGCGCCGGGAGCACCTGCTCCGCCACCGGTGTGCGGCTCACGAAGGACAGTCCCATATCGCCGCTAAAGAAGTCCCCGAGCCAACGGAAGTACTGGACGGCCAGGGGGTCGTTCAGGCCAAGGCTGTCGCTGAGCCCCTGCACCGCGGACTCATCCACGGCGTCTCCTGCCACTCGCGACCGGATGATTTTCCGCACCGGATCCCCTGGCGTGAAGTACGGGATCAGGAAGACCGCGAAAGAGGACACCACAACGGCGGCCACCAGGGTGGCCGTTCGTTTGGTGATGAACTGCAGCATATGTGGCGGGTTTCGGGGAGCTGGACTAGGACGCGGCCTTGCCTGTCTTGGCCGTCAGGACGTAGCGGGACAGCGGGTCCTGGACGTAGGAGAGGACGCTGGTGCCGATCGCGTCGGTTGCCTGTTCGTTCACGAGCCAGGCGTTGACGGCTTTGTCCTGGAGGATCTGGCCCGCCTCGGCGTACAGCTTGTAGCGCTCGTTCGTATCAACGGTTTTGGTGGCTTCGGCGATGATCCGGTCGTACTCCGGGTCGCAGAAGTGGCTCAGGTTGTAGGTGCCTTTGCAGGTGTAATCGGCGGTGAGGAACCCGATAGGGTCGGCGATGTCAATCAGCCGGTTGCGCTGGCTGAGCAGCATGTCGTAGTTCCCTGCCAGGACGTCCGGCTCTGCCGAAGCATATTCCTTGGATTGGATGGTGACGGGGATGCCGATGTTCTTGAGATTTTCCTGGACGACGGCGGCAACGTCGGCGAATTCGGCGCGCTCCACGATGGCGATGATTTCCAAGGGGCGGTCGGCGGTGTAGCCGGCGCTGGCGAGCAGCTCGCGGGCTTCCTCAAGGTTCTGCTGCTGCTCCTGCTTTTTTTCACCCGCCCAGGGCTCGGAGGGCGCGAACGGTCCGGTGGCCGGGATGGCGGCACCTTCGTAGACGCTGGCAGCCAAAGCGTCGAGGTCCAGCGCGTCCCGGACCGCCTTGCGGACGTCAACGTTGTCCAGCGGTGCGCGGCCGTTGTTCATGTAGAGCGTGGCAGTGCGGGGCGAATCGGCACCCAGCACGGTGACGCCGTCGTCCGCTTTCAGCGCGGCGATACTGGCGACGGGGATGGACAGTGAGATGTCCGCTTCACCGGTCCGCACTTGCGCGGCGCGGGTGGCGCCGTTGGTGATGAAGCGGATCTCGGCGCCGGCGAGCTGTACGTCACCGCCCCAGTAGTTCTCGTTGCGGTCCAGGGTCAGGGACTGCTTTGCCTTCTCCGAGACGGGAGTGAACGGCCCTGTGCAGTGCCCGAACGGGTCCACGCCTTCGTCCTTGTAGGCAGCTGGTGCCAGGATGCCGGTGTTGACGCTGGCCAGCCGGTACGGCACCAGCGGGTTCTCGGCCGGCGTGCTCACGCGGACGGTCTGGGCGTCCACGGCAGTGATACTGCTGATCATAGTGCGGTTGAAGGCCCGGGCAGGGACCTTTGCGTCCAGGACGTGGTTAAGCGCCGCCACCACGGACTTGGCGGTGAGCTCTGTACCGTCCTGGAATTTGACGCCCTGGCGGAGGCTGAAGTCCCATTCCAGGGGTGAGGTCTGCTTCCACTCGGTGGCCAGCGAGGGCAGGACCTTGCCTTCGGCCTGGTCGTAGGTGGTCAAGGTCTCCAGGCAGCCGGACAGGGACAGGATGTAGGCGGCATCGGACTCAATGGCCCAGTTGGCTACTGGAGCACGGAAGTTGTCCACCACAATCCGCTGGCTCGTGTCAGCCGCGGCGGTGGTCCCGGCGGACTGGGTCTGGGTGCCGCTGAACCCGCAGCCGGTGAGGGTCAGGGCAGCCGCCGCAGCCAGGATGGCGCGGGGACGGAGGAACGAACGCACAGGAAACCGCCTTGCAAGGCTGCCGTGGGGATCGGCAGGAATAAAAGAAGGGACTACTTAGGTAGCCTTCCCTTCCGGTAAAGCAGCAATTAGATGACGTGCGCGCTCAGCACGGAGAATGAGGAGCGGCGCGCACTCCTGACGGGCGCCGCCGTCGTACTTTCCTGCCCAGTTGTCGCCGCGGGACTTTCCCGGGCGAACCGGGGAGGAGCGTACGCTCGCAGCTCTCTAGGGCATACTTCAGGCCGAGCTGCTTGGTAGCGACCTTGAGCGTTTCCTTGGCGATCAGTGCGGAAATGGCAGCCACTGCGCAGATGACGGCGGTGAAAGCGAAGCGCATGGTCGATGAGGTCCGGGCCTACCGGCTTCAGGAGCTCCGCGAGGCCTCTGAGCTGACGCAGGTCGAGCTGGCTGGGCGCCTGCATGTCAGCCAAAACAGGGTGTCCCGCATCGAGCACGGTGACATTGATCGTGCCCAGGTCGATACTTTGCGGAAATACGTCGAGGCGCTCGGCGGCCGGCTTCGTGTCGAGGTTGAGCTAGGCGACGAACGCATCCAGATCGCCTGACGAATCGACTCGGAGCGATCCTCGACGGCAGCCGTCCGCCCCGACCGCGAGGTCTAAAAGGTGGAAATAGGGGTGTGCACAATGTGCACTTCGGATCGTCGTATATCGGTCGGATCGGCCCGGATGCCGACTGCCTGAACTGGGGGAGAGGATCACTCAGCGTCGGTCATCCCTTGGGTGCTACTGGGTAGGAACTGGTGAGGGCGATTCGGTTGAAGGTGTTGATGCCGACCGTCATCCAGGTGACCGCTGAGACCTGCTGAGGGGTGAGGAAGTCGGCGGCTTCCTCGTAGAGGGGCCGGTTCGCATGCGAATCGGCTATGCCGGTGACGTACTCGCTGAGGCTCAGCGCGGCCTGTTCCTGTTCCGTGAAGTAGGACGTCTCCCGCCATGCCGACAGGACCGCGAGGCGTTCACTGGTCTCGCCCTTCTTGATGGCGTCTCCCGTGTGGAGGCGCAGGCAGAAGGCGCAGCCGTTGATCTGCGAGGTCCTGATTTTTATTAGTTCGATTAGCAATGCCGGCAGGCCGGCGTCGTTGGCGGCAGCATCGGCCTGTGCGGATAGCGCAATTGCCATCTTATACAACTCGGCGTGTTCCTTGGCTACGTTGATGTTGATAGGGGTCATGACAGACATAGACATTTCAATCCTGTTCTTGTGTAAGTCCGGTGAGGGGGCTTCCTCAGCTGTTCTTCCAGTCTGCGAAGTCTTGTGACCAGAGCCAAAGAAGTGGGACGAAGTTGCCGGTAGCGTTCCACCTGCATTCATGCCCAGGGGCATGACCAGAGCAAGTCGCAAGGGGTTTTACGAGTTGCGGTGTGGAACTCCTTTCGATCGGGCGTTTGGCCGAAAGAGAGGAAAACTCGCAGGCTATTTCGCCCGGCTCTGAGCGTGTGCGGTGGAGATTCCGCGTAGTGCAAGGTCGGTCAGCGCAGCAACGAAGGGCTCATCAATGCGCTGCCCGCTGACGAGCAGGCGGTGATGGACTGCGCCGTAGATCGCGTCAATCGCGGTTCCGAGGTCCGCTTCCTTCCTGATCTGTCCGCGGCGCTGGCCTTTGAGGAGGATTACCAACAACGATTTCCGGCGTTCCTGCAACAGGGTTCCCCGATACAACTGGGCAAATTCGTCGTCGTTGATCGCGTCGACGATCAACCCCGAGACGGTGGAGGCAGCGCCGGCGAAGTTCAGGCAGTGGGCCAGCTTCATCAGGTACGTCCGAAGGTCCTCGATCGCGTTCCCCGTGTCCGGCACAATGGTGAGCTTGTTGGTCTTATAGGTGTACGCCTCGAGGATGAGGGCCTGTCGGGAGGGCCAATACCGATAGATCGTTGACTTGCTGACGCCGGATGCGCGCGCGACCGCATCGATGGTCACCGACGGATAGCTGAGGCGGTCTATGAGATCCACGGTGGCCAGAAGCACCGAACGCCGAGTTTCCGTCGTGGGCCCACCGACCTTCCTTGTCTTGCGGCTCGATCGGGAAGTCAACGTGACCCCGTCACCTTGGACGTGCAACCGGTCCTCCTCATCCCCGCAATGGCATCGCGTAGTGTCGCCTCTTCAGCTTTACACCCACCAAAACAGGCTCCACAAGGCCATATCGCCGACGCCGTCCCGGAAGGAACGTCGTTCCTTCTTCTCTTCTTTGCTTCCGACCGGACCCGCGTGCTGAGCGGCGGGCGCAGGTCCTTCTCCCCTGGTTCCTGGAGTGCCCTTCACGGCGGAATGCCCGCCGGCGATCATGGTGGCAAAACCGAGGACACCGACGACGATGTTCGGAACGAGGCCCGGCAGTGCTGCACCCAGCAGCACGAGCAGAAATCCAGCTACGGCAGTGGCTGCCCCGATGACGACATGGAGGGCGGAGCGGCTACGGGCTCTTTCCGGTTCCATCGCCGTGGCAAATTGCGGGTCTTCGTCTCTGAACTGTTTCTCGAGTTGCTCCAGCGAATTCCTTTCGTGCTCCGTGAGGGCCATCAACGCCTCCCGGCTAAGCGGGTTTTGCGAGTCTCGCCGGATTTGATGCGGACTCTATGCGGACTTTGAGCCATTGGAAATTGCCTATCGCTGTGGTCGGGAAGTAGTGGGGTAGAGGCGCAACGCGGAGATCCTCCAGCTGCCAAAGGTTTGGGGCGTCGAATTGCGGGGACGGTGCCCGGTCCGCCTTCCGGCGGAGTAGGCACCGTCCCTGGCCGGGATAAACCCCTTACTGGGGGCGCCCGTATGTTTCGAGGAGGCGCAGCCAGACCTCGTTAACGGTGGGGTAGGCCGGGACGGCATGCCACAATCGGTCGAGCGGTACTTCTGAGACGACCGCGATGGTCGCGGCCTGCAGCAGTTCGCTCACGTCCGGACCGACGAAGGTCACGCCAAGTACTACTTGTCGCTCTTCGTCAACGACCATCCGGGCAGTGCCGGTGTAGCCGTCGGCCCGCACACTGGCGCCAGCGACGTGCCCAATCTCGTAGTCGACAACCCGGATGTCATAGCCGCTCCGACGCGCGGCCGCGGCGGTGAGCCCCACGGACGCGATCTCGGGGTCGGTGAACGTGACCTGCGGCACCGCCTCATGGTCGGCCGTGGCCACATGCGTTCCCCACGGCGCGTCCGATACTGCTGTTCCGGCCGCGCGGGCTGCGATGACGTCGCCGGCGGCCCGGGCCTGGTACTTCCCCTGGTGGGTAAGCAATGCCCGGTTCGTCACGTCCCCGGCAGCATAGAGCCAGTCGAACCCAGGAACCAGCATGGTGTCGTCGGTCTCGATCCACGCCCCGGGCTTGAGCCCGATCGAATCGAGGCCTATGTCTCCCGTGCGGGGTGTACGACCGGTCGCGACGAGCACCTCCTGGGCGGAGATGGTCCTGCCGTCCCCGGTCTCGACGATCACGCCGCTTTCGTCCCGGGTGACGCGCGTGGTTTTCGTCTCGAGGATCACGGTGACACCTTGGGCACGGAGGGCTTCCGCTACGAGCTCACCGGCGAACGGCTCCATGCCTGAGAGCAGCCCGCTGCGGGAGATCAGGGTTACCGCCGTGCCAAAGGCTGCAAAAGCTGTCGCCATCTCGGTGGCAACAACGCCGCCGCCGATGATCGCAAGGCTTTCAGGAACAGTCTTGATGCTGGTTGCCTCCCGGCTCGTCCATGGCCGGGCATCAGTGAGTCCGTCAATGTCGGGCAGGAGCGCATCTGATCCCGTGGCAACCGAGACGGCATGACGTGCGGTGAGGACCGTCTTCGAACCGTCCGTTCCCGTGACGGTGACCTCCTTGGATCCTGTCAGCCGGCCCTGACCGCGCAATAGGGCTATGCCGGCGCTTTCGAGCCACTTAACCTGCCCGCTGTCGGACCAGTTGCTGGCGAATGAGTCCCGGCGTGCCAGAACGGCGTGCACGTCGAGTTCACCGGTCACGGCCTGCGCGGCCCCGGGAACCTGCCGGGCTGCCCGCAGCACCTGGACGGAGCGCAGCAGCGCCTTTGAGGGCATGCATGCCCAGTAGGAGCACTCGCCACCGACGAGCTCATTTTCGACAATCACGGCGGTCAGGCCGCCTTGGACGGCACGATCGGCGATGTTCTCTCCGACGGCGCCGCCGCCGAGCACGATCAGGTCATATTCTGCTGATCCGATGTGGGTGCTCAACGTCCGGGCGCCCGGACGTTGATTTCCTGAAGGAGCCAGCTGTTGCCGTCCGGATCGCTGAACGAGGCAAAGGACTGGTAGTCGGCGCGCTCCGGATGCGGGCCCGCAACGCGGTACTGGTTGTCCAGGTGGAAGATGAATCCGTCCGCGTAGTGGAATACCTCGGAGACGTCGACACCCTTTTCAGCAAGATCGGCGCGGGTCGCGAGGACGTCCGTCACGGCGAACAGCTGATTCTGGAGTGACCCTGGTGCAGCGCCGGTGATGCTCTTGCCGATCATGATGGATGCTTCCGAACCGGGAGGGGTCAGCTGCGCCACCCGGAAGTCTTCGCTGGCGATGTAGTCGATATCGACGCGGAATCCGAGCGATTCGTAGAAGGCCTTGGCCCGGTCGACGTCGGAGACTGGAACGAACAGTACTTCAAGCTTCAAATCCATGGTGATAGTCCTTCTTCTTTTTTGGGGGGTCTTTTCTAGGCGCCTGGCCGTGCCAGAGCAAGTGTTGGCGGTCTTAGCCAGCGGTGAGCCGGTGCCCCGCCGCGGCCAGAGTCCGCGTCATGTGCTCCGCGTACCACTGCGGCCATTCGGTGTCGTGTACGCCGCCCAGGACTTCGGCTTCGTGAATGCCGTGAGCAGCCGCGGCCTGCTTAAGTGCGTCTGTCAGTATCTCGGTGGTGGAGTGCGCCATTGTGGTTCCTTCTCAGTGGGTATTGACGATCTGTGGGATCCTGCCGCCGGGGGAGGGGCGGGATCTTGGGGGAAGTGCTGAAGAATGCGGCAACCACTTCTGCGTCACCGGTTCAACTGGTAACGATACTGACATGACACATCGTCACCTGTCAAAGCGGTGACTTTGCAGAGAGAGTCACCAGGGACCTAGCTTGACGTTTTAGTAGTCAGCTTCTACGCTCTAACTACTACAAGTGGAATTCAGGTAGGTGGGGTCGGTGTCAGTCAAGCTCAATGGCGCACTAGAGGATCGGGGCGCCTGGCGCGTGGAGAATTGCTCCATCGCCATGACGATGGACATCATCGGGACCCGGTCATCGATGCTCATCCTGCGGGAGGCCCTCTACGGCACCACCCGTTTTGACGACTTCGTGCGACGGACAAGAGGGACCGATGCCATAGTTTCGGCCCGGCTCAAGCAGCTGACGGAGATCGGCCTCTTCGAAAAGCGTCCGTACCAGGAAGAGGGCAAGCGGAAGCGCTATGAATACGTGCTGACGCCGAAAGGTGCAGATCTCATGCCGGCGGTATTCGCACTGATGCAGTGGGGCGACCGGCACTTGCAGCCCGACGACGGCGGCCCGTTGCGGCTCGTGAAGCGCGGCACGGACATTCCGGTCGTGATCGGACCGCACGCCCGATCCGAGGCGCAGCTCGAGATCGATGATCTCGAAATTGCCGCAAACGGCAACTGGATCGAGCAGGGGCACGCCTGATCAATCAGCGGCGCAGTGCCTACGGGCTTCGGACCACAACGAACAAACCAACTACGTTGCCGGAGGATCGTTGGCCGGCAGGACAGAAGCCTTCAATGTCATCTGATACATCCCTCGAAACTCATACACCGGCCGCTGGCGGTCGTTCCAGGATCCCTGCCGGGTTGGCTTTCGCGGGGAGCGCGGTCACCTTCATCAGCCTTTACCTGGCGGCGGGTGCGCCGACGCCACTGCTCGCTTTCTACCAACAGCAGTGGCATTTTCCGGCAGCGGTCCTGACCCTGGCGTTCGCCGTGTACGCGATCGGCTTCCTTGCTGCCATGCTGACGGTCGGTTCGCTCTCCGACCATGTGGGCCGGCGGCCCGTGCTGATCGGAGCGCTCCTCGTTCAGCTCGTAGCGACTCTGACGTTCCTCGTAGCACCCGACATCGGGTGGGTGATCGCCGCCCGCGTCGTGCAGGGCCTCGCCACCGGCGCTGCCACCAGTGCATTCACGGCTGCTCTTGCCGAACTCGCCCCGCCGAACCGAAAGAAATTGGGCAGCATTCTTGGCAGCGTCGGCATGACCGCGGGGCTCGCCGTCGGCGCATTGCTTGCGGGGTTCGCCATCCAGTTCACGGCCGAGGCGAACACGGTCATCTTCGCCGTCCTCACGATCGTGACCGTCCTGGGAATCGTCGTCGTCGCGCTCTCGCCCGAGAGTGTGACCCGCGCCCCCGGAGCCATACGTTCCCTGATCCCGCGCGTCTCTGTTCCGCCAGCCGCCAGAAAGGAATTCGTGGCGGCCGCCCCCGTGATAGCCGCAATCTGGATGCTTGCGGGTCTTTCCCTCGGACTCGCGCCAACGATCGTGCGCAGTGCCTTCCACCTAAACAGCGGCCTGGTCAACGGCCTCAGCGGTTTCATTTCGCCGGCAACTGCTGCTGTCGTGGCTGTCGCCTTCGGACGGCTTAGCCCCCGGCGCGGAATGACTGTTGGCATCTACGCGTCCATGGCTGGGACGATTGGCGTCGTGACCGGCGTGCTCGCCGGAAGCCTCGCACTCATGATCGCCGGCCTGGTCATCACGGGCATCGGCTTCGGCGCAGCCTTTTCCGGATCACTGCGCCTGATCATGCCGCTGGCCGGGCCCCAGCAGAGAGCGGGAATCGTCGCCGCAATATACGTTGTTGCCTATATCGCCTTCGGCCTGCCAGTGATCATCGCTGGCCAGCTCGCCGGTCCGCTTGGTCTCATACCGACGGTTGTCGGGTATGGAGCCGCGACCGTCGTCCTCGCACTGATCAGCCTTGTCGCGCAGTTCCGGATCAGCCGCCGCGCCCAAGCGTGAAAAGTTCCGGGGATCCTGGACACGATGTCGCCGACGGGGAAATCACCCTCGACGTCATTACGCGGATAGGGGAGCGCTGAAGCGGGGCGGCTATTTGCCGGCTGCAGAGACCAGCTTCTCTTCTCTTTTGCGGGCACGGTAGGCGGCCGCTTTCATCTTGTTGCCGCAGGGGTCCATGGCGCACCATTCCCGACGCGCTCCCCGGGACCGATCGATGTAGACCCGTGTGCACTCGTGGTTCGCGCACTCCTTGAGCAGCGGCACCTCGGATCCGCTGAGGACCTCGATGGCATGTCGTGCCACAGTTGACAGCGCCTCTATCGGGGTTGCTTCGGTCACTCGCCCGTTTGGCGTGAGCTGCGGGATGGCAGACGGTGTGCGGGCGGCGGCGTTCACGATGGATAGGGCGTCGCCGTCGTAGACATTCCCGTCTACTTTGGCGTGAACGAGGGAGTAGATAGCTTCTCGGATCACGAGGGCCTGCTCAAGGTCGGCCGGTTGAAATTTGGTGTCCCCGTCGACGATCCCTGATTCACGGAACCACGAATCCAGGCTCTCAGGAGTGTTGAACATCTCCAGCGGCACTTCGAGCCGTGAGCGCACCGTAGCGGCGAAGTCGAGGGCCGGATTGCCGCACACAAACGAATGTTTCATATCACCAGTTTGGCAGGTGACGATTCTGAATGCAAAGATCGTCACCTGCTTAACTAGTAACGGATCAAGGAATTCGCGGCCATTGCAGCCCATCCCCTTAACAAGGACACGCCGCCTTCCGCTACTTCGTTCATCCCGGATCATCGCGGAAGCCTCCAGCCATCCGGCATGGAGAAGAAAATGTTTCGCGAAACCCGATGCCGCCCCACCGAACGGGGCCGTGATGTCCCTCCCGGACCACGAGCACAACAAGATTGAACAGCCAGCGACGCAGCCGCCAGAGAAAGGTCACATGCCTGCCAGCAGCTTGGAACCACGCACTGCCCGCTTCTGCCTGCGCGTAGTCGATTTGAGTGCACGACGCTTGGCGTCGGGATGTCGCGGCCGGCGATGCGGAGCAGGAGAGCACTGGGTTCGATGAGCCAGTCCGATGAATGAAAGCGGTCGGTAGACGGATCCGGCTGGGAGGCGTTCCAGATGCAAGGCTGCTGGTCCAAGGCGTTGTGCAGAACGACTTCGAAAACGTGCAGGGTTTCATGGACGGCGCCGGACAGATCGATGTTCCACCTGTAGAGCCGGATCGCCTCATGCAGGCTGGGTGTCTCGCGGATCTAGGGTGCCAGGCGCTCGGGGCTGATCCTGTGCTGAAGGACCAGTTCGATCGGTGTTTGGTGCGCTGCTGCCATAGGAATAACCTGTGGAGGAAGACAGGGGCAGGTTCCCTGTTATGGATTTCTGAGGGTCCCGCGGCCAGGCGCTGCGGGGCCTTCAGCCGTTATCCGCGACGTATCAAGCCCCTTCTGCGGGGGTCCGGCCGGCCACGAACTCGGCTAGGTATTCCCGCCATCCAGCGTGTTTCCGGAGGTGCCCGCTGAGCGTTGAGTATATGGTGCGCGCCGAATGCCCCGGACGCTCCGCGGGGTTCTGGACATTCGTCTCAGGGGTAGGGTTTGCCATAGTCGACGAAGGGGTCAACATGAGCTACAAATATCGAACCGTCCGGGTTCGCGGTACCGAGATTGTTGGAACGGTTGCCCGGAAGCACGGAAGCGGGCCCGAAATCTACGAGACGGCCAAGGACCCGAGCACATCAGTGGTACCGGTGTTCTTCGAAGCGACGGGCGAGGTCCGTTTTTTCGACAGGTCGGTGCTGGAGGACGTCGTGGCACCTGCGGGTTAGCCGCTGAAGTACACCGGCGCCAGCCGCGTCGGCCTGACAGTGGAAGTGATCACGGGCGACCGTGGACTCATGGGATGCGCGAACGCCTGTCTTGACCTTGAGAATCCGCTTGTACGGTTGTTGACCGGTAGCGGTTCGATGACTATGTCCTCGGCATGCTCGTTTCGGTCGTGGCACAACGAGAATTTCTTATCAAGACCATGAAACTCCGTGCCCCTACGGGTCCCGGTTTGGGCACGCATCGTTCAAATTAGGCCTGGACGAGCGTTGTCGCCGTTATCGTTTGTTCAACACATCCAATCAGGAGGACGCATGCCGTACGTTGTTGACTTCAAGAACGTTTCTACTGTCGGCCTGGAATCGTCCCCGGTCGTCGAGGCGCTTGCTGGGCTGCGCGCCAACGAGGGGCGCTACTACCGCAACAAGTACGACCACGACTTCACCCTTAGCCCTGCAAGCGAGGTTCCGGAGGTGGTCGAGCGGGTGTGCCGCATCTTGAAGGATGAGCGCGACATCGTCATCGGTTCCCGCCCGCTCGAAGCAACCGCATTCGAAGTCGACGGCCTGCGCATGGATTACGTGTTCTACGAGTCGGAGCTGTCGATCAACATCATGTACAGCATCGAGGTCGGTGGGAAGCGAGCCGTCGGATTCAAGTTGGCCGAAGGTATGGAGATTCCAGAAGAACTGGCGTCTCGTTTCAAGTTTGCCCGCCAGAAATCGAAGCTGGCAGGCGTTATCCGCGGCTCTTACTTCGTGATCAAGGGTGAGTACTGATGAGCTGACTTCCGCGCCCGCTGCCACCCCGGGTGCAGTTTTCACCGTCCCGAGGATCTGGATCGGCGTTTGGACCAGTTCGCGGCCGAGGAGCACACCTCGAAGTCTGCGTTGCTGCTCCAGGGTGCGGAGCTTGTGCTGCAGCGCCACCGGCGCAGCCGCGAGATCGGCGAGGTCTGGATTCTGTGATGAGCCATGACGCTGAGGTGTTGACGCGCCTTGAGGATGCGTGACCGCGTACCTCGAGATTGAGGACGCGCTGCAGGTCGTTGACCGGTACGGGTTCCATATCCGTGACATCGGGCTCCTGGCCTCTGCGCTGGCCCGGCCAGCAACAACGGTCATGGGCGTGGAAGCCTATCCGCAGTTGGCGATGAAGGCGGCGGCTTTCATGGAGTCGGTGGCGCGGTTCCACCCGTTGCTCGACGGGATCAAGCCGACTGCGTGGACGCTCATGGTTTCGATGCTCTGGATCAACGGCTGCCGGCATGACTTCAGCACTGATGAGGCATTCGATCTCGTCGTGGGAGTGGCCGCCGGCGACGTCTCGTTGAAGGACAGTGCGGGGATGATTGCTGCGCATCTTGTGAAACGATAACCATGGACTTCTGTCGCCGAGTCGTTGGTGATCCTGGGATCAAGTACGGGAATGCCGCGGGCCTCCGCTACAACAGCGGCCGGTTCTGGCACGGCTCATGATGTACGCGTAACGGTTTTTGGCCGGGTCATGTGCGTGTCTGCCGAACAGCTCCTGAGATGGATGAAGGAGGTGTCGCCGCAATGAAGTTCTTCGTTGTTTGGGTGGGCCTCCCGGCCAGTGCATGCTCCGCCCTTGCAGGCGGCGTCACCCACAACTTAGGACTGGGCGAACCCGACCGTAGTCCACTCTCTCCACCGCAAAGAAGATCGCGTTCCCTCAGTGGGGGAACACGGTTGTCGTTTGGAGTGCGTAGAAGGGCGGATGCAGGGTGTGGACAACGTCCACACCCTGGGCCTCGGACTGGGCCATATAGGGGTCGGATCGGGCAAGCGATGAGTTGCGAGTTGGAAAGCAGTTCAGCTCAGAAGCAGTTCGAGGCAGTAATATCTGGCCGGGGCGGTGGCTTGTCGTTGTTGGGCGACCCTTCGTCCGGGTGCCTGGTGGGCCGAAAAGCCGACTGGCACGGCCTGCGTGCCGCTCAACAGAGTCCCAGAACCGCGCCGGAGTGATGGTGTGTGGGACTGCAGCCCTCCTCCTTACGTGAGGGTGCTCTCCGACCGGCGTAGTCCACGATTCGGCCGAAGCGGGACAACATCTGAACATACCGTCCATTGGGGTCGATCATGCGCTCCCGTCGCGCCGTCTACCGCACTCCCGCGACTTCCGCCATGGCGTCAATGGCCATGAGGAACGCGAGCCGTCCAGCATCGCGGAGTTGCCCTCCTGACCGAGTAGCCAACAAACGGCCCCAGGGCGCGCAATTCAGCGGGTCGCGACTCCGTTCGTTGTCACCTCGTCGACAGCGCCGCGCAGCCCTGCAGTATGGAGCTCGGGGAGTGGGCTGCTACATATTGCGAGCGCTTCGTCGGCAGAAATACCCAGCATTCGCAGGAGTGCCTCGGTCGCCCGATCCGTCGTCCCGGCGTCGTCGCGGTCCGGTTCGGCATGGAGGAGCTGTCCGAGGAAGGTTGCAGCGCCGACGGCGCACACCACTGCGACGTCTACGTCTGTCATTGTGAACCGACCGGACTCGACGCCGGCCTGGATGTCACGCCGGACACGCGGCGCCAGTCCCGTCTGCGCGCCGAGGACGTCGAGGGCACTGTGCAGGATCACCTTGCTGAGCTGAGGTTCCCGGCGGTGGAAGCGACCCATCAATCGAAAGCTGGTTGCAAACGTGACGGCGGGATCGCCGGCGTCCGTGGTGAGCTCGTCGAGGACCGCGCCGAGGAGGTCCATGACGTGCTCCACCGCCGCCTCGAACAGCTGGTCTTTTGACTCAAAGTGGTTGTAGAAGGAGCCGATCCCAACGTCCGCGGCCTGAGTGATCTCCAGCACCGGGGTGTTCGTCTGACCTTCGGCCAGGAAGGACTGCGCTGCGCGGACCAACGCGGCGCGAGTCTGCGCCTTCCGCCGAAACGACCGGGTGGATTCCGGGGATGAGGCTGGGGCTGGGGTCATCGCGGGCTCCTTGAAGTCATCCGGTCGTAGGGTTCCTCCCAGCCTACCGTCACAGGTGAAGAAATCTTCAATTACCCTTGACTGACGATATCTTCATAATCGAAGATATAGTCAGAAAGGAAGGCGATCCATCCATGAATGACCACCACGACCACACCGGGACCCACAGCGACCTGCACAGTGAGCAAGGGGCGCTGCGAGGCGAGCACCGCGGGCGGGCGGCGAACCCGATCATCAAAGTGCACGACATCGCCTGGCTCGAGTTCCAGAAGCCAGACCTGTCCGCTGCTGAGACCTTCGCGCATGCTTTCGGCTTCGCCACGAGCCTGCGCACCCCCGACGAGCTGCACCTCCGCGGGACCGACACCGGAGCGCCGTGCGTGATCGTACGGCGCGGACCAAGATCGCAGTACGTGGGAGCCGCATTCACTGCGGCCGAGGCCTCGGACGTCCTACGCCTGGCTGACGCGACAGGCGCGACCTCGAAAAAGCTGCCGGAAACGATCGGCGGCATAGGCGTTGACCTCGTGGATCCGAGCGGCGCCGCGGTCCGCGTCGTTGCAGACACACACAAACTCCCTTCCCTGCCCGCCCAGATGCCCCTCACGTTCAACGCCGGCCACGACGTGGTGCGGACCAACCGGACCCAGCGGCCACTGCGCCAGCCAGCGACGGTCCAGCGCCTCGGCCACGTCGTGCTGCAGAGCACGAAATACCGTGAGGCGCTCGACTGGTACCTGCAGCACCTCGGCCTGATCGTCAGTGACTTCCTCTACTACCCGGGCCAGCGCGAGCGGGGCCCGACCATGAGCTTCATTCGCTGCGACCGGGGTTCGACGCCCACCGACCATCACACCCTCGCGATGACGCTGGGCCCGACGAATCGGTACGTGCACTCGGCATACCAGGTCGCCGACGTCGATGCCCTGGCCGCCGGCGGTGAGCTTCTGGGAGACCTTGGATACCACCGTTCGTGGGGGATCGGCCGCCACATCCAGGGCAGCCAAATCTTCGACTACTGGCGCGACCCCAACGGCTTCCTGGTGGAGCACTTCACCGATGGGGACATGTTCGACAGCACCCTCGAGCCCGGATGGGCACAAATGACCGCATCCGGTCTCGCCCAGTGGGGCCCTCCGGCCAGCAAGGACTTCCTCGGCATCGCCCCCGGACGGGAGTCGCTGCGCGAGCTGGCCTCGATGGTCTCCGCGCTCCGCGACGACAACGAATTCGATTTCAGCCGCCTGCGCGGCCTGATGAAAGTAGCCACCTCATGACCGTCTCCATCCTGCGTACCGCCGACGACTGGTGGGTCCACACGCCCACCGGTGCCGCCCACATCGCCACCCCCGCGACCACCACGGGCGAGCTGCTCGCCGATCGCCCGGCCATCCACGCCGCCATCGGCGCCAGCGAAATTGTGCCGGTGGAAAACCTCGACCTCATCTCGCCGATCACAGTGCCGTGCCGCGTGGTAGCCCAGATGACGAACTACGCCTCGCACGTGAGGGACGCCGGCATGGATCCCAAGAAAATCCCGCTGACATTCTTCCGCAAGTCCTCGGGCTCGATCAGCGGGCCCAATGACGACGTCGTCCGGCCCGGTCACGTGCGGTTCCTCGACTACGAGGCTGAGATCGGCCTCGTGATGGGCCAGGAGACCCCGGTCGGCTCTGTCATCACACCCGAGACGATCGCCGACCACATCGCTGGGCTCGTGATCACCAACGACATCTCGGCCCGCGACCTGCAACTCCCGAAAACCCAGTTCTACGAGTCCAAGTCCTACGCGAGCTTCACCCCCGCCGGACCGACACTCGTGCTCTTTGACGCCGAGGACTGGAACCGCTTTGATGAGCTGCGGTTGCGGCTGTGGGTAAACGGCGAGATCCGTCAGGACATGACGGTGGCCGACATGGTTTACCGCCCCGTCGAGGCGTTGCGGGCACTCACCCGCTTCCAGCACCTCTCCCCGGGCGACCTGGTCCTGACAGGCACCCCTGTCGGCACCGCACTGAGCGCACCACCGAAGCCAGTCGAGATCATTAGCAACCTGCTGCCCCCGGCCACTAAGTGGCGCCTGTTCTTCAAGGCGCAGGGCCGCAACCCGAAGTACCTCAAAAGCGGTGACGTTATCGAGATCGCCATCAGTACCGACGACGGGAAGGTCGACCTGGGGCGCCAGCGCACGACGGTGAGGGACGCCCGGTGAACGGCATGCCTCTCTGGCCGCGGTACTCAAGCCCTGACGACGTCGTCGAAATCGAGAGGACCCCCCTCTCCGAACGCGGACTCCCGGCATCGACGTACGAGCTGCTCTGCCGAGCCGCCCAGCTGTGGCCGGATCGCACGGCGGCGGCAATACTTCCGAACACGGAGCGCTGGCAGGAACCCGTCAAGCTGACCTTCGCTGAGCTTCTCGCCGACGTGAACCGGATAGCGAACCTGCTGGCAGACATCGGGGTCGGCCGCCAGGACACCGTGGCCCTACTCTCGCCCAACTGCCAGGAGCTCATTTCCGCGACCCTGGCCGCCCAAGCTGCCGGGATCGCCGTCCCGATCAACCCCGGCTTGTCCGAGGATCACATCGCCGAGCTGCTCCAGCGCTCGAGTACGCGGGTGCTGGTAGCCGCCGGGCCCGATCTCGATCCCGTCGTCACAGAGGCAGCTTTCAGCCTCGCGAAGAAGGGCCTGGTTGACTGTGTCCTCCTCCTGTCACCGACCGGGCAGGCGCCAGCCGGACCGGCCACGACCGTCGGATACGCCAACGTCGACTACCTGACACGCCGGGCAGCAGACGCGTCGTCCGAGCAGTTCCACGGTGATCAGCCCGGACCAGGCGATCTGGCTGCACTCTTCCACACCGGCGGCACGACCGGCACCCCGAAGCTGGCGGCGCACACCCAAGCCAACGAGATCGCAGACGCTTGGATGCTCGCAGCCAACGACCTCCTCGACGAGGACGCAGTGTTCTTCGCCGCCCTGCCGCTGTTCCACGTCAATGCCCTCATGGTGACCGTCCTCGCGCCCCTTTTCAAGGGCCTGTCCGTCGTATGGTCCGGACCGCTTGGCTACCGCGAGCCCGCACTCTACAGCGTGTTCTGGAAGGTCGTCGAGCACCACCAGCTTACCGCGATGAGCGCCGTCCCCACCGTCTACGCCGCGCTCGCCGCGTCTCCCGTGAACGCCGACATCAGCAGCCTTCGCCACGCCATTGTCGGAGCCAGTCCCTTGCCCGCGGCCGTGCGTGCCGGCTTCGAGGCAGCCACCGGCGTCGGCCTCGTCGAAGGGTACGGCCTGACGGAGGCGACGTGCGTCAGCGTGCTGAACTTCCCGGGCGCCACCAAGGGCTCGCTCGGCTGCCGGCTGCCCTACCAAGAGATCAAGGCGGTGCACGTTGACGACGACGGACAGTGGCACGAGGCCGGACCGGGCACAAGGGGCCTGCTGGTGATCAAGGGACCGACGGTCTTCCCCGGCTACGTCATCGGCAACGGCCCCGACGGCCTCCTGCTGGACGGACTCGGCAAAGTGCGGGACGGCTGGCTCGACACCGGCGACCTCGGACAAGTCGATGAGGACGGCTTCGTCCAGCTCACCGGTCGCGCCAAAGACCTGATCATCCGAGGGGGCCACAACATCGACCCCGCAATTGTCGAGGACGCCCTCCTCTCCCACCCGGACGTGACCGGCGCAGCGGCGGTCGGCAGACCCGACCGGCATGCGGGAGAGGTGCCGGTCGCCTACGTCACATTGGCCGCGGGTGCTACCACCAGGACCGAGGACCTGGTCCGATGGGCGGACGACCGGGTTGGGGAAAGGGCGTCCTCGCCGAAGTCCGTCACCGTCGTCGACCAGCTTCCGGTCACTGCCGTCGGCAAACCATACAAGCTCGCGCTCCGTGCAGACGCCACCAGGGCAGCGCTGAGCGAGGCCCTGCGGGAGCTGGCTGACGTGCACTCCGTGGAAGCCGATATCGAGGACGGCGCGATAGTCGTCACCGTGAGCGCTGACGAGGCATCGCATGCAACCGTCAGGCGTGCCCTCGACGAGTACGGGGTCCGATGGCGGATCACGAATAGGACCGCACGAAAGGCGGATCGATGATCATCGTCCTCACGATAGCGCTGGTTGGATGCTTCACCATGCTGGGCCTGGCAAAGGTGGCTGGCACAGAAGCGATGCTCGCCCGCGCCGCACATGTGGGCTTGAACAGCACCGCCTACAAACGTATCGGCGCCCTGGAGCTGCTTGCCGCCCTCGGCCTCCTGCTTGGGCTGGTCGAGCCCTGGATCGGCCTCGCGGCAGCCGTCGGCCTCGTGCTTCTGATGGCCGGAGCCTTCGTCACCCATCTCAGGAACGGCGATGGTCCGCGTGAGATCGCCCCGGCGGCGGTCATGACGGCGGTACTCGTCGGCTATCTTGTTCTCATTCCGGCGGCAACAGGATGAGCGCCCAGAACGAGAGCGCGGTTCCGGTGGTGGTGGTCGGCGCTGGACCTTCCGGGCTGGCTGTCGCCACCCTACTCGGCCAGTACGGCGTCGAGTGCCTCATTTTGGACCGCTGGGAGGGTGTCTTCCCGCTACCACGAGCGGTACATCTCGACGACGAGGTCTATCGCATCCTCAACCGCCTGGGCGTGGCGACGCAATTCGCTGGGCTCAGCCGCCCTGCACGCGGGTTACGTCTGCTCACACCCGGCCACAGGCTGATCGCGGAGTTCCAGCGATCGGCTGACGGCGGCGCCCACGGCTACCCCCAGGCGAACATGTTCGACCAGCCGGAACTCGAGCAGCTCATGCGCAACAACCTCCGGATCATGCCTACGGTGACCCTGCGCGGCAATGTCGACGTCCTCGGTGTGACCCAAGACGACGCGGCAGCCCGGGTGGAGTTCACGGATCGTGTCACGGGGGCACGCGAGTCGGTCCGTACCAGCTACGTCCTCGGCTGCGACGGCGCCAACAGCGTTGTGAGGGGGGCCATCGGCGCGGAGATGGAGGACCTGGGCTTCGAACAGCGTTGGCTGGTTATCGACATCGACACCTCGGCGCCGCTGAACCAGTGGGAAGGCGTCCACCAGCTGTGCGACTCCCGCCGGGCCGGTACTTACATGCGCGTCGGAGAGGTCCGCTACCGCTGGGAGTTCCGGCTGCTGCCCGGCGAGACTGCCGCCGACTTCGCGACGATGGATACACTCCATACGCTGATCCGGCCGTGGACCGGTGACGTCCCGGTGGACGATCTGCGCGTGATCCGGGTGGCCGACTACACCTTCCGCGCCCAGGTCGCCAACAAGTGGCGCGACCGCCGCGTCTTGCTCCTCGGCGACGCCGCTCACCTGAGCCCTCCCTTCATCGGTCAGGGCATGGGGGCAGGACTCCGAGATGCGATGAACCTGGCCTGGAAGCTCGCCGGTGTTCTTGCCGGGGACCTCCCTGCAACCGTGCTGGCAAGCTACCAGACGGAGCGCAAGCGGCACGCGAAAAGAACCATCACCTTCGCAAAGCTGGTCGGCCTCACCATGACGGCGGGTGGTCGCGTCGGCAATGCCCTGCGGAGTGTCCTCGCACGGCGCCCGCACCGCGTGGCGGGCCTGCCCGCCCGGTCCGGGACAGCGATACCCCCGTGTTACGGCACCCGACTCCCGGCACTCACCCGCACCTCCGCCGTCGGACGTCCCTGCCCCAACGCCCCGACCTCGAGAACCCCGGACGCCGACCGATTCGACGACATCGCCGGAAACGGTTTCGCGCTGGTAGCTCTCACGATCACTCCCGAGGAGCGCAAACGGATCCTTCACAAGGGCGCGGCGCCCGCCGTCCCCGGCCCCGGATCTGAGCTCCACCAGTGGCTCGTCCGACATCGAGTCGCTGCTGCGGTGGTCCGCCCGGATCGCACCGTGATGTTCACCTCCGACTCCGTCTCCGGGAGCCTCACCCGCCTGCCGTCGTTCCACGCCGCAACCGCGAACGCCGGGGGAACGGAGCCATGAAAGCAGACGTCCTGAGGAAGACGCCCCCAGGCCGTCCGCCGGGCCGTTCGGCGGGCCCGGACGCGCAGCAGCGCTCGGAGGCGCTCAAGGAGCGCGTCTACGTCACCTTCACCGCGCTGGCCGTGACAATCGCTTTCGAACGCGATGCCGCGCACGCGACAGTGGACGGCGCTGCCCTCACGCTTCTGCTTACCGTCGTCGGCACGCTGCTGGCAGTCTTTGTTGCGGATGTGATCGCGTATATGGTCCGGGACAGCTCCCTGCCGTCCCGGGCCGAACTCGCCCACCTCATGGACGTGGGCTTCGGTTCTTTGGGCGTCGTCGTCGCGCCGATGGCGATCCTCGGCCTCAGCGCGCTTGGCGTGATCGGCGTGGCGCCGGCGCTCCGGGTGGTCGCAGTGACGCTCGCCGCCACCCTGGTCATCGTCGCGCTCTTCGCCGTCCGCCGACTCCGCGTCAAGCCATGGCTCAAAATCCTCGTACTCGCCATCATGGCGGCGCTAGGCCTCGCCGTGCTTGCCATCGAGCTCGCCATCCACTGAACAGTTTCACGTGCAGTTTCAACCGGGCCGAATTCCGCATGTTTCCACGGGAGCACAGCGGACCGGGTTCGGGGAGGTGACGATCTCACCTGCACGCAGGATCCCGGCGACTCCGGCCTCTTCAAAGACCAGCCGTGCCCGCTCGTCCAGGTCATCGGCGTCGACCGGAACATAGGCTGCCCCGACGTGCAGGATGGCAAGGATCGCGAGGTACAGCTCGTTCGTCCCCGACGGGATACGCACGCCCCCACCTTGTCTCCGGCTCCGATTCCGGCCTGATGCAAGCGGTGGGCATAGGCCTTGCTGGGGGCGGTGAGCTGTCACCATCCCAGTGTGTCCGAAAACGGGCCCTGACAGAACGCTCCGACGCTAATCAGCCGCCGCGTGAGCGAATATTTCCCAGTTCCTTCAGATCCACAATCAGCTGAAAACCGAAGACAGACCACAGAAACTGGGCTACTACGCGGTAAACCGAAGGACGCGGCGAAGAACCTCGGCGCCCGGATACTGTCGCGGAGCAGCCACTGTCCACCAACGTCAGGGGGCACACGGAGGGCTTCCTGATGGGATGTTGGTACCAAGTCGAAACATCGGGGTTAGTATCGGCCATGCATGACCCGGAGCGTGGGGAGTTAAGGCGTCGGCTGGAGTTGCTCGTGCCGTTCCTTCGGGCCCTCGGATACCGGACGATTGCAACGTACACCGCGGCTTGAGTACTCACTGCCCTGCCCGACCCTTCCTTCCCTGTCTCGTACGCCCGTTTCCACCGCACGACCCAGGGCCTGACTTACCATCCGCATGGCCCGGTGTACTTCACGATTACCCGATCAGGGGAGCTGGAGCTCGGCACTGGCATCGGAATCCCTCTCCCGGACGCCATGCTCAAGTACGTGCAGCTCGCGCGGGAACAGGACCTGGAGGACGCCGGCCCGGAAGAAGGAGCGACAGAAGAATTCCCGCCGGCGCGTCTCGTTCTCGACACGGACGCGTCCAGGCTATACATCGCAGCCGTTAGCCCGATGCGCCAGACCAACTCGCGTCCGAGCTTCCTCCCAGTAGAGCAATACATCGAAGATCGGGCGCAGCTGTTTATTGAAGCCTTCCGGGCCGCGCGCTGAAACACCAGCGCCGGCATCAAGGTGGCCACCTCTACACGGAGCGGCCTCTACAGGGAAGCGGCCGGGAACTTCTTCCATTGGCGGTGGAAACGGGCCTCGGCGTCCAGGGCGACGGATTGTTCCAAGGCGTGAAGCCGGCCATAGCTGAACCCATTTTCTCCCTGAACGAAAGCTTCGGCACCGAGCCTGCGCAACAGGTCCCGGGTGACGACGCTGTCCTGGTGGTCGCCCAGGATCTTCTGGACGCCGTGGGCGGCATCCACAAGTCGGGCGGCGTTCTCCGAACTTATGGGCGTCGCGGCCTCGGCGGCGTACCGCAGCCGCTTGCCGTCCTTCCGTGCCTCGTGCAGGGCCGGATGGTCACCGGTGCCGGCAGGATGTTTCTTGGCGTCCCGGACCGCCGTTCGCAGGCGCTTGATGTCCCGTTGGACCAGCCGGGGAATTACCTTCCGTGCCGGTTTGGACGCCATTGGCGCCAGGGGCGGGGCGGCTAGCAGCGACTCGAGGGCGTCCAGGAGGCGGAAGTAGCGCGGCCTGTCCAGTGCCTTCAGGACCTTGGTGTGGGCCTTTTGGTAGTCGGCTCCGAGCTCAAGATCGATCCGGCGGGTGACCGGTCCCATGACAAGCTCACCTGGCTCTTCGGCGATCATGTCCTTGAGACGGGCATGCATGACTTCGGCGTCGCGGGCCTCGCCGAGCACACCGGCGAGCCACTTCAGTTCATCCCGGAGGGAGTTGACAGAGCCAGTGTCGGCCAGCAGTTTCCGGTATGTCGCCAGCACTGAGCGCATCCTGCGGGTGGCTACGCGCATTTTGTGGACCGCGTCGGGGGCGTCCAGCCGGACGAGGGGGTCCTGGGCCTTGAGTTCCCGTACCTGTTCGCCGAGGTAGGCGAGCATGACATCCGCCGCTGGGCTCTTGGGTTTCGGTTGCGGTGCGACGTCTGAAGCTTCCTGCGGATCCCGGCCCAGCGCGCGGGCCAGCTTGGAGGGATGGGCGGAGGGCCGGATGCCCACAGCTGCCAGTCGTTCCTGCCCGGCATCAAGCAGGTCCCGGGAGCCCTCGACCAGTTCGATTTCCCACTCACGCCAGTTCCGGAGGGCCCGTTTGGGCGTAAGGGTCTCGGCTTCAACCTGGTCATCACTTACGCTGGCGAGAACATCGCCCTTCTTGTTCAGGAGGTGGT
The DNA here is from genome assembly GCF_054510915.1 of Pseudarthrobacter arbutini. Lineage (NCBI taxonomy): Bacteria > Bacillati > Actinomycetota > Actinomycetes > Micrococcales > Micrococcaceae > Pseudarthrobacter > Pseudarthrobacter arbutini. The sequence continues at coordinate 283,256 of NZ_JBTNDQ010000002.1, read as the reverse complement.
GCACGATGCGCCTGGTCTTCAGCCTCGCAACCGTGCCCAGGGCCCGTTCCCTGGTGTGCACGCGCACGAGCTTTAGGAGCGGTTCGGGAACCCCGTCCTCGACTTTCCCGAGCGGTTCGTGGAATTCCCTGCGCTCGTCCCCGGCTGAGGGCAGTTTCAGATGCCATCCTGCGTCCTCGCCGCCGGTTCGTCGGCGGAGTGTTATCTGCGCGGATGCCAGGCGCAAGTCCCGGGTATCGAAGTATTCGGCCTCCAACCGGTGCTCCACGGGCTTGTCCGTCCGGTCAACCCCGGGCAGTTCCTGTAGAGACGGAAGAAGGGCCGCATCCTCTACATCAAACTTCCGTTCGATCTCAACAACATGTGTCGCGGCCATAGCAAATTCTACGTCCCCGGCTGCCGGGCAGGACAGCAGAAACTGCTGCAGCCGCCCGGCCTCGCAACAATCGCCCGGCCTCCGTCACCTGTCCCTTGGGAGCACACGAGATGCTCACCCGCGGCGGGCCCCACCGGGAATTGCGTCCGTCAGGGGCGGAGGAGGTTGGTACCGCTAGCGGTCGGAGTGCTGTCCGGGGAATTCGCGATGGAGCCGGTTCCGGGCACTGTGCTCGACCAAGGTAGGTATGAAGGTTCGGATGCGGCCTGTGTCCAGGGTGTCGTACTCTTCCCTGACGATTTCCTCGATCTGCGCCCGCGGGGCCACCGGGTAGCGGGCCGCCAGCCGGCTGACGACGACTGTGACAATATGGTCCTTGCTGTCCTCGCTCATCAGCCACGTCTGAGTCACCCACTCGTAGACGTCAAGGAAAGCAAACTGGCGGTTCGTTCCACTTCGCCCGCCAGAAATCAAAAGCTAGCAGGCGCTATCCGCGGCTCCTACTTCGTGATCAACGGTGAGTACTGATGAACTGACTTCCGCGCCCGGTGCCACCACGGGGTGGTTTTCGCCGTCTCGCTTTCGGAATACATGGTTCTCGCAGCTGCCGCCGCGATTGTGCGCTGGTGCTCGATCCGGGCATAATGCGCTGTTGAATAGGCCGATATCTTGAACCTCATCAGCTCGAATACCTCACGGCGGGCTAGTTCCGGTTTAGTGATACCGATTGTCCCTGGTTGGGCGTGTCCGGAGCCGCCACGAGGTTGGCCCCAAGTCCGGCGAAATGGAAAATTCGCTGAAACTACAGGGCAGATACGCCCAGTTCCTGGCACGTGCTCTAGCCGTTGCCGACCACATGAACAGCCAACCCCATCCGTGTCAGAATCAGCGTGAGCAACTCTCGAATATCCTCCCTCCGCCCGCGCAGCACGCGATGCCGCAACGAGCCGGATCGTCGGTCGCCGAGGTTGCCGCAAGCCACTCCGTGTACGTCTCACAGCCCCAAGCCGTGGCTTCGCTGATCAAGGAGGCGGCGCGTCGCGGCTAGCAGGCATCCAGGCACTGTCAGCCCGTTACGTAGTCGGCTCCCGGGCCCTTGGCACGGTCACGGATGTGGATCCACTCGGTGCAGGCGCAACGAGGTCTGGAGTTTACTGGTGTGGGTAGTGCGAACCACCCATAGGGGGCATTGTCCCTCTGGAAACGCGAGCCAATAGCGCGTCGGCAGCTCCCGCCTTTATCGCTGGCGGCGGCAAGCGCCGACGAGCGGGATCGGCGGGACGCTAGGGAGAGTGCGAAGAGGATCCCGACTATTAGCGCGACTTGGGCGATGCCGAGGACGTTCGCACCTACCCAGGTGGTCGCGGCGCAGGCGGCCGTGGCCACGGCGGAGTCCAGCCAGGCCGCGACGCCCGCAGCCGCGACGGACTGTCGGAAGGCGGCGACCCCGGCAACGTAGATTCTCGCCCTGCCCGCGAGGAACACTGCGGCCGTCAGCGGAATGTGGTCGAACGGGTGCTCGAGCACATCGACGAGGCTGGCGGAGATCATCACGATGCCGCCGAGGATTGGTATGAACGCGTACCCGAACGCGAGCCCGGCGAGTGGAACGACACGTTCGCGGGGCGCCACTTGGAGGGCCCGGTCGGACGCCGTGTCCGCTTCCGCAAAGTACAGCGTCCAGAGGGTGGCTGCGAGGCCGAGGCCAAGCGGTGCGGCGATAATGAGCGAAGGGCTCAGCACGCGGCTACCTATCCCGAGACCGAGCGCGACCATGGAATCGCCGAGCGGGACGATGAGTACAGTGCCGTTGCGCTCGACGAAATGGTTTGGCCATAGGGAGAAATTGCTATATCGGCCCAGCTCCAGCAAGCCGACGTGTAGGGCAGCCGCAGCGCCCCACAGCCACCAGTCTGCCGGGCCTTCAACGAACCCGGCGATGACGATGAGGACAGCGGACCCGAGGTTATCGGCCGCGATCTGGCGCATGGCCTGGGTAATGCCGCGTTCGAACCCATCCGGAACATCGCCAGGTGCACGGCAACGACGACCAGATAGGCGATCCCGAACGTGGGTCCGTGTTCGCCGAACGCGTGTGGCGTCGCCAGCGCCATGACAAGGAATCCACCAGGGGACCGCTGACTTCTTCTTTCACCGTGAGGTGAGTGAGCCCGGCCTCGGGGGAGAGGGTGAAGTTGCGGGCCCGTTTGAGCAGGCCAAGCGGCAGGCGGCTGGTCCAGGTCATGACTTCTCCGGGAATTTTGCTGGATACGGAGCCGCAGGCTTCGGCCGCCGGCGTCGGGGGTTTTGATCCGGATGGTTCCGCCGTTGCGCAGCTCACGGTCGATGGCGGTGATCCCGGATTCCCAGACGGTGAGGTTTCCCGCTATCGGTGATGATCTCCCAGACGGTCGAGGCCCGCGCGTCCACCGGAAAACGGTCCTGATCGGGGGACAAGTTGAAGGCTTTGCCTGCCGCAGTGGCGTAGGAGCCCAACGGCGTTGCGGTCGCCGCCGCTGCTCCCGGCTCCGAGCAGGCGGCCACAGTGAGTACCGCGATGAGTGCGAAGGCTGCTCCGGCTTGCCGGGAGGCCATCGAGTAGATCGTTCCCGGCGGCGACAGGGGCATGGCGGAACTCGTTCTCGACGAGCCGGTGCTCAAGGACTACGCTCGGCTGCCGCACCTGGCGTACCTCGATGTCCCGGATCCCCGCGCGGCCGTCCCGAAAAAGCACCGCAGACGCCTGTGGCGTGCGGATCCACGTGACCGACCCGCCGTCGTAGCCCCGCTTCCGGCACGTGGGGTCGTACGCAGCTCCGGTGGGCAATCCCGACTCCCGGAGTGTGCGGAGCACTCGAGTGGCTAAGTGGGAAGCCTGCGAGGAAACAGGTACTGACTACTCGTTATTTCAGTACATTTCCAAAGATAGACTTGCCTCAATCCGTTGTCCTGCAAAGCAATCTCGGGGGTCTTCAATGTCTATCATTGTTGAATCGATCCCGCTGGATTCAATTCGGGACTCATTTATTTTCCTGATTACTGCCGGGCGCTTGCCAATTTGTGTAGGTGGAGTTTGATGAGGGATCCACAGCGTATGCCCGGCTTCATTGCCGTGATTCTGACCCTCCTAATTACGGTTAACCATTTTGTTGCCGGGACCGCGACACAGGCGGCGGCCGCGGATGCAGTGAATTTGGTGACCAATGCCTCGCTGGAACTGGGAGAGGGCGAACCCGCCTGCTTCAAGACGTCAGGGTGGGGAACTCCGGGGACCTGGACCTTTGCGGCGGGTCGTAACGGCGGGCGGTCATTCTCGCTCACTGTCCAAGGCTACACACACGGCGACCGCAAGCTTCTTCAAAAGGAAAGCGCCGACTGCGCCCCCGTTGTGGAGCCCGGGCTGACCTACGCGATGACGATCTGGTACCAGTCCACGGCGGAAGTGTCACTCACAATGTTCAGGCACACGGCCCAGGGGTGGAGCTACTGGGGTGACACCGAGCAACAGCCGGCGGCTGCGACCTGGACCGCAGCCACGGCCCCGACCCCCGTGATTCCCGAAGGCACCGACCAAATCGCATTCGGGCTGTCGCTTGGAGCTAGCGGAACTTTAGTCACTGACGATTATTCTTTGACTGAAATTGCGATAACCCCACCCAGCGATACCGGAGAATTGATCGCAAACGGCAATTTAGCTGATGGCGCAATAAATCCTACCTGCTTTAGAATCGCCGGATGGGGTGACCGCCAAATTACTTCGTCGCTTTCAGCTGATGTCCCGGTGAATTCGACTGCAGGCACACGCTCTTTCGATTTGAACGTCGGTTCATACGTCTCCGGGGATGCGAAACTAATACAGTCCGACCCTCCCGGCTGTGCCCCGGCCGTGCTTCCTGGAACTGAATACGATCTCCGGATCGACTATAAGTCCACAGCACCGGAGGGTGCGAGCATAACTGTGTTCAGTCATACGGCCACCGGCTGGCAATACTGGAGGGACCTCAAAAGGCTGCCGGGTGCCGGGGAGTGGACAACGGCGCAGGCCCGAACCCCCGCTGTACCTGCCGGGGTTGACCGCATCTCCTTTGGCCTGTCCATCTGGGGCAGTGGTTCGTTGAAGACCACCAACTACTCGATGGTGAAGTTTGATCCGGCCGGGCCGCCTCCAGCTGGCGGACCAGAGCTCGTGGGCTCCTGGGAGGTGCTGTCCACTCAACTCCCCGTCCGCGCGATTCATTCAACGATGCTCTACGACGGACGGCTGCTACTCATCGCAGGCTCAGGCAACGACGGGGAAAGCTTCACGGCCGGATCGTTCAAGGCTGTTGTCTGGACACCGACGACCAACGCCTTCAAGGAAATAGCTGTTCCCTATGACATGTTCTGTGCCGGACACGTTACCTTGCCCGACGGCAAGGTCCTTCTCGCCGGCGGCACCGACGCGTTTCCAACCACCGACGACGGGCCCACAGCCTTCAAGGGATCCAAGAAGAGTTACTACTTTGATCCTTCCGACGACGCATTCCATCAGCTCGGGGATATGACTGGCGCCCATTGGTACCCCTCCCTCACCAAACTCGGCAACGGGGACATCTGGTCGGCGGGCGGTATTGACGAAAAAGCCAAGGGCACGGTGCTCACCGAAATGTTTGACACCTCAGCCATGGACTGGCTGCCGCAAGACCAGGTTCGGCAGACCTGGAGTTACTGGGGAACGTATCCCCATATGTTCCTGCTCGACGACGGCAAGATGTTTTACACTGGCGGCCACACCTTCGGCAATGGCCTGCCTGGCACAGGATCCAGTATTTACAACTGGGCTACCGGGCAAATATGGGATGTTCCCGGCCTGCGTCAAAAGGACATGAGGGATCAGGCAGGCTCCGTCCTCGCGGGCCCGGCACAAGACCAGAAGCTGATGATTGTGGGCGGCGGCAATACTGACGGAAATACTCCCGCCATCAGTCTCGTTGACATCATCGATTTTAGGCAGCCGAACCCGCAGTATGTCCCGGGTCCGGATCTTCCCGGCCCGGGTAAGACGTACGTCAATCTGATCAACCTCCCCGATCGAACAGTCCTGGCGGCAAACGGCTCGCAGCTGAACCGCGCAGCCAACGTTCAATCCGCTGCCCTGTACCGCCCTGCCGCAAACAAGTGGACGCCCGTTGTGGCCGACCCCGTTGGCCGGAATTACCACTCGACGTCCATCCTCCTGCCGGATGGCAGGGTGGCAATCATGGGCTCCAATCCCATGGATAACTCGTTTGAGTTCCGGATCTCCGTCTACAGCCCGCCGTACATGTTCATGGGAGCGCGCCCCACCGTCACAACGGCACCCGGCAATGCCACTTATGGGCAAATCATCCAGCTGGGCGTCACAGGCGACGTAACGGCCGCCTCCTTGGTGGCGCCCATGTCCTCGACTCACCAGACCGACACCAACGCGCGCCTTGTGGACCTGCCTCTTGCAGGCAGCGACGGCACCCGTTCAGCACAAATACCAAACAACCCTAATCTCCTCCCGCCCGGGCCCTACATGCTCTCCGTCCTCAGCGCTGATGGTGTTCCGAGCGTCTCACGTTGGGTGTGGATTGCATGAAAGCACAAGCCAGGACTACGACCCGCAGCAGGCGTTGGATCCCCCTGCTCGCTGCCACGGGCATTGCCGTTTCAGCAGCCGTGATCTGGGGAGGGGCCTCCGATGTCGAAGGGAGCAAGCCGGGATTGGGCAACAGCCCCGAGGTTTCTTTGGCCGAGGCAGGAAAAGCTGAAGTCGGGCAGGCAGCCGATGCCAAGCCCGGGCGTCGGGACAATTCTGCTGGGCTGAAGGAGCGACGGGCGATCAACCCGGCGGACGTTCTCGCCACCGAAAACTTGTCACTTGGTGGATGTCTCCCTCAATACGGCGAGGCTGGCCAATGTCTCCCGGCCGTTCCACCCAGCCTTAGCCGGCATCTCCAGGAAATGAAGAAGGCCGGCGTGGACCCTGCTTCCATGCCGCATTCCTGGACCTGTAGCGAGGTTCGCGACTACTTCAAGGACGGACTGATAGTCCGCAAAAAAAATACTGACCCGCAGAAACTCGATGTCAGCAACGACGGCATCGCCTGTGGTCCTGATGACTGATCGCGCCGATCTCAGCTAAGCCTGCCCAAGCCCGCCCACTTCATTGGAGTCCCATGATGTACACCGCCGCGCTGGCCTGTGCCTTCGTCGTCTTGATCGCATTGGCGTTGTTTGCGATCGCGCTGTCCACTCTCTACCTGAACACATACGCATGGTGGGATCCCAAGACGCAGGTCAGCACGTCATACTCCGGCCTGCAGGAGACGGAAACCTGCTCCTTTTCGCTGATCATGCCTTGCCGGAACGAACGCGAAGACGTCATGCGAGCCACCCTGACTGCACTTCTGGGACAGACTCATTCGCACAAGGAAGTCATCATTTCGGTTGGCCATGACGACCTTGAAACCGTGCAGACCGCACATAAGCTCGCCAGCGAGTTCCCGGACCTCGTCAGCGTAAGTGTTGAGGTCGGTGAGGTAAAAAACAAACCTCGGCAGCTGAACAAAGCGCTGACCATGTGCCGAAACAGCGTGGTCGGGGTGTTCGATGCCGAGTCGATCGCCGCAGAAGCGTTGCTTGCCCATATCGACAGCGTCTTTTGGACCAGAAACGCGGACGTGGTCCAGGGCGCGGTGCAGCTGATTAACTACAGGGACACCTGGTACTCGCTGCGCAACTGCCTCGAGTACTTCACCTGGTTCAGGTCCAGGCTGCACGCCCATTCCAGGCAGGGCTTCCTTCCCCTGGGGGGCAACACGGTCTTCATCAAGCGTGACCTCCTGAACGAGGTGGGAGGGTGGGACGGGAATTGTCTCGCCGAGGACTGCGACCTGGGCGTCCGGCTGTCCACGCTTGGCAGGAAAATCATCGTGGCCTACTCGCCTGAGCTCGTCACGAAGGAGGAAACTCCCGATACCCTCAGCGCTCTGGTCCGGCAGCGCACGCGCTGGGCACTTGGATTTATGCAGGTCCTCGCAAAAGGGGACTGGAAGAAGCTTCCCACCAGAAAGATGCGCGCCATCGCCTGGTGGACCCTGATGCAGCAGCATCTCACGGCCTTCGCCGGGGTCTGCATCCCGGTTGCGATCGTGGCGGCCGTCTGGGGCGGGTTTCCGCTGGTTGTGACGCTGGTGACCTTCCTGCCGCTGATTCCCACCCTGGCAACCATCGCGTTCGACATATGCATGCTGCAGGAATTCGGGAAGGATCATAAGTTCGACATCACCTGGTACGACTATTTCCGGCTTGTCGTCGGCACGCCGTGCTACCAGCTTGTCCTGGCGTTCTCCGCCCTCCGTGCCCTCTTCAAGTTCCTGCGCCGCGATTTCCGGTGGGAAAAGACCGACCATTCCGGCGCGCACCTCTCCTACATCGATCAGAGCGTACCTCTGCCAGCCCGGCCTTAGCCGGCCATATCTTTCCAGGAGGCAACCATGGCTGCATTGGAGCTGGAACCGACTTCGACCGCCAATGGACCCAACATCAGCAGATCGCCCCAGCATCGCGGCCCGGCTCCAGGCGCGCCGTTCACCCTCCTTGGGCTCTCATTTTGGGACAGGATCACTATGGCGGGGCTCGCCCTCGCTGCCGCCGTGCTGAGTCTCTGGAATCTGACCGGTTCACCAAGCTATCAGGACGACGAAGGCACCTACACGTCCCAAGCCTTCGCGGTGCACTCGGGAAATCTGGCCCCCTACACGTACTGGTACGACCATCCGCCCCTCGGATGGATACAGATTGCGGCTCTGAACTGGCTGCCCACACTGCTTGGCCTGGGCGACGGCACTGCCATCGGTGCCACGAGGTACGTAATAGCTGTGTTCTTCGTGGCCAGCGCGCTACTCCTTTACATGCTGGCCCGTCGCATGAAGGTGCGAATTCCCTTCGCGGCCCTGACGACTGTGATCTTCATTCTCTCCCCTCTGTCCCTCGTATTGGGGCGCCAGGTCTACCTTGACAACATCGGAGTACCATGGCTCCTGATGGCGTTCTACCTGGCACTGTCGTCGCGGGACGCCCTCTGGCACCACGTCTGCGCAGGAATCTGCTTTGCCGTCGCAGTGCTCTCCAAAGAGACGCTCGCCATCTTCGGCCCGGCGCTCTTGCTCGCCCTGATGTACAGGGCACGCTGGAGCAACCGGTCGTTTTCCGTTGTTGGATTCCTCACCGTCGGCGGGCTGATTCTCGCCTTCTACCCCCTATCCGCTCTGCTCAGGAACGAGCTGTTGGCAGGCCCGAACCACGTGTCTCTCCAGGAGGCCCTGGCCTACCAATTCCTCGAGCGTTCAGGTTCCGGAACGATTTTCGAGGCCCGTTCCAGCCGGGCGGAACTGCTGACTGGCTGGCTGTACTTCGACAAATACCTCGTCGCAGCAGGGCTTGTCGCTGCCGGTGTGTGCCTCTTGCGCAAACGGTCCCGCGTCATCCCCGTGTCGATTGTGTCGTTCGCCATCCCGGTCGTGCTGGGCCAGGGCTACCTTCCGGCGATGTACATCATTGGTGTGATTCCGTTCCTGGCCCTTGCCCTCGGCACGGGGGTGGACATCGCGTGGACCGGAATGGAAAAGCTCGGGCACCAACGGGCAAAGCTCCGGCACACGCTGCGCGTAGGCTTCGTGGCTCTGCTCTCCGCATCCCTGATCCTGATGTCCGTTCCCCAGTGGTTTGAACAGGACAGGGCCCTGCTGGTTGCGGAAACGAATACAAACTGGCGCAACGCCATGACCTGGGTACAGGATAACGTCCCGCGCAGTGATGTGGTCCTTGCACCGTACTCCATGTGGTACGACCTGAATGCAAGCGGCTGGCATGACGCCTGGACGATGATCGCGACCGAAAAACCCGACCTCGACGAACGGTTCGAGACAGAGCATCCCGGGGGATGGCGGGAGATCGACTGGATCATCGTGGGCCCATCCGTCACGGCCAACATCGACCGACTGGGCCTGAGCCGCGCTGGGTCTGCCCTGCAACACTCCGAACCGGTTCAAACTTTTGGCGAGTGGAGTATTCGCAAAGTCAGCGAGCCAGCGCCCTCACAGGATACAAATCGACAGGAGCTGGCGCCGTGAAGCTTTCAGTAATCGTTCCCACGTACAACGAGGCGCCCAACGTCGGGCAACTCATCCGCCGAACGGCGGAGGCATGCCGCCACATTGATGCCGAGATCGTCTTCGTGGACGATTCAACGGACAATACTCCTGAGCTCATATTGCATGCCGCCTCCCGCACGCCTGTGCGCGTCCGCATTATCCATAGGGGAGCGCCGGTTGGCGGGCTGAGTGGAGCAGTTATCGAGGGGATCACCTCCAGCTCGGCGGAATGGTGCGTGGTCATGGACGGCGACCTCCAGCACCCACCGGAGTTAATACCGGATCTTCTCGCGGAGCTCGAACGCGGCGGGGGCGACATCGTGGTGGCCTCCCGGTACTGCGGCCGAGGTGGCGGCGCCCACGGCCTTTCGAATTGGTATCGCCGGGCCGTGTCTACCGGAGCGACGCTCGTAACCAGAAGCCTGTTTCCAGGAAGACTGCGCGGCTGCTCCGATCCCATGACCGGCTTCTTCGCACTCCGGCGCACGTCTCTGGACTGCAACGCCCTCCAACCCAGCGGGTTTAAGATCCTTCTAGAGATTCTGGCCAGGCAGCGTCTTGCGGTGTCCGAGATTCCGTTCGTCCTCGGGAAACGGACCGCGGGAAGATCCAAGGCGAGCATGAGCGAGGGCCTGCGCTTCATTCGGCAGGTGGGAGAGCTCCGCGTGGGTACGGCCGGACTTTTTGCGGCAGTGGGTGCGGTTGGCACCGTGTTGAACGTCATCATCATGGCTGTTTTGCTGGGCATGGGGGCACACTACGTCGTAGCCGCGATCGTTGCCGCGGAGCTGACAATCGTGTCCAACTTTTTGCTGCAGGAGCGCCTTGTTTTCGCCCTTATTCGCCACAAGGCGAAGGCATGGCGCACGCGCTTCATTCAGTCCTTCAGCTATAACAACGTTGATGCCCTGCTGCGGCTGCCTGTCTTGATGCTTGCAGTCGAAGCCTTTATGATCAACAGCGTCCTGGCCCAAGCAGCGACGCTTTTGGGTGCGTTCGCCCTGCGCTACCTCTACCATTTCAAAATCGTTTACACCTCCCGGCCCGCGGCCGCGGAAAAGGCGACCGTCCCGGACCGAATCCACGGGGCACTCGACGAGAACGTATACGGGGGTCCTGTTCCGTAGCACTGGAGGAGCCGGTCAACCAACAACCGTCAAGCCCGCGGCGAACCCTACTCCATGGCGACTCGTCCGGATGCCCGGCGCCGCGGCTACGCAAACAGGGTGCTGCGCTCGCTGCTGGGGCGGGGGCGGCATAAGACATGCCGCGAAACCCGAGGCCTGCAAGGCACGTACTCGAGACGGCAGCCCTGGTTGATGCCTCAAGGAGCAGACCGGCTCGCCCGTGTTCAGTAGCCTGCTCTCGGGATGGTATCGAATGCGCCGTAGAGAGAACTCGACGGGCTGCGTATCGGTGCATGAGAGCATGGGCTTGACCGCAAAGTTGACCGGGAGGTCATTTCGGTTTTCGGGACGTGAGGTAGGAGTGCCGGAACTTCAGGCCCTTCAGGACGATCAGGTTCTTGCAGTCCCGGGTCTTGGCGGGGAACCAGTCATGTGCCAATGCGTCGGCCTCGTCGACCACGATCAGCAGGTCCCAGTCGGGCTTAGAGAACTGGTCCCGCGGAGTGCCCGGCCTATTGGGCGCGGGAATACACGGAGGTGCCACCGACACGAGGAGCAGGCTGAGGCCTGACGCCGTACCACCGCTGTCGGCGAGATGGATGGCCGAAGCGCCACCTCGGATCCGCTGCCGCCGCCCTGGTGGTTGGTCGTTGCGTGAAGGCCTATCGGCCGTCCCCGAAGCCTAACGCTGCCGCACTCATGACACTAAAAGGCCTCGTCCGGGAGGCTCAACAGCGCGCGCAGCGCTTCGCAAGTGCCGCCATGATCGAGCCCTACTGGAACATAGGGCGGACCATTCTGGACACCAGAGGAACAAGCCATGGGGGAACAAGTACTCGATCGGCTCGCACGCGACCTACCCGCCGCTGAACCCAGTCGGCGACCAGTCGGCCGCCAGGAACCTAACACCACGATGGTGAGCGGCAAGAGTTGATGAATGTTTCGTGGGGTCATCGAACATGGACATGAACCTGCGTGTTTCAGAAGCCGGTGACGGCCGTCCGGGTGAGCCTACTGCGAAGGCGCAAACCGCCAAGTCGGTGCTTCTTGGTCAAGTTGCCGGTTCGGACGCCCAGCGTTACCGGCACAGGCAAGAAATCAGCGCGGGCCTGGACTTTATAATGAGGCACGACGCCGGGCTGCTTAAGCGCCTTGAGGATGCCTGAGTTCTCGCCTCGAATACGACGACATTGTAGCCTCGCCAGGTCTTCTTCTCTGCGACGCCTTGCCTAGCCACAACCCTCATGGGTGTGACGGCTGTCCCTTTTGCACGTCCAACAAGTGGCGGCCCGCAATATAGCACTTGAGTTGTAGAACACCTGAGTTGTATTATGGACTCGATGTGGAATGTTGACGTGGGACTAGTTGAGCCGTGGCTGTTAGGTCTTGACCAAGACTCGTATGAGCAGATTGTTGCTGCATTAGAGCTGCTCGCCGAGCGCGGACCTCAACTTGGTCGTCCATTGGTCGACATAGTGGTTCGTTCACGGCATAAGAACATGAAGGAGCTGCGGCCGGGATCGAGCGGGCGGTCGGAACTGCGAATCCTGTTTGCCTTTGATTTGGAGCGGCGGGCGATCTTGCTTGTCGCGGGGGACAAGGCGGGCAACTGGAGCAAGTGGTACAAGACGAACATTCCGGTTGCTGATGACCTGTTCGATGATCATCTGAGGATTCTGAAAGGAGGGGCATAGTGGCGAAGTCCATGGAGGAACTACTGGCAAAGCGTCCGGTTGACCGGGCAGCTGTGAATGCCCACAAGAAGCGCATGGTCGATGAGGTCCGGGCCTACCGGCTTCGGGAGCTCCGCGAGGCCTCTGAGCTGACGCAGGTCGAGCTGGCTGGGCGCCTGCATGTCAGCCAAAACAGGGTGTCCCGCATCGAGCACGGTGACATTGATCGTGCCCAGGTCGATACTTTGCGGAAATACGTCGAGGCGCTCGGCGGCCGGCTTCGTGTCGAGGTTGAGCTAGGCGACGAACGAATCCAGATCGCCTGACGAATCGACTCGGAGTGATCCGCGACGGCAGCCGTCCGCCCCGACCGCGAGGTCTAAAAGGTGGAAAAAGGGGTGTGCACAATGTGCACTTCGAATCGTCGTATATCGGTCGGATCGGCCCGGATTCCGCATGTTCCGGGACTTCCCAGTGTTCGCAAGGGGTGGAATGCAGTTCGAGTCCCACCTCGGGCACGCGTTACCCTCGTCAGAGGGGTTTTTGCTTTAATGTGTGGACATTGGGTTGACCGGCGCTGCCTCGATCCGTACCCGGAGGTCGTGGGGTCCTGGTTCGGGCATGTCCAGTTCGATATCGATCAGGCTGCATGGGTCTTCGATGGGCAGGGCACGGTTGAAGCGATTGTACGGACTCTGGTCATTCTGGACTCCTGGGTATTCGAAAAGGCAACGGAGTGTTCTGGGGCGGGGACTGCGTTCTCGATCGGTGGAGGGAGCCAGCGGCTGGGCCTGGCATTGACGGGCGGCGGCCACGATGAACGTGGCCGCCGTATCCAGCTGGCCCACGCTTAGTGAGCGTCGATTGCCGCAACGACGATTTTGCCCAGCGTGTGGCCGGACTCCACGATGGCATGTGCTTTGCGAAGATTCTCGGCGTTGATCGGGTGGAACGTGTGAGTGATCGTGCTGCCAATGATCCCCGCGTCGACCATCGAGGCGACCTTGTTGAGCAGGTGGTGCTGCTCAATCATGTCCGGTGTTTGGAACAGGGAGCGCGTAAACATGAGCTCCCAGTGCCACGTGAGGCTCTTGCTCTTTAGGTGTGCCACGTCGACATGACCCGGATCGTCAATGGCCACGATCTGGCCAAACGGTTTCAGGATCTCCACAAAAGCGTCCAGTTGGCCGGCAGAGTTCGTGGTGAAGATATAGTCCACGCCCTCGGGCGCGACACGCTGAACATCCTCCCGTAGGGCTTCTCCATGCCTTACGGTCCCATGGGCTCCAAGGGAGCGGACCCACTCCTGGCTTTCTTTTCGGCTGGCGGAGGCGATGACATGCAAACCCGGAATGAGGGCTCTTACCAGCTGGATCACCATGGACCCGACGCCACCTGCACCACCGATCATGAGCAATGTCCCGGTACTTTCCGGGGACAGCCCCAGTTTGACGAACAGACCCTCCCACGCGGTGATGGACGTGAGCGGCAGTGCGGCGGCCCGTGCGAAGTTAAGGGTTTTCGGCTTACCTCCAACGAGTCGCTCATCCACCGCCTGGAATTGTGCGTTGCTTCCCCCACGATTGATGGCTCCCGCGTAATAGACATCATCACCTGCCTTGAACAATGTCACCTCGGGGCCAACGGCGCGGACAGTCCCGGCTGCATCGTAGCCAAGCACCGTGGGAATCCCTGCAGGGTCCTTGCCTGAACGTACTTTCACATCAACAGGATTGACGGAAACGGCATTGACTTCCACCAGAAGATCCTTCGGACCGACTTCAGGCAAGGGGAGCAGGACATCTTCAAGGCTGGCATCATCAGAAATCGGAAGGTTCTTCGTGTAGGCAACTGCGTTCATAGTATTGGTCATGAAACCATAGTGATCCAAGGGGAATAGTTACCGTCAAGGGCCCTGAATTCCTTTTTGGTTAGCGTGGAAGCACGAGACTACTCTTACTGACGGGTAATCAAGTTTCGTTCACCCAGGGGTCCGGGTACGGCCGTCGGATGGTGGCCAGGACCTTTGGCAGGTGGTTTTGCTCCCGGTAGGCAGGAAAGCAGGGCACCTAGTGATGGCGAGTGCTGTTCACCACTGTGCCCGTCGTCCGATCCACCGCATAAGCGACGGCAGCACCGCCGGCGTAGGCCAACAAATCCGCGGTGCCGAACGTGGTTCCAAGGACCAGCCGAAGGGGCGGCCAGAAGTCTCCTAGTTCGGCAGGAAGACCAGTGAGCTGGAAGAGTTCGATCATCACGCAGACTGTAACGGCTGCTGCTGCAATCAGTGCCTTGGAATTCGACGGAATCAGGATGGCCACGAGAATATAGACCAGAACCGCGTACAGGCCATCACCGGCAGGGCCGGTCCACGCCGCATCGCTGAGCGTGCGAATGCTCAACCCGAGCACAACGCTGATCAGCCCGGCGATGCACAGCAAGGCCCGTCTGACTCTTGAACGCCCCGGCTCGAGAGAAGAGCTCACTGCCCCCAGCCTCCATTGTCGAAGTTGCCATTTCCCTCCCGGTGCGGACCAGCGAGAATCTTCGCATTCAGCCTAGCTCAGCGCTCTGTTGCGGTAGACGAGCTGGCCGCCGACGGGGGGACTCCGCCTGAAGGCGGGGCAGTTGGGTTCTTAGGCTGTGGCTTTCGCGGGCCCGAGACCTGGCTGATATTGGCCTTCCTCCCGCATTGCTACAGTGAGCCCATGAGCATGGCTAGAGGGGAAGAAAACCCGCCGGACGCCAAGGCAGGGGGCCTGCCGAACGGTCCAGTGGGAGACGGTCCGGCTGGTGTTGCGCCCGCAACAAGGACGGTACGGAATCCTGCTTCCCGGCCCTCTATCGCGCCGACTGTCCCGCTGTCTCAGCGGCTTCCCGCCTGGTTAGTCCGGAATCCGCTGCATGCAGGCTGGGCGTGGACGGGTTTTTGGGCGTTGCTGATCATCGCTGACGAATTCGTGGACCTGGCCGGCTGGACCTGGTACGTGCTTGTGGGGATGGCTGCCCTGCCCACTCTGGCCTGCACGGTGGCGGTGCTCCATGCGACCCCGCGCCGATACCTCAAGCCCCAGAAAGAATCGGTGCTCGCGCACTTCTTTGTCCGGTTCCTCGCGCTGACGGCTGCGTTTATGGTGTGGGGCCTCTCCGTGGTGGCCAGCGCCTCGATTTCCACAACGGTGCAGGCACTGGCCGGGAACTCGGAGCGTGCCGTGACGTCGTTGGGGTTCAACCTGCTCCTGGCGGCGGTCCCCCTGGTTGTCTCAGTGTTGTGGATGGCGCTTATTGTCCGCTGTGCGTGGTTCCTGCGCCGTCTCCGAGGCTGGCGCCAGAACCCGCAAGATTCGCGGCTGCCCAAGAGATTCCTGCGGCGTTCGCCCCAACTCCGGCGCGTTGTGGTGGGTCTCGCCCACCCCGGCCTGCTTCTGGTGGCTGGGCTTGGCACGTCGGTTCTGGCACTCTTCCTAAGCGCCGTGGAACTCACCCTCAACGTGATTGCCTGAGGACCGGCAACTTCACGGAGGTATCTAGTAGAAATGCGTGGCGCCGCGAAGCAGGCTCACTGCTGAAGCCGGAGTGGATCAAAGCGACGGTCCAAACTGTTCTAGCCAACTGGAGTCGAGCTGAACCCGCCATTCCAGGGAGGCCAAATTGAGCTGAACCCTGGATGGAGCTCGACGGATTGTTCGCACTCCGCCTCCGCCCTATCTGGGTGGCCTGGCGGCCGGCTCGGATGGCGCACCCAGCGTCGTCGAGAATTCCATGGCGACCTTGGCGGCGAGGGCTCCTGCCTGCTCGAGATGACGGCCGAATCGCTGTTTGGGGGCGCTGACGTTGAAGGCGGCGACAATTCGCTGCTTGAAGTCGTACACCGGTGCTGAAACACCGACAACCCCCAGTTCGAATTCTTCATCCACGACGGCATATCCGCGCCGTCGGATGAGGGCGATCTCTTGGCAAAGGTCATTAAACGTCTTGATTTTGGACGGAATGTGTCCAGTCGCCGGGCCCTGACCTGCCTCCAGCGCCAGGGGGGACAGCTCCTGCTGTGGCGCTCTTCGCTCACCCGCGGCTTGGGCGGCGTGGTTGTCGTACCAATCGCGGAGAGCGGTGCGGTCCCAGTCGCTCACGAGAACCCTGCCGGCGGACGTTCCCCAAGCGTCGACGCTGACGCCTTCCCATCCCAGGGCGCGGTAGGTGTGGTTGGACATTTCGCTCTTCAGTGTGAGCACAGTGCCGCCGCGCAGTACGCAAAGGTGCGTCGTCTCGTGCGTGGCTGCGGAAACCCGTTTGAGGTACGGCGCAGACGCGCTGACCATCCGCGCCTCCGCGGTCCTGGCCGCCAGTGCATAGAGTCCGTAGCCCAGGGTGTACAGGAGGCTTTCCGGATCCCTGTTGACCAGTCCGGCTTCAGCAAGCGTGGCGAGGGTGCGGGAAACCTGGGCTTTGTCGCGTCCGGCAATTTCGGCGACTTTGCTCACGCCTAGGCCCGAGGCGGCGACGGCTTCGGGGGACCCCAGAATTTCCAGCAGTTCGAGGTCGCGCCTGAGTCCGGAAGAGTTACGGCGCGCGGGGCGGGCAGTTGTTCCAGGGGCGCCGTTCGCGCCGTTCAATGAGTCAGTCACAGTACGACCATAACAAGGGGGCGTTGACATATCAACAACTGATATTGCGCAAAAGGGAACGACGGCCCTACGGTTGTGGCATGGCTCACGCAGATGTAAGCCACGATCCTTGACCCGACGAAGTGAAAAGGAGGATCACGTTGAACGACTCGTTCATCTCGGACTTCGGTACGTTCCTCACGAAGAGATCGGCAGACATCGCCGAATCCGCCACCGAGCACCTTGTGGTCGTTTTGGTTTCCCTGCTGATCGCCACGGTAGTCGGTGTCGGCATCGGAGTGCTTGTCTGGGACAAGCCGATTTTCCGCTCGGTCGCCATCGCCGGAGCGGGTGTAGGCCTGACCGTCCCGTCCATGGCCTTGCTGGCAATACTCATCCCGGTCCTTGGACTCGGTTGGACGCCCACGGTGGTGGGTCTCGCGTTCTACGCACTGCTCCCCATCATCCGTAACACCGTGGTGGGGCTGCGTGAAGTACCGCCCGCCGTCTCTGAATCCGCCCTGGGCATGGGCATGGGCAGGGTCAAGACCCTCTTCCGCGTCCAACTGCCCATGGCCTGGCCCGTTGTCCTCACCGGTGTGCGGGTTTCCGCGCAGCTTTCCATGGGAATCGCCGCCATTGCGGCCTACGTGGGCGGCCCCGGCCTGGGCGAAATGATCTTCAAGGGCCTGTCCAGCCTCGGCTCCAAGAACGCCCTCAACTTCGCGATCGTCGGCACAGTCGGCGTCATCGTCCTTGCACTCCTGCTGGATGGAGCGTTTGTGCTCATCCGCCGCCTCACTACCTCAAGGGGACTTCGTGTCTGAACCAATCTCCCGTCCGGCCGCCGGCGCCCGGATTGTCCTGAAAGACGTCACCAAGACCTACCCGGGCCAAGCAGGCCCCGCCGTCGACTCCTTCTCCATGGACATCGCGCCCGGCGAACTGATCATGTTCGTGGGACCGTCCGGCTGCGGCAAGACCACCACCATGAAGATGATCAACCGCATCATCGAGCCCACGTCCGGGTCCATCACCATCGACGGCGAAGACATCCTGTCCCTGAACCCGAACGAACTCCGGCGCCGGATCGGCTACGTGATCCAGCAGATCGGGCTGTTCCCGCACATGACCATCGCCGAGAACATCTCCGTGGTCCCCAGGCTGCTCGGCTGGGACAGGAACAAGACCCAGGCCCGCGTCGAAGAGCTCCTCTCCGTCGTCGAACTCGACCCGAAAACGTACGCCTCCCGCTACCCCAGGCAGCTCTCGGGCGGCCAGCAGCAGCGCGTTGGTGTGGCGCGGGCCCTCGCCGCCGATCCTCCCGTCATGCTCATGGACGAGCCCTTCGGCGCCACGGACCCCATCACGCGTGAAAAACTGCAGACCGAATTCCTCCGGCTGCAGGAAAAACTGAGCAAAACCATCGTCTTTGTCACCCACGACTTCGATGAGGCGGTCCGGCTCGGAGACCGGATCGCGGTGCTGTCCGAACGCTCCCAGATCGAGCAGTTTGACACCCCGGCGAACATCCTGGCCAACCCCGCCAACGACTATGTCACCCAGTTTGTGGGCCACGGCGCCGCCCTGAAGCGCCTCGGCCTCATCCCCGTCCATCAGGCGGCCCTGGGACCCAACGTCCCCGTCCGCGGAGCCATCGAAGTCAGCATCAACGATTCCCTCCGCGACGCCCTGGACTCGCTGGTGCTCTCCGGCGGAACCCCGGTGGCCGTGGTCAACGGGCAGGGACGGGTGGTGGGCTCGATCGACATCGAAAAGATCTCCGCCGTCCTGGGTGCAGAGATCCTTCCGCCGGCACTTGCCGCGGGAGCCCTTGCCGGGGGAGTCCGGCCATGACGGCCCAGGCCACCCGCGACCTTTCCACGGCCTTTGGAACAGCGTCCAACCGCCGCGGGAAGTACTTCTCCTTCAAACGGTTCGGCACCCCGATTGTCATAGCCCTGGCCCTGCTCGCCCTGTTCCTGTGGATCTCTTCACTCTCCCTGGACTCCATCGAACTGCGGACCCTGAACTGGCAGTACCTGCAGGACCGGACCTTCGAGCACCTGCGGCTGACGGTGGTGGCTTCGGCGATCGTGGCGGCCATCGCCATCCCTGCCGGCATCGCGCTCAGCCGGATCCACTCCAAGGCCGTCCACGCCGTCGTCTTTGGCATCGCGAATGTGGGCCAGTCCACGCCGGCCATCGGCCTGGTGATCCTGTTGGCGATCGTCTGGAAACTCGGCTTCGAAGTGGCGCTGGTGGGCCTGGTGGCCTACTCCGTCCTGCCAGTCCTGCGGAACACGCTCGTGGGACTGGAGCAGGTCGATTCAAGCCTCACCGAGGCCGCCCGGGGGATGGGCATGCGCCCACTGCAGGTCCTCACCCGGATCGAACTGCCGCTGGCCATCCCCGTGATCGTGGCCGGGCTGCGCACCGCCCTGGTCTTCTGCGTGGGCGTTGCCACCGTTGCCACCTTCATCAACGCCGGCGGCCTGGGCGACATGATCGTCAACGGCCTCAAGCTCCAGCGCTGGCCGGTCCTGATCACCGGCGCCGTGGTGGTCTCCTGCATCGCCCTCACCATCGACTGGCTTGCCGGCCTCGCCGAGGACCTCCTCAAGCCCAAAGGCACCTGACCCTTGCTTCCCATCACACCAAAGGACCCCATCATGAAGAAACCCGTTCTCGCCCTCCTGGCCGCCGGCGTCGTCGCCGCGCTGGGCCTCACCGCCTGCGGCTCCGCCACCTCATCCACCAGCGACGGCAAGGGCAAGGAGCTGGCAGGACTGACCGGCGTCTTCGGAGCCAAGGACTTCTCCGAGCAGTTCATCCTGTCGCACATCACCAGCCAGGTGCTTAACGCCCACGGCGCCGAAACCACCACCAACACCAGCGTGGTGGGCTCGGCCAACGTCCGCACCGCCTTTGAAACGGGGCAGTTCGCCGGCTACTGGGAGTACACCGGTACGTCTTGGATCACCTACAACAAGCAGACCACCCCGCTGAAGGACAAGAAGGAGATGTTCGACGCCGTCAAGGCCGCCGACGCCAAAAAGGGCATCGCCTGGCTGGACCCCGCGCCGCTCAATAACACCTATGCCTTCGCCGTCCGGGAAGACAAAGCCAAGGAACTGAACATCAAAACCCTCTCCGATGTCGCCAAACTCCCCGCAAAGGAGCAGACATTCTGCCTGGAGAGCGAATTCTCCACCCGCGACGACGGCTGGCCGGGACTGCAGAAGGAGTACGGGCTGAGCCCGGAGGCGAAGGTCTCCATGCTGGACACCGGCGTCATCTACACCGCCACCCAGAGGGGCCAGGACTGCAACTTCGGCGAAGTCTTCGAAACGGACGGCCGTCTCGCGGCTCTTAAGCTTCAGGTGATGGAGGACGACAAGCACTTCTTCCCTATCTACCAGGGCGCCCTGACCATCAAGGCTGAGGTCCTGGCCGAGTACCCGGCCATCGCCGACATCATGGCCAAGGTCTCCCCGAAGCTCACCACCGAGGTCATGCAGCAGCTCAACGCCAAGGCTGACGTCGACGGCGACGATCCGGACCAAATCGCCAAGGAATGGCTCGAATCTGAGGGACTGATCTAACCATGAGCACTCAAACACAGACCGCCGGCCAGGCGCAGGTGCTGCACCTGAACCAGGCGGACGTCCAGATCGGCGAATCCTTCATCGGCGACGGCGTCAACGCAGCCCACGTCAACACCGTCCTGGGCCACCGCAACGGTCCCGCCGGCACCGCATGGGCCACAGCACTCGCCACACCCAGCGCGGGCCATGTCCCGTTCGTCACCGTCCTCCGTCCGTCCCTCCCGGTCAAGCCGCTGACCCTCTTCGTCACCAAGGCCGCCCCCGCCGGCGACCGGCACGGCCTCCTGATCTGGGGCGCCGCCCAGGCCGGCATCGCCGCCGGCGTCGCGGACGCCCTGGCCAACGGCACCGTCACCGAAGAGCAGGCTGACTCCCACGTGATCATCGCCGCCGTTTGGGTCAACCCCTCCGCCGACGACGATGACGCCGTTTACCGCAACAACCGCGAATCCGCACGTACCGCACTGGAAAACGGTGCCCGGCACCTGCCCGCCACGGCGGCCGTGATCGAGGCACGCAACTCCCCGTCCAATCCCTTCTTCACCCCGCGAGGCTGACTGCAATGAAGATCACCGCAATCCGGCTGACCCGCATGGTCCTGCCGTTGGACCCGCCGTTCAACGCCGCCTGGGACCCGGAACCCCGCACCTCGTTCCCGGCCACGCTGGTGGAGGTGGAGACGGACGAAGGCATCACTGGCGTCGGCTCCGGCGACACGATGGACGGCTTCGAAGCCTACGAGCACTTGTTCATCGGCACCGACCCGATGGCCATCCTTAACCAGGTCCGCCGGATCGAAACGATCAACTTCCATGGCGGCCGCTACTGGCCCCTCGAAGCAGCGCTCTGGGACATCATCGGCAAAGTGGCCGGCCTCCCGGTTGCCACCCTGTTCGGCGGTGCCCGCGACCGGCTGGTGGCCTACGCCTCCTCCGGGGAATTGATGGCCCCGGCCGCCCGTGCCGAGTCGGCGCTCGCAGCCAAGGACCGCGGCTTCAAGGCCATGAAGATCCGCATCTCCCGCGACCGCCTCGAGGAGGGCCTCGAATCCGTCCGCGCCGCCCGCGAAGCCGTGGGCAGCGGCTTCGACCTCATGGTGGACCTGAACCAGATGTGGCGCATGAGCGGGGACATCGAACCGGCCCTGGAACTCGCCAAGGTCCACCGGCTGGCCGCCCAGCTGGCCGAACTCGACGTCCGCTGGCTGGAAGAGCCGCTGCCGCAGGCCGACATCAGGGGCGCGCAGCGCGTCCGCGAGCAGACCGGCATCCAGGTGTCCGGCGGCGAAATGGTCCGCAGCATGAGCGAAATGATGGCCCTGATCGAAGCCGACGCCTACGACATCTACCAGCCGGACGTGGCGCTGGCCGTGGGCATGTACCGGGCGCGCCAGGTGGCCGAAACCGCCAACCTCAAACACCGCTTCTTCACCCCGCACACCTGGAGCAACGGCCTCGGACTGCTGGCGAACCTGCACGTGGCTGCTGGCGTGGACGCCGGACCCTATCTGGAGTTCCCCTATGATCCGCCCGGCTGGACCCCGGAGCGCCGCGACTTCTTCATGGAGCCGCTGGACATCGACAGCGACGGTTCGCTGCGGGTCCCGGACCTGCCGGGTCTGGGCGCCGTCATCGACTACGACGCCGTCAAGAAATACTCGGTCTAAGGAACAGGCAATGACAGCAACAAAGAACGACTGGATCGTACGGGCCGCCGCCCAGCGCCCGGCCACGGGACTGTACATCGACGGCGGTTTCCGGGACGCCCGCAGCGGCGACACCTTCCCCACAGTGTCGCCGCGGGACGGTTCGGTCACCGCCCACGTGGCGGCTGCGGCTGAGCAGGACGTCGACGACGCCGTGCAGGCGGCCCACCGGGCCTTCGAATCCGGGGCATGGTCGCGAACCGACCGGCGCCACCGCCAGCAGGTCCTTACCCGGCTCGCCGACCTGATTCTCGAAAATCTCGAGGAACTCGCGCTGCTCGAATCCACCGACAGCGGCCACCCGATCAGCGACGCCCTCGGCGTCGACGTCCCCAGCTGTGCCCGCACGTTCCGCTGGTACGCCGAAGCCCTGGACAAGGTCTACGACGACGTCGCGCCCACCCCGCGCAACGCCCTCGCGATCATTTCCCGCGAACCGCTCGGCGTGATCGGCGCCGTCGTGCCCTGGAACTACCCGCTGATCATTACCGCCTGGAAAGTTGCCCCGGCCCTCGCCGCAGGCAACTCCGTGGTCCTCAAACCGTCCGAGCAGACCAGCCTCAGCGCCCTCCGCCTCGCCGAACTGGCCACCGAGGCCGGCGTCCCCGACGGCGTCTTCAACGTCACCCCCGGCCTTGGCGAAGTGGCCGGCGCCGCCCTGGGCCGCCACCCGCAGGTGGACAAGATCACCTTCACCGGATCCCCGGAGGTGGGCCGGTACTTCCAGCGCTACGCCTCCGAATCCAACGGCAAGCAGGTGGCCCTGGAGCTCGGCGGCAAGTCGCCGCAGGTGGTCCTGCACGACGTCGGCGACATCGCCGCGTGCGCGTCCGCCGTCGCCTGGGGCATCTTCTACAACGCCGGCCAGACCTGCCACGGCGGCTCCCGCCTGCTGGTGGACGAACGTGTCCACGACGAACTGCTCGAAGAGGTCATCAAGGTGGGCCGCTCGCTCCAGCTCGGCGACCCGCTGGACCCCGCCACCCAGATCGGCGCCATCATCGATGACCGGCAGCTCGAGAGCATCCTGGGCTACTACGGAATCGCCGAATCCGAAGGCATCAGCGTCGCCACCGGCGGCACCCGGGTCCGGCCGGCCGGCGTCGAAAACGGCTTCTACCTGGAGCCCACGGTCCTGGACCGCGTCAACAACGCCGGGCGCATCGGCCAGGAGGAAATCTTCGGACCGGTCCTGGCCGTCAGCACGTTCCGCGGCGCCGCCGAGGGCATCCGGATGGCCAACGACAGCAAATACGGGCTCGCCGCGAGCGTCTGGACGCAGGACATCACCAAGGCCCACACTGCGGCGCGCGAACTGCGCGCCGGGACCGTCTGGGTGAACACCTTCGACGTCGCGGACATCATCACGCCCTTCGGCGGCTTCAAGGAATCCGGATTCGGCAGGGACCGCTCCCTCCACGCCTTGGACGCCTACTCCGCCCTCAAAACCACCTGGATCAACCTGGGCGACGCCGCCCTGGACGACGCCTGACCTCCCGGAAGCGAGACCCCCGCAAATGACTGCAACAACCCACACCCTCTCCGCCGCCGCGGCTCCAGCGCAAGTGCCCCTGCTGCCCGGAACCGCCCGCATCGGCTTTATCGGCCTGGGCAACATGGGGTCCGGCATGACCCGGAACCTCCAGGCCGCCGGCTTCCAGCTGATCGTCAACGACGTCCGCAAGGAATCCGCCGCGGAACTCCTCGCCAACGGCGCCGAGTGGGCGGACAGCGCCGCGTCCGTCGCCGCCGGCTCCGACGTCGTCATCACCATGCTGCCCACGCCCAAGCACGTCGAGACGGTGGCCCTCGCGCCGGGCGGCATCCTGGACGGACTGCCCGACGGCGGCACCTGGGTGGACATGTCCACTTCCGTCCCCGAGGTGGCCAACCGCGTCCGTGAGGCCGGCGCCGCCCACGGCATCCGCGTCCTGGACGCCCCCGTGAGCGGCATGTCGGTAGGCGCCGCGAACGGCATGCTGCAGATCTTCATCGGCGGCGAGGGCGCCGACGTCGAACGCCTCCGCCCTGTCTTCGAAGCCATGGGCGACCCCGAACGGATCCAGCATGTGGGCGGCCACGGCGCCGGCTACGCCGTGAAACTCATGATCAACCAGCTGTGGTTCTCCCACCTCGTGGCCACCGCCGAGGTCCTGAGCATCGGCGTCAAAGCCGGCGTGGACCTCGAAGTCCTGCGCCAGGCCCTCATCGCCAGCCCGGCCAACTCGAACTTCGTCCAGAACGACGTCCTGTCCATCCTCAACCACGGCGACTACGACGAGGGCTTCGCCATCGCCCTGGCCTGCAAAGACCTCGGACTGTCGGTGGACCTGGCCCGCTCGGTGGGCGTCCCCGTGGAACTGTCGTCCCTGGTGGAGCAGCTCTACCGGAGGGCCAAGGCCCTCTACGGCGACAAAGCCGGCGAAATGACCCCCGTGAAACTCTACGAAGACGCCATCGGCGTGCAGCTGCGGACCGCAGCCGCCACCAAGGCCACCCCGGCAGAAGGAGCCTGACATGCACACCCGGATGCAGATCCATGCGGAGCTCGCCTCCACCGAACTGACCCTGGACCCCAAACCCACCGCGTACTTCGGCCGTGGCCGGGTGGCCGAGGTGGGCGGCATCGTGGCCGCGCTGGGCGGGAAGTCGGCACTGATCGTCACGGATCCGTTCCTCGCCACCACCGACGTCGTGGCCGCCGTCCGCACCTCGCTCGAGGCTGCGGGACTCTCGGTCACGGTGTTCGACGGCGTCACCCCCAACCCCACCACCACGTGCGTGGACGCCGGCTCCGACCTGGCCGCGGAATCCGGCGTGGACGTCCTGGTCCCGGTGGGCGGAGGCTCCTCCATGGATGCGGCCAAGGGGATATCCCTGGGCGCCGTGAACCCAGCCCGCGGGGCCGGCCTGGACTACAGCAACCACTTCGCCAACGCGGCGCTGCCCATCGTGGCGGTCCCGACGACGGCCGGCACCGGCGCCGAGGTCAACGCCTTCGGTGTGGTCACCGACGTCGAGGCCCACCGCAAGTTCTACGTGGGTCACGAATCCGCGCTGCCCAAGGCCGCGGTCCTGGACCCGGAGCTGACCCTGGGCCTGCCGCCGAAAGCCACGGCCGCCACCGGCATGGACGCCCTGACGCACGCGATCGAGTCGTACTCGTCCATCCGGCAGAACCCCTACTCCGACGGCATCGCCCTGCAGGTGGTGTCCATGGTGGCCGAATTCCTGCCCCGCGCCGTGGCCGACGGCACCGACATCGAAGCCAGGTCCCAGCTGCTCCTGGCGTCCCACATTGCCGGCGTCGGCTTCTCCCACACCGGCCTGGGCCTGGTGCACGCGATCGCCCACCCGCTGGGCGGCCGCTTCAACATCCCGCACGGCCTCGCCCTCTGCCTGGTGATCGAGGACGTGCTGCGGCTGAACCTCCGCAACCGCCTGGACCGGACCGCCCGCCTCGCCTTCGCGCTGGGCGTAGGGGAAACGGCAGCCACGGCGGAGGCCAACGCGGAGGCGGCCGTCACCGCCGTCGCCGCCCTGGCCCGCGAAGTAGGCATGACCGCACGGCTGGCCGATTTCGGCGTCACGGCAGCGGACCTCGACTCGCTCGTGGAGGACACCCTGGCCGACGCCGTCATCAACAACACCCCGGTGCCGCCCACCGCCGTCGAAATCCGCACGATCCTCGAGAAAGCGCTCTAAGTGGAAAACACCCTTGCCCCCGCCCTGGCCGAAACGTCCGTGACCGACAAAGAGCGGGAGTTCCTCGCGACACTGCCGACGCAGCTTTTCATCGACGGCGAATGGACGGACGCGTCCGACGGCGGCACGTCCGCCGTCGAAGATCCCTCCACCGGTGCCACCCTGGCCTGGATCGCCGACGCCTCCCCGGCCGACGGCGACCGCGCCCTCGCCGCCGCGGCCCGGGTCCAGGATTCCTGGGCGGCGACTCCGCCGCGCGAACGCGGCGAGATCCTGCGCCGCGCCTTCGAACTGGTCACCGCCCGGGCGGATGATTTCGCCCTGGCCATGACCCTGGAAATGGGCAAGCCGCTGGCCGAATCCCGCGGCGAAGTGGCCTACGGCGCCGAGTTCCTGCGCTGGTTCTCCGAGGAAGCCGTCCGCATCTCCGGCCGCTACTCCACGGCCCCGGACGGCAAGTCCCGGCTGCTGGTCACCAAGCGCCCCGTGGGCCCGTGCCTGTTCATCACGCCGTGGAACTTCCCGCTGGCCATGGCCACCCGCAAGATTGCGCCGGCCATCGCCGCGGGCTGCACCATGGTGCTCAAGCCGGCCAACCTGACCCCGCTGACGGCGCTGCTGCTCACCGAAGTCTTCCGGGAAGCCGGCCTGCCCGCCGGTGTCCTGAACGTCATCCCCACCACCCGTCCTGGCGAGGTGACCGGACCCCTGATCCGGGACAGCCGCCTCCGCAAGCTCTCCTTCACCGGGTCCACCGGCGTGGGTCGGCAGCTTATTGCCGACTCCGCCCACCAGGTGCTGCGGACCTCCATGGAACTCGGCGGGAACGCGCCCTTCCTGGTGTTCGAGGATGCCGACCTGGATGCCGCCCTGGACGGCGCCATGCTGGCCAAGCTGCGGAACATGGGTGAGGCCTGCACGGCGGCCAACCGCTTCATCGTGCACGAATCGCTGCTCGGCGAGTTCAGCCGGCGCCTCGCGGAACGGATGGCCTCCCTGAAGCAGGGCCGCGGCTCGGCGGAAGGCACCAACATCGGGCCGCTGATCGATGCCAAGAGCCGGGCGAAGGTGGACGAACTGGTCCGGGACGCGGTCGCCGGGGGAGCCACGGCACTCACCGGCGGAGCGCCGTCGGACGGTGACGGGTACTTCTACCCGCCCACGGTCCTGAGCAACGTGCCCGCCACTGCGCGCATCTTGCAGGAGGAGGTCTTCGGACCCGTGGCGCCGGTGGTCAGCTTCCGGACCGAAGCCGAGGCGATCGCGCTGGCCAACGACACGGAGTTCGGCCTGGTGGCCTACGCCTACACCCGCGACCTCAACCGCGGTTTGCGGCTCTCCGAAAAGGTGGACGTGGGGATGTTCGGCCTGAACACCGGCATCGTGTCCAACCCGGCGGCCCCGTTCGGCGGCGTCAAGCAGTCCGGCCTGGGCCGCGAAGGCGGCACGGAAGGCATCGAGGAGTACCTCGAGACGCGCTACATCGGCATCGCGGACCCTTCCTGATGCTTCGCATCCTCGTCACGGGCGGCACCAGCGGGATCGGTGCCGCCCTGGTCCGCGAGTCCCTCCGCGCCGGGCACACCGTGTTCACCACAGGGCGCGACGCCGGACGGCTGGCGGAGTTCCTTGACTCCTGTTTGGGACTCGGGCCTGTCCACGGCTCTGTGGCCGACGCCGGGGACTGGGATCAGACGCGCGTCGCCGTGGCTGCCGCGGTGGAAACTATGGGCGGCCTCGACGTCGCGGTGGCCAATGCCGGGTTCTCGGCTCCCGGCGACCTGGCGGACGGCGACCCGGAGCGCTGGCGGGACATGGTGCTCACCAACGTCTACGGCCCGGCAGTCCTGGCGAAGGCTGCGCTCCCGGAGCTCACCACCAACCGCGGCCACTTCGTGCTGATGGGCAGCACGGCCGGCCGCAAGGTGTATTCGGGCAATCTGTACACCGCCACCAAATGGGCTGTCACCGGCTACGCGGAATCGCTCCGCCAGCAGCTCGTGGGCACCGGGGTCCGGGTACTGCACATGGCCCCGGGCCACGTGGACACACCGCTGTGGAAGGAAGCGCCCGACGCCGCCATCGCACCTGAATCCGTGGCCGGGGCGTTTCTTTGGGCTTTGTCCCAGCCCGCCGGCGTCGACGTCTCAGAAGTGGCGATACGGGCCACGGGTCAGGCCTTTTAGTCGATCATCAGTGGGATCAGAGGCCACGCCCGGTGGAGGCCGATGCTTGGCAGGGATGTTTAGGGCAGACTGGTGGCGTGAGCGGAATCCGGTGGGTGCTGCATGTCGATCTCGACCAGTTCATCGCGGCGGTCGAGGTGCTCCGGCGGCCGGAGCTTGCGGGGAAGCCGATCATTGTCGGCGGTCGGGGGGACCCCACGGAACGAGCGGTGGTATCGACCGCATCCTATGAAGCCAGGGCGTTCGGTGTGGGTTCCGGAATGCCCTTACGCATTGCGGCCCGGAAAGTGCCCGACGCTGTGATCCTGCCCGTCGATCAGGAGGCTTACCTCGCGGCGTCTGAAACGGTGATGGCTACGCTGCGCGCGCAGCCCGGCGCCACCGTGCAGGTGCTGGGTTGGGATGAAGCCTTTATGGGCACTGAGACAGAGAATCCGGAAGCCTACGCCCGGCACGTGCAAGCCGCTGTCCTGGAGCGAACGCAGCTGCATTGCAGCGTGGGCATCGGCGATACGTTGGTCCGAGCCAAGGTCGCCACCGGTTTCGGCAAGCCGGCCGGCGTTTTCCGTCTCACCGCTGAGAACTGGCTCGACGTTATGGGCAGCCGGCCCACCAAGGACCTGTGGGGTGTCGGAACCAAAGTGTCGGGCCGGCTGGCAAAGCTCGGCATCAACACAGTGGCCGAGCTCGCCGCGTCCGACCCCCAGAACCTGGTTCCTGAGTTTGGCCCCAAGATGGGTCCTTGGTACGCGGAGCTCGGACGCGGGGACGGCGCCAGCGTTGTGGACGACACCCCGTGGGTTGCCCGCGGGCACAGCCGAGAGACCACCTTCCAGCGGGACCTGACCGAGCCCGCCCAGGTGGACGACGCCGTGAGGGAGCTGGCAGCTCGTGTCCTTGAGGATGTTGTGGCTGAAGGACGGCCCGTGGTTGGACTGACTCTGAAGGTTCGGTACGCGCCGTTCGTGACCAAGAACCACGGAAGGAAGATTCCCGAGACATTCGACCGGGCGGAAATCCTCGCGAGGGCCTTGGACCTCGCAGCAGGAATCGAAGCGGGCCGTCCGATCCGGCTCCTGGGCCTGCGGGCCGAAATGGCTATGCCCGACGATGCCCGAAAGGGACATACGCCTACGCGAGGCGGTTGGTGAGTGAGGTGAAGTGTTCAGTCTGGGTTTTATTGGCCGCCGTCCTGTGGTTGTGCGGGTGCACCAGTCCAAGCAGTCCAGTCACGGGGCATTCCGGAGATGTTGCCGGGGTGGTCCTGACCGCCCCGGTCTGTCCCGTCGAACGTGTTGGTCAGGAGTGTCCACCGCGCCCAGTATCAGGGGCCGCGGTTGTGGCCTTGGACGGGGACGCCGTCCGGGGCTCAACACAAACCGATAGCACCGGTGCCTTCCATCTGACTCTGCCTGACGGTCGTTATGTGATCAGGGCGACCAACGTCGGCGGCTACGCTTCGACGGCTACCGAGCTGGTGGTCATCTCGGACAGGCCCGTTCACATCACGCTGGTTGTTGACAGCGGGATTCGCTAAGCCTGATCCGGGCAGGGCCGGCAGATGTCGGCACCGATCCAAGAGCTATTCCGGCGGCATACGACGGGGAACCCCTTGCCTTAAGGAGAACAATGACCGAGCCGGATCAAGGACGCGGCTGGTTGGCCCGCAGAGTGCTGCCCGGCGGCGTAGAGCCGGACCCGCGGTTTTACTCTGGCCAACGAGCGAACCTTCCTGGCTTGGGTCCGCACGGCCCTGGCCTTCCTGGCCGGCGGGCTGGCGCTGGAAGCCTTTGCCATTGAGGCCTTCCCCGAACCCTTGCGCAAAGCGCTGGCAGTCCTCCTGGTGGCTATCGGGATGCTGATCAGTGCCGGCGCCGCAGTGCGGTGGGTCTCCATCGAGTCGAGCATGCGGCACGGAATACCTCTTCCCCTGCCGCTCATTGTTCCGCTCCTTGGCCTGGGCGGGGCAGTCACCGCAGCCGTCGTGATCATCCTGATCGCGCTGAACTAGTGCCGGGAGCTCCGGGAGCACCGGGAGCTCCGGGAGCTCCGGCTGCTCCCACGCACCAGGACCCCGGGCTCCAACCCGAACGCACGGTGCTCTCCTGGGGCCGGATCAGCATGGCTCTATTTGCTAACGTCCAGCGTCCGGGTCCTCGTGCCGGGCTCTCAGCCGACAACTTTGGTGAGATCCGCGCCGTGGCGGCTGCCGCCGTCGTCCGGTATTTCCGCCGTGGCCCTGACGCCGCCCACGGCGGCACGGCCCCGCCTACCTGGCGGAGGCCAACACCGGCTGGCCCGGCGCACGCTGAGCGCGCGGGCCTCCTCGTCCGGTCTCCTAGGGGCTTTCATTCTGCCGGGCCGGCGTCCCTGATGGTCTGCGTTGATGCTGGCGGAGTGCGAGCAGCGGAAACAGGAGTACCGAGAGCATTCCTGCTCCGACCAACGCGGATGCGATTCCGCCTGAGATAAGCCCCTCGTCCCGGCCAATGCCTGTCACCGCCACGATAATCGGCAATCCTGTTGCACCAAACAGGATGATGGCCCGTTTGTCGGCACGGCTGGACTTTGGGGGAGCAGCGAGTAGCGACGGCAGACCGCGGATGATGAGCAAGAGGAGCAGAAACAGGGGGACCAGTGCGAGCGCAGCGGGGCTGGCGGTTAGCGCGCGTAGGTCGAAGTCTATGCCTGTGTCGATGAAGAAGACCGGCACCAGGAATCCGAAAGCGATGGCGTCGATTTTCGCCTCGATGACTTTCCGGTCTTGCTCGGGAGCGCGCGCGATGGCGACTTTCCAGAGGACTCCGGCGGCGAATGCACCCAACAGCATGTCGAGTCCCACGACCATGCTGAGCACAACGAGCACGGTGAGGATGAAGATGATGGACCGGACGGCGAACTGGCCGCTGGTGTGGAGGGTCCTGGTGACCTGGGAGTGGAGCAGTGAGTGCCGTGCGCGCGACGCGAGATAAATCGCCAGGCCGGTCAGGAGAACAAACCCGAGAAGCACCGCTGTTGCCGGTCCCAACTGCCTGCCACTAAAGAACAGCGAGATCGCAACGAGAGGACCGAACCCCCCAACCGCACCCAGTGCGGTGACCGCGATACCGATCGGGGATTTCGATTCTCCTGCGTCGCGAAGGATCGGCAGCAGCGTACCCAGAGCTGTGGAACACAAGGCTACTCCGATGATCACGGCGGCCTCCGGCGTGGGGGCCAGGAGTAGGCCAGCGCCAATGCCTGCCGCCAAGGAGATGACCCAGCCAGCAGACGCACGGTTGGCGGGCCGGCCGCGGATTAGGGCGAAATCAATCTCGTTGCCGGCAACGAAGAAGAGCATGGCCAGCCCGAAATCGGCGAGCGTATCCGTGAACTCGGCGGGTTGGATCCACCCCAACAGGCTGGGGCCGAGCATGATTCCGAGGACAATTTCGAAGACCACGATCGGCACCTTGACCACTCGATCAAGGAAGCGGGCCGCAAGGGGTGCTGCGATAGCCAGCAAGGCGATCAGAACCATTGACGTCGACAAGCCATGCATCGGCGGTACCTCCGGTACCTCGGCTGCTTCGAAGGAAAAGTAATCCCAAGCTACCGCCACTATTGGCGGCATTGGCCCGCGCGGCGGAAACGTCCCCAGCCGGCTTGCCTAGCGGGCCGCTGCCGCCTCCTTGATGATTGAAGCCACGGCTTGGGGCTGTGAGACATAAACCGCGTGGCTTGCCGCGACTTCGGACACGGTTGAACCGGCTCGTCCCGACATGGCATGTTGCGCGGCCGGTGGGATCATCCGGTCATCTGAGGCGATCAGGTACCAACTGGGCAAGGAACGCCAGGCAGGTTGGGTGATGGCTCCTTCGAGGGCATCGACGCCCCAAGGGACCTGCGAGTCGGCCATGAATGCGGCCTGCGCGGGCGGCACGTCGGCCGCGAATGAAGCGGCAAATTTTTCCTGGTCCAGGAAGAGGAAACCGTCCTGGGGCGGAAGGATCGGCGGAACGGGCGCGCCGGGCGGGGGATCAGAGATGAGGGTGTTTACGGATTCGCCCGAGTCTGGTGCGAATGCGGCGATGTAGACGAGGGCCGCGACTTTCTCGTCGGTGCCGGCTTCCGTAACGACGACACCTCCGTAGGAGTGGCCGACGAGCACCACAGGGCCGTCGCACCCAGCGATGGCCCGTTTGGTAACAGCGACGTCATCGCTGAGCGACAGCGTGGGGTTCTGCACGACTTTGACGGTGTAGCCATCTGCGGTCAGCAGGTCGTAGACGCCCTGCCATCCTGATCCGTCCACGAAGCCGCCGTGCACCAGGACAACGTTCCTTACTGATTCTTCGGACAATGGGATTTCTCCTGTTCTCGAAAGGGTGTAACCGCGGTTCGGCGTGACGTCAGGTTTCCCTGTTGCGGCGGGGGAACTCGCGGTGGAGTTTGTTCCTGGCGCCGTGTTCGACAAGGGTCGGGATGTAGGTCCGGATCCGGCCGGCATCCAGCGTTTCGTATTCCTCTGTGACGACCCGGACGACCACCGGCCTGGGTGCGTCGGGATAGCGTGCGGCGAGCAGGTCGGTGACTTTGGCGATGGTGTCGTGCTTCTCCGTATCTTCCATCCAACTAGTTTGATGCCGAAGGCTTGTGGCGTCTATCACATTTTGCAGAGATGGGGGGAAACGCTGAAGCCCGCTCGACGCGCGCACGTCCGGTTTCCGTTGCGGTGTCAGGATCCCGGGCGCCCGGGCCACTCCTTGCCGGCCCAAGGGTCGTAGTCGGCGATGAGCTCCTCCTGTGGCGGACGCTCCGGTTCGGGGACGTGCTGCAGGTTCACCCGCACCCGGTACCAGAGCGAGCTTGATCCGCGCATTCCGTCGACGAGTACATCGGCGGGGTGCAGGGCCGGGACGAGGTCCACGTGCCGGGACTTCCACTCATCGAGTGCCGCGAGCGCCTCGGGCTTGGTCCTGGTGCGGGCCACCTCGATAAGCGGCATCAGCGACTGCCGGCGGCCGGAGCCGTCACCGCTGCGGGGCGCCTTCTCAGCGGGGCCGAGCTCGGCCGCCAGAGCCAGCAGCCCATCGAGGGTGCCGACGGCGTCGTCGATGCCTGCGTGGGGGTCACCCACGTCGGCGAAGCGCCCTGGCACCGTGCGGACCGTGAACTGTTCCGGCCGGATGGAGCGGACCTCAGCCCAGGTGAGCGGCGTCGAAACCCGGGCATTGGGCAACGGCCGGATCGAGTACGCCGATGCCACGGTGCGGTCCTTCGCGTTCTGGTTGAAGTCGACGAACACGCTCTCGCCGCGCTCTTCCTTCCACCAGCGCGCGGTGGCGAGGCCGGGAGTGCGGTTTTCCACCTCGCGGGCGAGGGTCTCGGCGGCGAGCCGCACCTCGCGGAACGACCACTGCGGCGCGATGCGCACCAGGATATGCAGTCCGCGCGATCCGCTCGTCTTCGGCCACCCCACCAGCCCCGCGTCGTCGAGCACCTCCCGCGCGACATACGCGACATCAACGATCTGGGCCCAGTCAACGCCCGGCATCGGATCGAGGTCCACCCGGAGCTCGTCCGGGTGTTCAAGGTCCTCAGCGCGTACAGGATGCGGGTTGAGGTCCAGGCAGCCAAGATTCACCACCCATGCCAAGCCCGCGGCATCCCGGATGACGGCCTCCTCGGCTGATGTCCCCGACGCGTAGTGCAGCGTTGTTGTGTCGATGAAGGCGGGGTGGTTTTCGGGCACGCGCTTTTGGAAGAAGGGTTCAGCGTCGATGCCCTTCGGGAAGCGCTTGAGCACCATGGGCCGGCCGCCGGCGCCGCGCAGCGCACCATCCGCGACGGCGAGGTAGTAGCGGACCAGGTCGAGCTTCGTCAGCCCGGGCTCGGGGAACACCATCTTGTCCGGACTTGAGATCCGAACCTCGGTGCCGGCAATGTCGAGGATCTCGGCCGGGGTCTTTGACGGGCTCATGGCGCCACGCTAGCAACGATCGGATGTCCCAGCCAGACCCGGTGCGGAATGGCTGCATCAGGAGGAACCGCCAAGCGGGAGCCTCGTCCTTTATGTGCGCGCAGTTCAAAGCAGGAGGACCACGCCGACTGCCACCAGCCAGAGTGACCACACCACATAGGTCACCGGCGTCAGCGTCGCGGCCAGCTTCCAGCCATGCGGTTCGAACGATCCCACAAATTCCAGCGAGCACAGTGCCAGCACTGCGCCGACGACGATCCCGACAATCCCGAGCCAAGCCGGAACTGCGGTGCTCTGGATCATGGCCACACCGGCGAGCACACTCCACGCGCCGCTGAAAAGGTAGCCCAGATGCTCGCCCACGGCCACGCCCAGATAGCGGTTGAAGGACTGGAACACGACGTCCACCGCTTCCTGGCGTGCTGCGGAGGCATCGGGGGCGGTCGCCGTACGGGCGAGATAGGGCACCAGGAACGGCCAGCGGATGAGTCCGAGGAACTGAACGACGGCGGCCAGCACGCCCGCCGCCGACCCCAGTACCAGCAGGGTTGAGTCCGCTCCGGGCAGCACGCCGGACAGCAGGACCGCCGCCGGCGCCAGCAGCACCGCCGTCATCGCGAACGACCACCACAGCAGTACAAGGCCTGACCCGCCGTTGCGGAAACGCTGCAGGATTTCCTGGGTGGGCTTGCGGAGGATGTCCGGATAATCGAACTTCGCGGCCAGAGCAGCGAACGCGGCATTGAATGCCAGCGGCAGGACGATGAGCAGCACACCGGCCGCGACGGCGGTGTTCACGGCTGCGCCCCGGCAGCGTTTCCGGTGCCGGCTGACTGGCCGTCAGCTGAACGCCCGACGGCGGCCCGCACCGCCGTGGGAGCGGACAGTCCGGCTCTGGCGCCGAGAACGCGGCGCAGGACCAGGCCCGTAATGACAGTGGCCACCACCGCGCCGCTGGAGCCGAACGCGACGTAGCCGCGGTCGGCGTCGACGATTACATTGGCGGTGACCGTCCAACCGAGAGCCCATGAGGCACCCACCGTGACCGTCCACAGCGCGGTGACCTGCCAGCCGCGGCGGAATGCTAGGCCCTGGCCCACTCCCACGGCAGTCCCGGCGATGAGGCCGGTCGCGGCCAGGGCGCCAACCGACGTCGCCGAACCCGTAGCGATGGCGGCGAGGGCACTCCCGGCGCCCATCCCAAGAGTGCTGGCGGCTATCAAGTGCCAGCTGACCGCCGGCCGCAGGGTGAGCCACTGGGCGGCGCCGATCAGGGTGCCGGCGATGGCTCCCGCCACAGCGGCCCTCAGCGGGCTATTGGCCGAGCCGACCAGCTGGAAGGCCAGCCAGCCGCCCAGCGGGAAGCCAAGGAAGGAAGGCGTCCAGCGAAGGAATGACATAGGAATCTCCTAGGAGAAAACGGTTTGTGTACGTTGTACGTTACGCTTAACGTACAATGTACACAAGAGCCCGCGAGAGAAAGTTGAGTCCATGCCTGGAGCAGTGTCCGCCCCCCGCAGCCGGCGTCCACGCAACTCCCTCACCGTCGAGGAAATCCTGGACGTCGCCGAGCGGGTGGCCGTAGAGGGGATCGAGACGTTGACCATCCGGGCCGTGGCCACCGAACTGGAGTCTTCGCCGATGGCGCTGTACCGCTACTTCAGTACCAAGGACGAGCTGGTCGACGCGCTGCTGAACCGGGTGCTGGGACGCATGGAACCGCCGTCGGAAAGTGCCAGCTGGATCCAGGACCTGGGGGTGTTCGCCCGGAACCACCGCGACATGCTCGGCCGCCACCAATGGGCAGTCACCGCGCTGTTCGCCCATCCCGTGCCCGGACCCAATGCTCTGCCGATCGGTGAGTGGGCGTTGCGGATCCTGGACCGCGGCGGGATCAGCGGCGACGCGGCCGTGGCAACGTTCAGTGGCATCATCGGCCTCAACTACGGCTGGGCATCGTTCGTGGTGGCCCGGACCGGCGGTGCGGGGGATACGTTGGCTGAGGACCTCGTCGACCCGGGTGTGGCGCAGGCCTTCCCGCTCACCGCCTCCCTGGCGGGGCCGATGAGCCGCTATGGCAGCGTGGTGCACTACGAGCTGATGCTTGGCCAGCTGCTTGCCGGGATCTCCTTCACCGCATAACGGCGGCGACCGCGCTGATCTCGACCAGTGCCCCGGGCACGCCCAGCGCCGCGACTTGCGCTCCGGTCACCAGGGCCGGTTCGTCGGACGCGAGTTCCGATGCAATCGCCCCGTACGCCGCCGCGAGGTCCACTCCATCGACGAAGAGCACTGTCCACTGCACAACGTCGCCGAGGGTAGCGCCGGCTGCGGCGAGCGCGGTCCGTGCGTTCTCGAGGGCGCGGGCAGACTGGACGGCCACGTCGCCCTCTCCGACGAGTGCGCCGTCGGCGTCGACGGCGTTCTGGCCGCCGACGTAGATGGTGGTCGCGCCGGGCGGCACGATGGCGACGTGGCTGAAGGCCGGGCTCGAGATGAGCCCCTGGGGGCGGATGCGCTGTATGGATGCCATGCCTGTATGTTCTCACCGACCGCAGGCCCAGGCGACCCTCGAAACATAGCGAAAGCTTCAACGGGACGGCTGCTGACCGCCTTGAAGCATTGCGCCACCGTTCATGCGCAGTTTGCACACGCCGATACCCTGGCAGATACGCTCAATCAGTCGCGCGGCCAGTGCGAATGCCGCGCCGTGAAGAATGCCGATCCATTAAGCCTGGAACGAAGCGACGCGGCGCGGTGTGGGGAACCATGGCGGGAGATCAGTTCATGAAAAGCGCACCCGCCGCTCTCCGGATTCAGTATTCGGACCGGAACCTGTCGTGGTGGCCCGTACTGCTGTTCCTTCCAGCCCGGGCCCTCCTGTCCTTCCTGGCGCAGATAACAACGGCCGGCATCCTGTGGGCCACAGGCGACCCGACTCCCTGGGAATCCTCCCGGGGTTGGTGGACCGTCTACGGCACGCTCACCGACGCGGGGTGCCTGGTCCTGCTGGTGCTGCTGCTCCGCCGGGAAGGACTGCGCCTCCGCGACGTGTTCGGTCTCACCCGCACCAACTGGGGCCCTCAACTGCGTGCCATTCCGGTGTACTTGCTGGCCCTGCTGCCCGCAGTCGCGGCCGCAAGCCTGGCCACCCTTCCTTTCTACGGGCCCGGAGCCCTCCCGCCCCAGGTGACTGCCATTCACCTGCCGCTGTGGGCTGCGATCTACAGCAGCACCCTGTGGCCGGTGATTTGGGCGTTCACAGAAGCAATGGTCTACCTCGGCTTCCTGCTGCCACGCCTTCAGGCCTTCACGGGCAGTGCCTGGAGGGGAGCGGCCATCGTCGTCTGCTTCTGGAGTGCACAGCACCTGATGATCCCCTTCATTCCCGACGGAACCTACCTCATCTCTCGGTTACTTGGTGCACTCCTGGTCACCGCTGGTCTGACACTGACCTTCGTGCTGCTGCGTCGCCGGCTCCTGGCCTCCACAGCCGTCCACTGGCTCAGCGACGCCTCCACCGCGATCCTTGCCGCCTTCGTCCTCACCCGCTGACAACGAGCGGGCGGCCAAGCCCACGCGGCTGTGAAACTATGTTTCCCACCGCAGGCGTCTATGAAATATTTTTTCTCCGTTTACCTTTGTGCCTTTCGCCGTTGACCTGGCATCCGTAGCTTTTTTGGTGTGACAACAACTCAGCAAGTACCGGCCACAGCCCACCGCGAGCAGTTCCTGGAAGCGGTGCGGGAAAACCTCGCTTCCTTCACCGCGGTCGAACTGAGGATCGCCAAGGCGATGCTCAACGATCCTGCCGGACTGATCAACCAGTCCATTGGCCAATTCGCGGTAGTGGCGGGTGTTTCCGCGGCGTCGGCGGTGCGATTTTGCCGGGCCATGGGACTCGCTGGTTTCCAGGAACTCAAGCTGACCCTGAGCCGCTCGGCTCCCACGCAGGCGGTCCGGACGGCAACGGACGTCGACGCCGGGGACTCGCCGGAGACAGCAAGCCGAAAGGTAGTGCTGGGGTCGGCGGAAGCCCTGGCCACGGCGGCCGGCAACATCGATCATTCGGCCATTGCTGCCGCGGCGGGAGTGCTCGGCGAAGCCCGCAGGGTCCTGGTGGCCGGCATCGGTACTTCCGCTCCGCTGGCCGCGGATGTGGCCTATCGGCTGGCCTTGATCGGGGTGGAAGCTGTGTTTCCGGCGGACGCGCACGTCCAGCATGTCATGGCGAGCCACCTGACGGCGGGGGATGCCTGCCTGGTCGTCTCCCACACCGGTTCCACCGTGGAAACCCTTGCCGTCGCCGGTGCCGCCCGCGACGCCGGGGCCACGGTGCTGGCGGTCACCAGCTTCGCCGGAACACCCCTGACCGACATTTCGGACTACGTGGTTGTTGCCGGCAGCCAGGAAACCGCCTATCGCGTGGACGCCATGACCAGTCGCGTGGTGCACCTGGCCGTCCTCGACGCCCTCGTTGTGGTGCTGGCGCACGCCTCGCCCGGGCGGTCCGAGACCCTGGCGTCGAGCAACGAAATCCTGGCCCGCGGCCACCGAATCTAACCCTCTTTCCCAACACCAACCTCATTCCCGGGAGACCCCCATGCCCACATTCATCCATGGCCTCGTGACCGACAGCGCCGGAGCGCCGTTCCCCGGTGTCGCCGTTACCAACGGCTGCGACGTCGCCATAACGGACGACGGCGGCGCGTTCAGTCTGGAGCCCGCCGGGCAGTTCATCGCCCTCACCCGCCCCACGGGCTGGACCACCGACCGCTGGTTTGCCCGGATCGACGCCGACACGGCTGAGGAAACGGCCATCACCTTCGTGCTGGAGCCGGACGAACAGCCGCTGCCCTACCAGTTCATGCACATCACGGACACACACATCGATGCCAAGCGCGAGTCCGAATGGTCCTTCGACTACGGCCGCCTCACCCAGGCCAGCCAGCTCAAGGAGTTCCTCCAGGACCTTCCGCAGCTGTCCCCAGCCAGCCGGTCGGTGATTATCACCGGAGACCTCGTTGATCACGGCAGTCCCGACGAATTCGTTGAGCTCATGGATGCTGTGGCGGACGCCCCGGTCGCGGTAAACCTCGTGCCCGGCAATCACGACCACATGCACCCGGGCCTCAAGGGCCTGGTCTCGCGCAACAACTACATCATCAACGACGGCAACCCGGAGCTCTACGAAGCAATGGTGGGCCCCCGCTGGTTCTCCTACGACGTCGCGGGACTGCACGTAGTGGTGATGGACTGGCACACCCACGAGCTCGGCCTGGACCACACGGCCCAGGAGGAATGGCTCCGGAACGACCTCGCGGCCGCGGGGGAGAGTACCCCGTACATCCTCTGCATGCATGACCAGCCGGGCCATTCCATCATGGACAGGCTGCCGCGCATACCCCTGGCCACGTTCTCCGGACACTGGCACACCTCCCGTGTGGTGGACATCGACGGCGTCCTGCACGTCAACAGCCCTACGCCCTTCTTCGCCGGCCTGGACTACTCGCCGCCGATGTTCCGGGAAGTGCTCTGGGATGGCACGGAGATCACGCTCAACTCACGCACCATGCCGGCACGCTACCTCCACAACCCCGAGCACGCCTTCGATGTGGACAAGGCCACCTTCGCCGGTTACAACGCCAAGCCCGAACAGCCGCAGGTCCGCTGGCGGCACCAGCTGGCCGGTGCAGGGCACCGCGCAGGCGTTGCTGTTGCGGACGACATGGTCCTGGCCGGGTCCCAGATCGAGGACAAGCCTGCGGGCAGTGTGGAGGCGCTCAACGCCGCCACCGGCAGCCTGCTGTGGTCAGCCCGCACGGCGTCAGCGGTCAAAACCACGCCCCTCAAGGTGGACGGCACCGTGGTGGTCGCAGAGGTCAACGGTGCAGTGGCTGGACTCGACGCCACCACGGGTGATCGCATGTGGACCACACCGTCCACCGACCCATACCGGCGCTTTGCCTGGCAGTCGCCCGTAGCCTCGGAAGGGATCGTGGTCCTGGGCGACCAGAGCGACCTCCGTGCCCTCAATGCCGCCACCGGCGAGGTCCTGTGGCGCAGGACCGATCTGTCCCCGCACCACAACATCGTTACCCACTCCAGTGTGCTGATCCTCGGACGGACAGTGGTGGTTGGCTTCTGGCCGACGCCCAACGCGCCGATCGCCGTCGACCTCTACACCGGCGAATCCCTGTGGGCGGTGCCGGCCCTGAAAGATGACCCTTGGGAAACTGCGCGGAAGCTCCGTGTAACAGGCACGGCCGTGTTCGACGCCGCCGACGACAGCATCCTCCTTCCCGCCATCGGCGGCACCGTCAAGCTGGACCGCGCAAGCGGGCGTGTGCTGTGGGCGGCGGACCATGAGGGCGGGTACAGCCCGTCAACACCCGTCGTCACGCCCGACGGCTATGTCGTCACGGTCACCGGCCGCGGGATCCGGATGCTGAACCGGGAAACCGGTGCCCAGCTCTGGGACGTCGCCGTGGACGGAGTCGCGCCCTTCCCCATGACCGCCTACCGCAAAAAGGCCCACCCTGTCATGGCGGCGCCTTTGTATGTCGCGGCAGAGGACGCACTCCTGCTCCCCGGACTCGACGGCGTCATCCGGCGCTATCGCCTCGACGGCACCCCGGCGGGTGAGTTCCGGATCGGCGTTCCGCTCGCAGCGCCGCTGGTAGCTGCCGACGGCGGCTACCTGACGGTCGGCGTCGACGGCGGCGTCCTGTCGCTGGACGTGCCCTCAGGCCCGCGAGCGGAAATCGGCGCCTCATCATGACAACGCCCGTGATGAAAGAGCGACCCCAGCTTGAACAGCGGGCATCTGGAGATAGTCCAGCGCCGGTCGATGGGCTGGCGCCGCGAACACCGCGTGCGCCCAGGCCCAGCCTCACGCCCTACCTGCTGCTTCTACCCGCGCTGCTGGGCATGCTGTTGTTTGTCTACGGCCCTGCGCTGTTGTCCCTGTTCGGCAGTTTCTTCATCATCCCGCTGTCCAAGGGGCCCTGGAAGTTCGCCGGTCTGGACAACTACAAGTCCGTGCTCAGCGACCCCCTGATCCAGCAGGCCGCGTGGAACACGCTGATCTACTCGGTGGCTACGATCATTCCGTCCATGGTGCTGGGATTGCTCCTGGCGCTCCTGATGGAGCGGTTTGGAAGAAGAGGATGGCTGGCCAAAACAGCACTCATCCTGCCAATGACGGCCAACATGGTGGCGATGGCGGTGGTTTTCAAATGGATCTTCGCCCTGCAGGGCGGCCTGGCCAACCAAACCCTGGCCATCGTCGGGCTCGCCCCCGTCAACTGGCTCGAGGAGGCCGAAACCTCGTTGCCTACAGTGATCCTGGTGGGACTGTGGCGGGCAACATCCCTGTGTACCCTGCTGTTCATGGCCGGTCTCACCACCATTCCCGGCTCCGTCCACGAGGCCACAGCGGTGGAGGGAATCCGCGGCTTCGCGAAGCTCCGCACCATCATCCTGCCCATGCTCAAGCCCACGGTCGTGTTCGTCTCCGTCCTTTCAATCACTGGTGCGGCGCAGGTGTTCGAAATCGTCCATGTGATGACCGACGGCGGACCGCTGGGCAGCTCGGAGGTGGCCATGACCGCCGCCCAGAGGGTCGGCTTCGAGTATTTCCGCGTGGGCGAAGCCTCTGCCATGTCCTTCACCCTCATCGCCATCCTCCTGGCCATCGGCATCATCGGCCGAGGCCGCAGCCCCAAGGAAGAGTCATGATCCGTCTCTATAAGCCGCTCGGACTGGTTCTCGGAGCCGTTGCCGTCATCCTCGCCTTGATCCCCTTCTACTGGATGCTCCGCACCGCGGTGGCGCCCGCCGACGGCAATGCCCTGACGGGGCTGAGCCTCATCCCGGCGGAGCTGGACCTGTCCAACTTCGCCCGGGCATGGAATCGCGCCAATCTGGGTTCCGCGATGCTGAACGGCATCACAGTGACCCTGGGGATCCTGCTTCTGCAGCTTCTGACGTGCATCCCGGCGGCTTATGCCCTCGCGAGATTCCGCTTCCGCGGAGCCGGGGTCCTGCTGGGCCTCGTGCTGGCCGGCCTCCTCGTCCCGAGTCAGGCCACCTTGATCCCCACCTTCGTGGGCCTGAACCTGCTGGGCCTCGGCGACACCAGGATCGGCCTGGCGCTGCCCTTCGTCACCAGCGCCATCGGAATCTTCATGCTCCGTCAACAGATGCTCTCCATCCCTGACGCCATCATGGAAGCCGCCCGCACCGACGGCCTCGGGCCGCTGCGGACCCTTGCCTCGGTGGTGGTCCCCATGTCCGCGCCCTCGATCGCAGCCTTCTCGATGCTGTCCATCTTCACTCACTGGAACGACTACCTCTGGCCGCTTCTCGTCGCACGCAGCCCGGAAATCATGACACCCCCGCTGACGCTTGCCATGTTCCAGAACGCAGACACCGGCTTCGACTACCCGGCACTCGCCGCCGCCGCCGCCATCGTCACGGCGCCTGTCATCATCCTGTTCCTCCTCGCCCAACGGCACTTTGTCCGCGGCATGGCCGGCCCGGAAGTCGCCGGCTAGCCCCTCAAACCATTCCCTCCATCCCCATTCCTCCAACCCCTCCCACAGCAGCGCCACCAACCAACCAAGGAAAAAACAATGCGCACCAAAGCAATCGCCACGGCGTCCGTTCTGACCGCCGTCGCCCTGGGCCTGTCCGCCTGCGGAACGTCCACCGAATCCGCCCCCGCCAACCAGGCTGCCGCGGCCTCAGCGATCGACAAGTGCACACCCGCCGGAACCAGTATCAAACTGGCCTTCGCGCCGCAGGGTACGCCCGCCGTCGAGCACGCCAAGAAGGTCATGGAACAGAAGTTCCCGGGACTGACCATCGACGCCGTGCCCGCGCAGAGCGGCAACTACTCGGACCTGACCAAGCAGATCGTGGCGGATTCCGCCGTCGGCAAGCGGCCGGACCTCATCATGACCGGCCTCGGGCAGCTGCGTTTCTGGACGGACACGTTCAACCCCGCCACGATTGACCCCGCAACGCTTCCTGACGGTTACCAGAAACAGTTCCTCTCCGCCGGCAAGGTTGGCGACAAGAGCTACCTGGCGCCGTTCCAGATTTCCACCCCCGTGATGCTGGTCAACAAGACGCTCCTGGCAGACGCCGGCATCACTGATCCGGCCAGCATCAAAACCTTCGGCCAAGTGGTCGAGGTCGCCAAGAAGGTCACGGAGAAAACCGGCAAGCCCAGCATCAATATCGCCTCTGACGACCTCCCGGACTGGTTCTCCCAGGCCCTGGTCCAGTCCTCGGGCGAAAAGTTCGTGGCCGACGACGGATCCTTCGGCTTCGACACCCCCAAGGGACGGGAGGCCATTGGCCTGATCTCCACCCTTGCAAAGGAAAAGCTCGCACTGAATGTCAAGATGGACGACGGCCAAGCCCAGTTCGTCGCCGGAAACCTGGCTTTCCAGATGGCC
Organism: Pseudarthrobacter arbutini; assembly: GCF_054510915.1. Lineage (NCBI taxonomy): Bacteria > Bacillati > Actinomycetota > Actinomycetes > Micrococcales > Micrococcaceae > Pseudarthrobacter > Pseudarthrobacter arbutini. The sequence goes on along the minus strand of NZ_JBTNDQ010000002.1, from coordinate 239,682 downwards.
ACCACGTCCCGGATCGCCCAAGTCTTGAAGAACGCCCCGAAGGACCTCGACTGGACCCCGATCGACCTTCCCGGCCTGAACGGCCCGGAGGGCGCCCTCCCCGCAGGCGGCAACGGCTGGGTGGTCATCTCCGAAGACTCCTGCAAGGCCGCGTTCTCACAGGCCATGGTCACTGAAATGCTGACCAAGGATGCCTCGCTCCTGAGCAGCGGCAAGGACTACAGCTACATCCCGGTCAACAAGCTCGCCACGGAAGAGCTCCTCAAGGGCGACAACATCGCCCCGCAGATGCGTTACGCCTGGACCTACAACAAGGCGCTGACCGTCTGGAGCGGCTTCGCCGGAGCCCAGACCGCCCCCATTGTCGACACCCTCCGCACCATGCTCCAGCAGATGGGCACCGGCAAGTCCGCCGAAGATGCAGTGCCGGCAGCAGCAAAAACCATCAACGCCCTCCTCGGGAAATAGGCATGCCCTCCATCTCACTCCAAGACATCTCCAAGAGCTTCGGCAAGGTCACCGCCCTTGACGGTGTCAACCTTGAAATCCGCGACGGCGAAAGCCTGGCCATCCTGGGCCCGTCCGGCTCCGGCAAGTCCTCCCTCCTGCGCATCATTGCCGGGTTGGAGGAACCGGACACAGGACGCGTTCTGCTTGATGGCGCGGACCAGTTGGGCGTCCCCGCACACCGTCGGGACATCTCCATCGTCTTCCAGAACTTCGCGCTCTATCCCCACCTGTCGTCCTTGGGCAACATCACGCTGGGGCTGCGCCATGGCCTTGGACTCTCCAAAAAAGAAGCCGAACAGAGGGCCCGCGCAACCGCGGTGCGCATGCGCGTGGAAGACCTGCTGGACCGGCGGCCCAAGGCGATGTCCGGTGGCCAGCGTCAGCGCATAGCCTTGGCCCGGGCACTGGCCAGACACGCCGGCGTCGTCCTCCTGGACGAGCCCATGTCCGGCCTGGACGCCCAGCTGCACATCTCGCTGCGGGCGGAAATCCACCAGCTCATCAGCCAGGAAGGAGCTACGGGGGTCACCGTGACCCACGACCAGCAGGACGCCATGTCCATAGCCGACCGGATCGCCATTATGAACCGCGGGCGCATCATCCAGCTGGGAACTCCGGACGAACTCTACGACGAGCCGGTTTCGGCGTTCGTGGCCGGGTTCATCGGGGCACCCCCGATGAACCTGCTGGCGACCACCCCTGACCAGCCGGGCCGGCTGGCCTCAGCGTTCGGACGCATCCAGCTCCCGGAAGGAGGCACTGCCGGGACGGATTCCGGGCTGGGTTCCGACGCGAAGGTGGGCATCCGGCCGGAGGATGTCCTGTTGGGCACCCCGGGCCGGGCCGACGCCTGGGCATCGGAAGGGACGGCGATCCTGGTGGAGCCCAACGGTCCGCTACGGACCGTCCACGTTGATCTGGGAGATGAAGTCGTGCTGCTCTCGTGCCGCCCGGATGAGCGCCCGGATCTCCACTCCAGGGTGAGCCTGTGGGCCCTCCCCGAGAAGATCCACTGGTTCAGCGGCCCGGAGGGCCTGCGGGCCGGAACGGCTGCCGGGCTGGGCCTCACGGCGGCGGCAATGGCGGGTGCCGTATGAAATTCCTGTTCGACTGGAACGGCACCATAGCCGACGACGCCGCGCGGGCATGCTTCGCCACCAACGCCGCCCTGGATGCCCTCGGGGCGCCGCGCATCGATCCCCTTGAATTCGACCGCAAGTTCATCCTCCCGATGGACGAGATGTTTCTCCGGCTCGGTGTTTCCGGGGACGACCTGGCAACGGCAGCGTTCCACTGGAACGAAGCCATGGCCTCACGGGACGCCCCTATCCGCGCCGGCGCGGCCACCTTCCTCCGGACCCTGCACGACGCCGGCGAGTACTGCGCCGTCATCTCCGCGGCGGGAGAGCAGTATCTGCGCGACGAGCTGGCGTACTTCGGCCTGACGGACTGCTTCGACGAGGTCCTCACCGGCGCCACGGACAAGGTCACGGCACTTGAGGGCCTGCGGCAGGAAGGACAGGCGCTCTACTTCGGCGACACGGAATACGACATCGCCAGCGCCGTCGCCTCAGAGTGCATCGCCGTCGGGGTTCTCAGCGGGTACTGCCCCGAAGACCGGCTGCGGTCCGCCGGAGCGCAGCACATCATCACGGACTACGAAGGAATGGACGGGGTCACTGCACGCACGCTCTTCGGCGGCTACGTGACGCCATAGCTTCCTAAACGTGTCGAAGCTCCGGTCAGTCGCTAACTGACCGGAGCTTCGCCATTGAACGGCGGACGAGCGTGGACGAACCACTCATCGTCGATGCCCAAGCGACGTCGCTCCTCCCACGTGTCCTCGTAGACCCGCCATTCGGTTAGCCCTTCGCGGGCGGCAACAGCCGTCCACAGCGCAGGTCCCTCGAGAGCGGGGAATCCCGGACACACCGTGTGGCCGACGATGGTGACTCTGTCCCCTCGGGCCAAGACGGCTTCGAAGATGTTCCGGTACCCGGGAAAGGAATCGAAGAAGCTGCGCCAGGCTTCGATGCAGACAGTCTTGCCGATGAAGGCGTTGCCGTCGGTGTCGATAAAGGAATGGTCGTTGGCCATGAGCCGCCCAAGCCCCGTCAGGTCTCGCGCGTTGATGCACTCGTTGAACCCCATGGCCAATCCGGCGGAGTCGTCCATGCCGGAACGCTACCACCCGGTGACTGAAGGGCGGAACCGGGTATTGGCGGTGGGTGGGGAACGCGACGTCGGTCGCTTGGGCACGCGACATGCTGCGCCCAAGCTGGTCCCGAACCGGTGAGCCAACGCGGCCCCCTTGAACGTCTGAGCGCGGCAGGGCTAGCATTGCCGGCACGGGCGCCGATGCCACACCTGTACAACGCGGTGCCGACGTCGATCAATCGAGGAGACGGCCATGGGCGAGACAACTGCAGAGGCGTCATCAGCGGACCTGATGGTCGACCTGATCATCTCACTGGACGGGTACGCCTCGGCTGAGGGATGGCCAGGCTGGTGGGGGCTGGAGGGGCCGGAATACCTGGCGTGGCTCGGGCAGGAGGGGGAGAAGGACTACACCTTCCTCCTCGGGGCGAAGACGTACCGGCTGATGTCCAGCATGTCCGAGGAAGCCGCGGCCGGCGCGTCAGGATTCTCCGAGAATGAGGGGGCCAGCCTTACCGGCCTTGCCGCCGTGCCCAAGGTGGTCTTTTCCTCCACCCTGCAGGAGCCCCTGACGTGGCCAAACACGGAGCTGGTCACCGGGGACGCGGTCCCGGCCGTGGCGGAGCTGAAACGGACCAGGACCGGGACCTTGAGCACCCTGGGCAGCCTCAGTCTCTGCCGGTCGCTGCTGACCGCCGGCCTGGTGGACAGGTTCCGGTTGGTCGTCTTCCCCGTGATTACGGGCAGCACCGGGCGGGAACGGATCTACGACGGCTATCCGGACATCTCGCTCGAAATGGTGAACAGCAGGACGTTCGACGGCCGGCTCCAGCTGCTTGAGTACATCCCCACCGTACTCAGCGGTCCGCCGGGCAGCGGCCCCACCTGAGCCGATCCGTGGTGTTCCCTCGTCAGTAGCTGGCGGGGGTTTCGCCGTCGGAGCGCGTAGTGAATGCGGCGGCCAGTGCCTCGGAGCCGCGGGCCAGGATGGCGACGTCGGCGCCCACCAGGACAAAGGCGGCTCCGGCCGCCAGGTAGCTGTGGGCGGTGTCCGGGTTGAACGCGTTCACCCCGGCTGGTTTCCCGGCCGCTTTTGCGACCGCAAGGCAGTGTTCGACTGCGGCACGCACCTTGGGGTGTTCCTGCTGTCCCAGCACGCCCATCGAAGCCGCGAGGTCGGACGGCCCAAGGAAGATGCCGTCCACACCGTCCACGGCCAGGATCTCCTCGACGGCCTCTACGGCCGCCGTCGATTCGATCTGCACCGTGACGCTGACGGTTTCTAACGCCCGGGCGAGGTAGTCCGGGACACGGTTCCAGCGGGCGGCGCGGGCCAGGGCGGATCCCACGCCGCGGACGCCTTGGGGCGGGTAGCGGGTGGCGGCGACGGCTGCTTCCGCCTCCGCCACGGAATTGACCATCGGGACCAGCAGGTTCTGCACTCCCAGGTCCAGGTACTGCTTAATGAGCACGGTGTCGTTGACCGGTGGCCGGACCAAGACTTGGACCGGGTAGCCGTTGACCGCCTGGAGCTGGGCCAGGATGGATTCGAGGCCGTTGGGGCTGTGTTCGGCGTCGACCAGGAGCCAGTCCAGGCCGGATCCGGCGCAGAGCTCAGCGATCAGCGGGCTGCCGGAGCAGACCCACATTCCCGCCAGGGGGCGGTCAGCCGCGGCGAGGGCGTCGCGGAACGTGTTCGCGTAGTCAGGAATTCCGGGTTCTACTCGAAGCGGCATGTGATGGCCCCCAAAGGTCCGTAGTCGGCGTGGACGGTGTCGCCCTTGGACACCCACAGCGGGCGGGTGAAGGAGCCAGCGAGGATGATGTCCCCGGCTTTCATCCCATCGCCGTGGGCAGCGATCTTGTTGGCGAGCCAGTGCACGCCGTTGGCGGGGTGGTCCAGGACGCCGGCGGCAACACCGGTTTCCTCCACGGTGTGGTTTTTGTAGAGGATGGCCGAGACCCAGCGGAGGTCCACGGCGTCGGGCTTTACGGGGTTGCCGCCGATCACCATGGCGCCCATCGCGGCGTTGTCCGCGATAGTGTCCACGATGGTCCGGCCCTCCATTTCGATCCTGGAGTCCAGGATCTCGAGGGCCGGCACCACGTAGTCCGTGGCGGCCAGGACGTCGAAGATGGTGCAACCGGGTCCGGACAGGTCCTTTTTCAGCACGAACGCCAGCTCCACTTCCACCCGGGGATGGGTGTACTGGTCCCACTCCACCGAGCAGCCGGTTCCGAGCACCATGTCATCGAAGATGGCGCCGTAGTCCGGCTCGGTGATGCCGGTGGCGGCCTGCATGGCCTTGGAGGTGAGGCCGATCTTGCGGCCTACCAGCTTGCGGCCGGCGTCCTCGTTGCGCCGCCGCCACAGCTGCTGCACGGCATAGGAGTCCTCCACCGTCATCTCCGGGTAGCGGGCCGTGAGGCGGGGGACCGGGGTGCGGGTCCGGGCGGCCGCCAAGAGTTCGTCGGCGATGGCCTCAATCGTCTTCGCGTCCAGCATGGCTACAGCTGCGCCCCAAGCTTGAAGCCTTCCGCTGCACTTTCGGCGTCTTTTCGGGTGTAGGAGAAGCCGTCGGCACCCACAGTTACCGCCATTTCGCTCTTTTCCTCACGCACGACGACGGGCTGCGGCCTACCGTCGAGGTCCAGGACCAGGGAGGCCTCGGTGTACCAGGACGGGACCACCGGGTTGCCCCACCAGTCGCGGCGCTGGTTGTCGTGGACGTCCCAGGTGACCACGGGGTTATCGGGGTCGCCGGTGTAGTAGTCCTGGGTGTAGATCTCGATCCGGTGGCCGTCGGGGTCCAGGATATAGAGGTAGAACGCGTTGGACACGCCGTGCCGGCCGGGGCCGCGTTCGATCCGGTCCGAGATGCGCAGGGCGCCCATCTTGTCGCAGATCTGGATGATGTTGTGCTTCTCGTGCGTGGCGAACGCGATGTGGTGCATGCGCGGGCCGTTGCCGCCGGTCAGGGCGGTGTCGTGCACGGTCTGCTTGCGGTGCATCCACACGGCGTACGTGACGCCGTCGGAGTCCTGGATGTCCTCGGAGACACGGAAGCCGAGGTCCTCCAGGTACTTGCGGCCGCGCGGCACGTCCGGCGTGACCTGGTTGAAGTGGTCCAGGCGGACCAGTTCGCCGGCGGAGTAGAGGTCATAACGCTGGGTGAGACGCTCCACGTGCTCTACCTCGTAGAAGAACTCGTAGGGGAAGCCCAGCGGGTCCTCGACCCGGACGGAATCGCCGATGCCCTTCGTGAAGCCCTCCGTGCGGCGTTCGGTGCGGCAGCCCAGTTCTTTGTAGTAGGCCTCGGCGGCGTCCACCTCGGCGGGGGACTTCACCCGGTAGGCAAAAGCGGCCACGGCGGCGATGGGTCCCTTGCGGAGCACCAGGTTGTGGTGGATGAACTCCTCGAGGGACCGCAGGTAGATGTTGTTCTCGTCTTCCTCAGTCACGTGCAGGCCGAGGACGTCCACGTAGAACGCGCGGGATTTGGCGAGGTCGGTGACCACGATCTCCATGTAGGCGCAGCGGACAATGTCTGGCGCCGGGACGGTGGGGGTGGGAACGAAGTTCGTCATGGGGTTCTCTCTTCTTTGAAAGGGCTGGGTGGCTCAGGCGCCGAATTTGGGGGTGTGAACCGTGCCGAGGCTGATGTGCACGGCCTGCTGGTCGGTGTAGAAATCGATGGAGCGGTAGCCGCCTTCGTGGCCCAGACCGGAGGCTTTGACGCCGCCGAACGGGGTGCGGAGGTCGCGGACGTTGTGGCTGTTCAGCCAGACCATACCGGCCTCGACGTTCTGCGAGAAGTTGTGGGCGCGGGTCAGGTTCTGGGTCCAGATGTAGGCGGCGAGTCCGTACCGGGTGTTGTTCGCGAGGGCGAGGGCTTCGTCGTCGTTCTCGAACGGGGTGATGGCGACGACCGGGCCGAAGATCTCCTCCTGGAAGATCCGCGCGTCCGGGGCGACGTCGGCGAAGACTGTGGGTGCGATGTAGTTCCCTTCCGGGAGGTGCTCGGGCCGGCCGCCGCCGGCCAGGAGCCGGCCTTCGGTTTTGCCGATTTCCACGTAGGAGGCCACCTTCGCGTAGTGCTCGGGGTGGACCAGGGCGCCCACTTCTGTCTTGGGGTCGTGCGGGTCGCCGACCACGATGTTCTTGGCGCGGGCGGCGTACTTTTCGCAGAATTCGTCGTAGATGGCGCGTTCGACGAGGATGCGTGAGCCGGCGGTGCAGCGTTCGCCGTTGAGGGAGAAGACTCCGAACAGGGCGGAGTCGATCGCGGCGTCGAGGTCTGCGTCGGCGAAGACCACGCACGGGGACTTGCCGCCGAGCTCCATGGACAGGCCCTTAAGGTTTGCTGCAGCGTTGCGGAAGATGGTCTGCCCGGTGGTGGTCTCGCCGGTGAAGGAGATCAGTGGCACGTCCGGGTGTTTGACCAGGGCGTCGCCGGCTTCCTCGCCGAGGCCGTTGACCAGGTTGAAGACACCGTCCGGGAGGCCGGCGTCCTTGAAGATCTGCGCCCAGAGCGAGGCGGACAGGGGCGTGAATTCGGCGGGCTTGAGGACCACGGTGTTGCCGGTGGCCAGGGCCGGGGCGAGCTTCCAGGACTCGAGCATGAACGGCGTGTTCCACGGCGTGATGAGGCCCGCGACGCCGATCGGCTTGCGGTTCACGTAGTTGATCTGCGCGCCGGGGACCTTCATGGCGTCATCGAACTGCGCCACGATCAGGTCCGCGAAGAAACGGAAATTCTCCGCCGCACGCAGCGCCTGGCCCTTCGCCTGGGTGATGGGCAGGCCGGTGTCGAATGTCTCCAGTTCGGCAAGGCGTGCTTCCTGGGCCTCGACGGCGTCGGCGATCCTGTTCAGGACACGGGCACGTTCCCGTGGCTTCATCTTCGGCCACGGGCCGTTAGTGAACGCTTCGCGGGCGGCGGCCACGGCGAGGTCGATGTCCTCCTTCTGGCCGGCGGCGGCGGTGGCGTAGTTCCGGTTGGAGACAGGATCCAGGACGTCGAAAGTTGCTCCGTTCACGGAGTCAACGAACTGGCCGTTGATGTAGTGCTGGATGTGGCTGGGGAGGTCCTGCGGTACGTAATGGTTCGTGGTCTGTTCGGCGGTGAACGTCATTGTTGTCTTCCTTTGCTTCTGATGCAACGCGGGGTCACTTCTTGCCCATGCGGGGCCGTTTATCGGGCGTTAGGTGACCCCGCGTTGCTTTGGGCGAGGTACGCGTCCAGGGTGGCGGCGCGGTGCCGGCGGGCGGATTTCTCAATCTCTTCCGCGCCGGCGCCGGCCTCGATGAGCCGGAGCAGCGCTTCGTGCTCATCCACCGATTCGTGGGCACGGCCCGGGACGAAGCGGAACGTCGAAGACCGCAGCGAGGCGAGCCGGTTCCAGCCCCGGTGGACCAGGTCCAGGATGTGCGGGTTTGGGCAGCGCTCAAAGAGGATGCTGTGGAAGTCCTGGTTCAGCGCCGTGAAGCGGACGGGGTCGAAGTGCTGGAGGCATTCCCGCATGTCCTCGTTCACGGCCCGGGCGCGTGCAATGTCCGCCGGGCCAATCAGCGGCGCGGACAATGCGGTGGCGGCTCCTTCGACGATGCTCAGGGTCTGCATCGTGTAGAGGTACTCGGTGGGGTCGATCCCGGAGACCGTAGCGCCGACGTTCCGCTCGAACGTCACCAGTCCTTCGGCCTCGAGGCGCCGGATCGCTTCACGGACCGGGACCACGCTGATGCCCAGATCCTTGGCGATGGCGGCCAGGACCAGCCGGTAGCCGGGGGAGTAGGTCCCGTCCACGATCCGGGCCTTGACGGCCGCGTAGGCCTGTTCGGATTTGCTGCCTGTCGCCATCAACGTCTCAGTCATTGGCTTTGCCTGCTTCCCATCCCACGTACTTCATCCGCCAGGCCGCGTTCAGTGGGTAGAGGCCGTCCACGCTGTGGCCCTGCGCCACCATTTCCGCGATGAACGTTTCCTCACGCTCCTGGATGATGGAGTCGTCCGCCAGCTCTGCGGCCAGAGCTGGCGGGATGACCAGGATGCCGTCCGAGTCCGCCACGATGATGTCGCCGGGCTGCACGGTGGTGCCGCCGCAGGCGATGGTGATGTCCGTGTCCCACGGGATGTGCCGGCGCCCCAGGACGGCGGGGTGCGGATTGGCGTAGTACGTGGGCATGTCCATGGCCGCGACGGCGGCGAAGTCCCGGACGCCGCCGTCGGTGATGATGGCCGCGGCCCCGCGGACCTGGGCCCGCAGTGCCAGGATGTCACCGATGGTGCCGGTGCCCTTCTCGCCGCGGGCCTCCATGACCAGGATCTCGCCCTCGTTGACGGAGTCGATTGCCTGCTTCTGGGCGTTGAAACCGCCGCCGTGGGTCTTGAACAGGTCCTCGCGGTTGGGCACATATCGCAGGGTCCGGGCCAGGCCCACGATCCGCTTTTCCGGGCGGGTGGAAGTCAGGCCGTCGATGCTGACGTTGTTCAGGCCGCGCTTGCGCAGCTGGGAGGAGAGCGTGGCGGTGCAGACGCTTTCCAGTTTGGCTTTCAGTGCAGGGGTCAGGACATGCCCGACGGCGGCAGCCTCCACGAGTGCCAGGCCCGCCGCTGCGCGCGAACCGTACGCCTCCTCCCGCTGCGCGTCATCTGCCTTGGGCTGCGCACCAAAGTCAGCGAACGCCGTCGTGCCTTCCTCCACCCGGGTGACCAGACGCCCCGTGGTGACTTCAGCGCCGCCGGTGGCTCCCGTCGTCGTGCTGACTTCAACCTCGACGACGTCGCCGGGCTTGGCCACGGAGGCGCCGGCGGGGGTGCCGGTCAGGATGATGTCGCCCTCCTCTAGCGTCAACAGCTGGGACAGGTCGGCGACGAGGCGCGCGAACGGGAAGAGGAGGTCCGCGGTGGTGTCGTCCTGGACCAGATCGCCGTTGTGCCAGGTGCGGATACGCAATTGGGCCGGATCCACGGCATCCGCGGGGATCAAACCGGGACCGATCGGAGTGAAGCCGTCGCCGCCCTTGGACCGGAGGTTGGAGCCCTTGTCCGCGTAGCGGAGATCGTAGACGCCGAGGTCGTTGCTGGCGGTCACCCACTCGACATGGCTCCAGGCGTCCTCCACAACGACGCGTCGGGCGGGCTTGCCGATGATCAGGGCGACCTCGCCCTCAAAGCCGAGGAGTTCACAGCCGGCCGGACGCTCCACAACGGAAGGGGCCTCGGCCGAACCATGCGCCAGCGAGGAGGGGGGCTTCAGGAAGTAGGAGGGCTGCTCCGGCGTGCGGCCACGCTGGGCTGCCCGGCTGGGGTAATTGATGTGCACCGCGATGACCTTGCGGGCCGCGGCCAGAGTGTGCTCGGTGACCTGATCCAAGTGCTGCTCCTCATCGAGTACGAAATCGTATACGAAGGAATATTGCAGATATCCCTTGCGACGTCAATGGGTGTGGTCAATTGTGTGATCGTTGCCAGGCGTTGCCAGGCGTTGCTGTCGTCGGCGTCGGAACCACTACGGTGTCGGCTAGGAATGTGCCCGAGACAAGTAAGTCTCAGGGACGAGTCCTTCTTCTGAGGAAACGTGCGTTTGCGTCCCGGGGACGATATCGGTGTTTTGGGCGCTTACTGCGAGCCAATGGCTATTCGATTGGCGGGTGGCAGTGAAGCTGATGACTCCGCGCCTCGTCCCTGTTTTCTCCCCAGCGGGGTTAATCTGCCCGGTCATGGTCCACCGGGCGTGAACCACGGCCACCTCAGTGCCGAGGTCGCGGACCCTGACGCGCTCCAGCACCATCACGGTGTCCGGGAACATGCGCCGGAACCCAATGGCATGGTTTTCACGGATCTGATGCCGGTTCGTCCACCAAAGACCGACAACGTTAACGAAGTCGGCGTCCTCTACAAAGAGGGCCGCCAAGGCCTCCGGATCCGCCGCGTTCCAGGCAGCAGCGAACTCTTCGGCGATCCCACGTGTTACTGGGCATTGGATATGGCACTTTCGGGCTCTTGGGGACTTCATCCTTACAGGAGAACCTTAGCGACCCACCACGGTGCTGACTGGAGGTAGGCTAGCTGGAGGTCGAAGACACGGCGGCCCGGCTGTCCTGGGCAATATGCCCGCAGGCCCGCGCGTACTGCTCGCCGATGACGGGCTGAAAGTCCGACGCCGGTGCCGCGGCAAGTGCCACAGGCCAGTCGGGACGGGCTCCCGTGAGTGCCCATGCGGCCTGTACGGCGGCGCCGCGGGCCACGTACTCGCCGGGACTTGGCACCACCACCGGGAGGTCAAACACCTGTGACGCGATCTTCTGTACCGCCGGGTTCTGCACGGCTCCGCCGATCAGCAGCAGCCGCCGTGCCGGATAGCCCAACGCCTGCAAGGCTGCCAGGCCACCGGACAATCCGCACAGCATCCCTTCGATGGCCGCCCGGGCAATGTTGCTCCGGGTTGCGGACGCGATGCTGAGGCCGTGCAGGCTGGCCTTGGCGTGCGGCAGGTTGGGGGTGCGTTCGCCCTCAAAATAGGGCACCAGAACCACGCCGCCAGCCCCGGGCGCCGCTTCCAGTGCCAGCCGGGAGAGCTCATCAAAACCGATGTCCAGCAGCGCGGCCATGGAGCTCAGCACCCTGGCGGCGTTCAGCGTCACGGCGATGGGCAGATAGTCGCCGCCTGCGTCTGCGAAGCCGGCAACTGTTCCGCTGGGATCATGGCCAGCTTCGGATGCGACAGCGAAGACAGTTCCACTGGTGCCGACCGAGACCACCACATCCCCGGGCCTGGTACCCAGGCCCAAAGCTGCGGCTGCGTTATCCCCGGCGCCGGCGCCGAGCAGGATCTCACCCCGCCCGCCGCCACCACTTGCGCCAGCATCCGTAACTGAGCCTGCGTGGGTGTTGCTCCCGGCAAGACAGAGCGGATGAACACGGCCGGCGGATTCGCCGGCGGCCAGCACGCGCGGCAGGATGACAGCCCCATCCAACGCGCGGGCAGCCGAAACCCGTGCAGCTCCAGCCGTTTCCGGCTCGTGACGTGCTTCGCGTGCGTCCCTGCCGAAGGCCAGCCGGAACAGGTCGAGGTCATAGCTGCCGGATGCGGGGCTCCAGTAGCCGGTCCCGCTGGCATCCGAGCGGTCCGTGGTGAGGGCGTCCAGATCCGGGCCCAGCGGGCTGGCCCCGGCCGGACCGTATCCGCGCAGACGCCAGCTCAGCCAGTCATGGGGGAGGGCGACGGCGGCCACCCTGGCCACATTTTCGGGCTCGTTGTCCCTCACCCAGCGGACCTTGGTGACCGTGAAGGACGCCACGGGCACCAGACCGGTCCGCCGGGCAAAATCCCCGGCCCCCACCTCGTCGATCAGTGCCGCTGCAGCTGCCGCGGAGCGGGTGTCGTTCCACAGGAGCGCGGGCCGCACCACGTTTCCGTCGCGGTCCAGCAGGACCATGCCGTGCTGCTGGCCCGCGACGGACAGCGCGTCCACGTCCGCCAGCCCGCCGGCGTCGTCGATGGCTTCGGCCAGGGCCCGCCACCAATGGTCCGGATGGACTTCCGTCCCGTCCGGGTGGCTCGCCCGGCCCTCGCGGACAAGGACACCGCTTTGGGCATCCAAGACCGCAACTTTGCAACTTTGGGTAGAGGAGTCAACCCCGGCAACAAGGTTCAAGGAAGCAGCCGCCACAGTATCAGCGCGCTCCGAGAAGGTGCTCAATGAAGAGCTGCTGGAGTTTTACGAATCCGAAGCCCTTGCCGCCAAAGTAGGCATCGGCGTCGAAATCCTCGTAGGAAGCACGGTCCGCGCGAAGCTGCTCGTAGCCTTCGCCCGGGTTGAGCGTGGGTTCGTTGATTTGGGCAACGCGGGAAGCCAGCAGCGCTTCCTGCACCTCCGGGTCTGCGCGGAAGGCCTTCGCGCGTTCCTTCAGCAGCAGGTAGGTCTGCATGTTGGCGGCGGCGGAGTCCCACACACCGTCGATATCCTCGGTGCGGCTGGGCTTGTAGTCGAAGTGGCGCGGGCCGCTGTAGGCGGGGCCGCCGTCGGGTCCGCCATTTTCGAGCAGGTCCACCAGGGAGAACGCGTTCTGCAGGTCGCCGTGGCCGAACACCAGGTCCTGGTCGAACTTGATGCTGCGCTGGCCGTTGAGGTCGATGTGGAACAGCTTGCCCTGGTACAGGGCCTGGGCGATGCCGTGCGTGAAGTTGAGGCCGGCCATCTGCTCGTGGCCTGTCTCGGGGTTGACGCCCACGAGTTCGGGACGTTCCAGGGTCTCGATGAACGCGAGGGCGTGTCCCAGGGTGGGGAGCAGGATGTCGCCGCGGGGTTCGTTCGGCTTCGGTTCGATGGCGAAGCGGATGTTGTAGCCCTTGTCTGTAACGTAGTCGCCGAGCAGATTCACGGCCTCACGGTAACGCTCCAGGGCGCCGCGGATGTCCTTGGCGGCGTCATACTCGCTGCCCTCACGGCCGCCCCACATCACGAACGTTTCGGCGCCGAGTTCAGCCGCGAGGTCGATGTTGTCCAGCACTTTGCGCAAGGCGAAGCGGCGGACGCCGCGGTCGTTGCTGGTGAAGCCGCCGTCCTTGAAAACCGGGTGGCTGAACAGATTGGTGGTGACCATGGGAACGATCATCCCCGTGGACTTGAGCGCGCCGCTCAGCCGGTCAATCTCACGCTGGCGATCAGCTGCCGAGCAGCCAAAGGGAAAGAGATCGTTGTCGTGGAAGGTGATGCCGTAGGCACCCAGATCGCTCAGCTTGTTGACGGCTTCGACCGTGTCCAGGGGCGGGCGGGTGGCGGAGCCGAACTGGTCCTGGGCCTCCCAGCCGACCGTCCAGAGGCCGAAGGAAAACTTGTCTTCGCGGGTGGGCTGAATCGTCATTGAATGCTCCGTTGCTAGGTTTGAAAGGAGTGCATGCCGCATCCTTTGGTGAGCCGCAGCTATTTTGTTCTGCACACAAACATATTATGAATATCCGTGATGTCAACCACTAACCACTTTGGAGCCGGGATGAGTGCCGGACGTCGACTCCCGCGAAATATCTGGTTTTGCGCGCTCGCAGCTGTTATGTTGTGCAGAACAGCAAACCGGATCACCAGACTCCATGGAGGACTCACGCCGTGACTGAACAGCGCGTGCAGGAACGGAACTGGGCCGGAAACCTCAGCTACCAGGCGGAACGGATCGCTCACCCCCGCACCGTGGAGGAGCTGCAGGAACTGCTGGCCGGAGCCTGGTCCATCCGCGCCCTGGGATCCCGGCATTCGTTCAACGACATCGCCGACACCTCGGGCACGCTGGCGGCCCTGGACCTGCTGGATCCGGCCATCACTGTCGATGCTGAGAACATGACCGTCACGGTGAGCGGAGGCACGCGGTACGGGACGCTCGCCGCGGAGCTGCAGCGGCAAGGCTTCGCCCTGCACAACTTGGCCTCGCTGCCCCACATTTCGGTGGCCGGTGCGGTGGCCACGGCCACGCACGGCTCCGGTGACGGCAACGGGAATCTGGCCACCGCCGTCGCCGGTTTGGAACTCGTGACCGCCGACGGCGGCATCCTCACCGCCCGCCGCGGCGAAACCACGGACTTTGACGGCATGGTGGTGGGACTCGGCGCCCTGGGAATCGTCAGCAGCGTGACCCTGGACATCGAGCCGGCCTTCCAGGTTGCCCAGCACGTTTTTGAGAACCCGGACTGGGAGGAGATGCTGGAAAACTTCGACGACGTGACGTCCTCCGCGTACAGCGTCAGCCTCTTCACCGACTGGAGCGGCAGTACCGTAGGGCAGGCCTGGCTGAAGAGCCGGGTGGCGGATCCGGGCGGGCCGGCCGGCAGGCAGGACTTCTTCGGCGGCACCCCGGCCCTGTCGGCCCGGCATCCGCTCCCGGGCGTATCCGGGAGCAACTGCACTGAACAGCTCGGCATGCCGGGGCCATGGTCGGACCGGCTTGCCCACTTCAAGATGGAATTCACGCCCAGCAAGGGTGATGAACTCCAGTCCGAGTACCTGGTGCCCCGGGAACACGCTGTGGATGCCATCCGCACACTACGCAGACTTTCCGGGCTCCTGACGCCTTTGCTGCTGGTTTCCGAGATCCGAACGATTGCTGCAGACCGGTTGTGGCTGAGCCCAAACTATGGTCGCGACGGCATCGGCCTGCACTTCACCTGGCGGCAGAACCAGCCTGCGGTCGAGGCGGTACTGCCACTGCTTGAAGCGGAGCTGGCGCCCTTTGGCGCACGGCCTCACTGGGGAAAGCTGTTCGACGGCGGTGCTGCCGCCGTCGGGCCCCTGTATCCGCGCTTTGATGACTTCCGGACACTGGCCGGCCGGCTGGATCCGGCCGGAAAGTTCCGCAACCGGTTCCTGGACTACGCGGTCTTCGGCTGCTGATATTGTCACGGATGATGTCCTCAGCAACCCGCCTCCCCGCAACGGCCAGCGACGCTGATCCGTCGCGGCGGAACAACCTTGCCCTGATCGCGACCCTGGTGCACCACCATGGCGTCCTCAGCCGAGCGGAGCTGACCAGACGGACGGGGCTGAACAGGTCCACGGTGGGGACGCTGGTGGGCCAGCTGGTGGCACTCGGACTCGTCTATGAAGCGGCGCCGTCGGGCGAGGCCCAGGTGGGCCGTCCCAGCCCGGACGTCCGGCCTGATCCGTCCACGGCGGCATTGGCCGTGAACCCGGAAGTGGACGCCGTCACCATCGGACTGGTGAGCCTGGGCGGAAAGGTCCAGAAGAAAATCCGCTTTGCCACGGAGCGGATCCCCACAGCCAGCGAAGCCGTCAACATCGCTGCCGCCGTCATTGCCGGGATGCGCTCGGAACTGGATTCCTCGTACCGGATCGTCGGGATCGGCATGGCCGTACCCGGCCTGGTCAACCGCGCGGACGGAGTGGTCCGGCGCGCCCCGCATTTGGGCTGGCGCGACGAGCCCGTGGCCCGGATGCTGGCCGAGGCCACCGGCTACACGTGTCTGGCGGACAACGATGCCTCCCTGGGTGCGGAAGCCGAGCTCATTTTCGGGGCCGGCGCCGGCCGCGGCAACCTGATCTACCTCAACGGCGGCGCCAGCGGCATCGGCGGCGGCGTTATTGCCGACGGGGCGCTGCTGCGCGGAGCCGCCGGATATGCCGGGGAACTGGGACACACCTTTGTGCGCACCGACGGCCAGACCTGCCATTGCGGTGCGTCGGGCTGCCTCGAAACCGAGGTATCACAGTCCCGGCTCTTTGACCTGGCAGGACTGGGCGGCGGCGACGCCGGCCAGCTCGAAGCGGCGCTCCGCGCGAAGGACACCGCCGAGCTGGCCGGGGAGATCGCCCGCCAGCTGGGCTACCTGGGCATCACGCTGCGCAACGCGGTCAACACGTTCAACCCGGACGCGATCGTCCTCGATGGGTTCCTGGGCATTCTGCATGAACTGTCCCCGAACACGCTGGACAACCTGCTCCGCACCCAGGCCCTGGACGAGGTTGCGGGCCGGGCCAGGATCTACCGTGCCGCGCTGGGCTCCGATCTCATGATGATCGGGGCTGCGGAGTTGGCCTTTACCCGATTGCTCGCGGACCCGGCAGGCATCAGCGCCCTGCCCGCACCACCCGCGAAGGTGCGCTGAGTGCACTCTGTAGCGACGACAGTACCGGGCTGACAGCGCAGCTTTCCGCATCGATCACGGCCATAGAATGTTGGACACCACCTTGTCTTCCACCGAAGGGTTCCTCACATGGGCAACACCATTGACCGACGCCAGCCACGCCTGGAAGACGTGGCAGCGCGGGCAAAGGTGTCCCACCAGACGGTCTCGCGTGTCATCAACAACCACCCCAATGTCAGCAGCGCCACCCGGGAAAAGGTGGAGGCGGCCATTGCGGAACTCGGCTACCGGCGCAACACCGCCGCCAGGAGCCTGGTCACCCGGCGTTCGCAGACCATAGGTGTGCTCGCGGCCGAAATGGGGCAGTACGGTCCTGCCAACACCCTCCTCGGAGTCCAGCAGGCTGCCCGGGAGGCTGGCTACTTTGTGAGCATCGAGGGCATCAAGGAGGCCGGAGCGGGTGCCATCTCGGACGCCGTCCGCCATCTCACGGACCAGGGCGCGGACGGGATAATCGTCATTGTGCCCCACGACGGTACCGTTCAGACGCTGGAGGGCTTGACCCTGGATGTTCCCGTGATCCTTGTGGGTGCGCCGGGCGGGGGGCTCTTCAGCGGAGCGTTGGTGGACCAGAAGCTTGGAGCGCGCCTGGCGGTCTCGCACTTGATCGACCTGGGCCACCGCCGGATCGGCCATGTTTCCGGGCCCCAGGACTGGGTGGACGGCAGGTCACGTGCCGAGGGGTGGGGTGAGCGGCTCCGCGAAGCCGGCCTGCCTGATGACGTCTTGATCGAAGGCGACTGGAGCGCCGGCAGCGGGTACCGGATCGGCCGGCAGCTTGCCGCTGAACGCACGGCTACGGCCCTGTTCGTTGGCAATGACCAGATGGCCCTGGGCCTGCTGCGCGCCTTCAGCGAAGCGGGGGTCCGCGTGCCCGACGACGTCTCCGTGGTGGGCTTCGATGACCAGCCTGAGTCGGGCTACTTCACGCCGCCGCTGACCACCGTCCGCCAGGACTTCGAGGAACTCGGCAGGCGCTGCATGGGCGTTATGCTGAGCGCCCTTGAGGGCGGCGCGGGCGCAGGCACCATCATGGTGGAGCCGGAGCTGGTTGTCCGCAGCAGTACGTCCGCTCCCGCCTGATTCTCTCCTGATCTTCCCAGCCATAACCCCGACACTTGACGTCCCAATTGTTAGCGCTCACAATTGAATCAATCCGCGCTCACCGGACCAGCTATTTGGAGGACTTCATGGACGTCACAGTGGACGGCACAGACAACTACGTCATCGGGGTGGACTACGGAACGCTTTCGGGACGGGCCGTTGTGGTCCGGGTCCGTGACGGCAAGGAACTGGGCAGCGGTGTCTTCGACTATCCGCACGCCGTGGTCACGGATGCCCTGCCGGCGGATGTAGCGGGCGTTGCGGGCGACGGCGGCGCCCGGCTTCCCGGGGAATGGGCACTTCAGGTGCCGAACGACTACCGCGACGTCCTCCGCCACGCCGTCCCCGCAGCGATCGCAGACGCCGGGATCAACCCGGCAGCCGTCGTCGGAATCGCCACTGACTTCACGGCCTGCACCATGGTGCCGGTCAAGGCCGACGGCACCCCGCTCAACGAACTGCCCGGCTTTGCCAGCCGCCCGCACGCCTATGTGAAGCTGTGGCGGCACCACGCCGCGCAGCCGCAGGCGGACCGGATCAATGCCCTGGCCGCCGAACGCGGCGAAGCCTGGCTGCCGCGCTACGGGGGACTGATTTCCTCCGAGTGGGAATTCGCCAAGGGCCTGCAGCTGCTGGAGGAGGACCCGGAAGCCTACGCCGCCATGGACCACTGGGTGGAGGCGGCCGACTGGATCGTCTGGCAGCTTTGCGGCCAGTACGTTCGCAACGCCTGCACCGCCGGTTACAAGGGCATCTACCAGGACGGCCGTTACCCCTCCGAGGACTTCCTCGCCGCGTTGAACCCGGAGTTCAAGGATTTCGTCAGCACCAAACTCGAGCACATCATCGGCCGGCTCGGCGATGCCGCCGGCTACCTCACCGCCGAAGCCGCCGCCTGGACGGGCCTGCCGGAGGGCATCGCCGTGGCCGTCGGTAACGTGGACGCCCACGTGACGGCCCCGGCAGCCAAAGCCGTGGAGCCGGGGCAGCTGGTGGCCATCATGGGCACGTCCACCTGCCACGTCATGAACGGTTCGGAACTTCGCGAGGTGCCTGGCATGTGCGGCGTGGTGGACGGTGGGATCGTCGACGGCCTCTGGGGCTATGAGGCAGGACAGTCCGGCGTGGGCGACATCTTCGGCTGGTTCACCAAGAACGGTGTCCCGCCGGAATACCACCAGGCGGCCGCTGCAGCAGGGCTGGGCATTCACGAATACCTCACCGAGCTGGCCGCAAACCAGGCAATCGGCGAGCACGGACTCATCGCCCTGGACTGGCACTCCGGCAACCGTTCTGTACTGGTGGACCACGAACTCTCCGGCGTGGTGGTGGGCCAGACCCTCGCCACCAAGCCCGAGGACACCTACCGGGCACTGCTGGAGGCCACGGCCTTCGGGACACGCACCATCGTGGACGCCTTCCGCGATTCGGGCGTGCCCGTAAAGGAGTTCATCGTGGCGGGCGGCCTGCTGAAGAACAAGCTGCTGATGCAGATCTACGCGGACATCACCGGACTGCAGCTCTCCACCATCGGCTCAACCCAGGGCCCGGCGCTGGGCTCCGCCATCCACGCGGCCGTGGCGGCCGGGAAGTACGCCGACATCCGTGAAGCCGCGGCGGCCATGGGCTCGGAACCCGGCGACGTCTACACGCCGATCCCGGAAAACGTTGCCGCCTACGAGGAGCTGTTCCAGGAATACCGCACGCTCCACGACTACTTCGGCCGGGGCGCCAACGACGTGATGCACCGGCTCAAGGCCATCCAGCGCAGGTCCGCCGCAGCGTCCCGCGCCGGAACCGCAGCAGTACCTGCCGCCCCCGCAACCGTTGGAGCCTCCGCATGAGCACCGCGACCGCAAAAACACTGGACACCATCGCCGGGATCCGCCGCGAAGTCTGCACCCTGCATGCCGAGCTCACCCGCTATCAGCTGGTGGTGTGGACCGCCGGCAACGTCTCCGCCCGCGTACCCGGCCGCGACCTGATGGTGATCAAGCCGTCCGGCGTTTCCTATGATGACCTCACGCCCGAACAGATGGTGGTCACCGACCTTCACGGGGTGCCGGTGGATGGCGATGCGGACGGTGAGTGGGGCAACCCGCCGCTGTCGCCGTCGTCGGACACGGCCGCGCACGCCTATGTCTACCGGCACATGCCCGACGTCGGCGGCGTGGTGCATACGCACTCCACCTACGCCACGGCGTGGGCCGCTCGGGGCGAGTCGATCCCGTGCGTGCTGACCATGATGGGTGATGAGTTCGGCGGCTCCATCCCGGTGGGCCCGTTCGCGCTGATCGGCGATGACTCGATCGGCCAGGGCATCGTGGAGACGCTGAAGAACTCCACCTCGCCCGCGGTCCTGATGCAGAACCACGGCCCGTTCACCATCGGCAAGGACGCCCGTTCCGCCGTGAAGGCCGCCGTGATGTGCGAGGAAGTGGCGCGTACCGTCCATGTCGCCCGCCAGCTCGGCGAACCCATCGCCATCGACCAGACCCGGATCGATTCCCTCTACGCCCGCTACCAGAACGTCTACGGCCAGTAACTGCCCCTCGTCGGCCCACCCCCCAAACTTTCGCAGGAGAAACCCATGAACAACGCCAACAGCACGTCCCTCGGCCACTACGAGGTCTGGTTCCTCACCGGTAGCCAGCATCTCTACGGCGAGGACGTCCTCAAGCAGGTCGCCGCCCAGTCACAGGAGATTGCCGCCGCACTGAACGCCTCCTCCGACGTCCCGGTCAAAGTGGTCTGGAAACCCGTCCTCACCGATTCGGACGCCATCCGCCGCACCGCGCTGGAAGCGAACTCGGACGATTCCGTGATCGGCGTGACGGCGTGGATGCACACGTTCAGCCCGGCCAAGATGTGGATCCAGGGCCTGGACCTGCTGCGCAAGCCACTCCTGCACCTGCACACCCAGGCCAATGTTGAGCTGCCCTGGGCGGACATCGACTTCGACTTTATGAACCTCAACCAGGCAGCGCACGGCGACCGCGAATTCGGTTACATCCAGTCTCGCCTGGGCATTCCCCGCAAGACCGTGGTGGGCCACGTGTCCAACCGGGAAGTCTCGCGGCAGGTGGGCGTGTGGCAGCGGGCGTCTGCGGGCTGGGCCGCGGTCCGGACCCTGAAACTGACCCGCTTCGGCGACAACATGCGCAACGTGGCCGTCACTGAGGGTGACAAGACCGAAGCGGAGCTGCGCTTCGGCGTCTCCGTCAACACGTGGTCCGTCAACGAGCTCGCCGACGCCGTGCACGGCGCCGCAGAGTCCGACGTCGACACCCTGGTGGCGGAATACGAGCGCCTCTACGAGGTGGTCCCGGAGCTGAAGGCCGGGGGAGCGCGGCACGAGTCGCTGCGCTACAGTGCCCGCATCGAACTGGGCCTGCGCAGCTTCCTGGAGGCGAACGGCTCAGCCGCTTTCACCACCTCCTTCGAAGACCTGGGCGAACTTCGCCAGCTGCCCGGCATGGCCGTGCAGCGGCTTATGGCCGACGGCTACGGTTTCGGCGCCGAGGGCGACTGGAAGACGGCCATTCTGGTGCGCGCCGCCAAGGTGATGGGCGCCGGCCTGCCCGGCGGCGCCTCCCTGATGGAGGACTACACCTACCACCTCACCCCCGGCGCAGAGAAGATCCTGGGTGCGCACATGCTGGAGGTCTGCCCGTCCCTGACCGCTACGAAGCCGCGCGTCGAGATCCACCCGCTGGGCATCGGCGGCAAGGAAGACCCGGTCCGGATGGTGTTCGACACCGACGCCGGCCCAGGCGTTGTGGTGGCGCTCTCTGACATGCGCGACCGGTTCCGGCTCGTGGCGAACGCCGTCGACGTAGTGGACTTGGACGAGCCACTGCCGAACCTGCCGGTGGCCCGGGCCCTCTGGTCGCCGAAACCCGACTTCGCCACCTCGGCCGCCGCGTGGCTCACCGCAGGCGCTGCGCACCACACGGTACTGTCCACGCAGGTGGGGCTGGACGTGTTCGAGGACTTCGCCGAAATTGCCAGGACCGAGCTCCTCACCATCGATGAAGGCACCACCATCAAGCAGTTCAAGAAGGAACTCAACTGGAACGCCGCCTACTACAAGCTGGCCGGCGGCCTGTGAACGGCGTCGACTTTCAGCTCGTCTCGGGGGACTACACCGCCGCCGTCGTCCAGCGCGGCGGTGCCCTCAGGCGGCTGGCTTTCCAGGGCCGGGACCTGGTGGTGCCGTTCGACGCCGATGCGCCCATCCCGGACTACCGGGGGATCGTCGCTGCACCGTGGCCCAACCGGATCGCCGATGGCACGTACCGGTTTGCCGGCGTCGAGCACCAGTTGCCCATCAACGAACCGGAGCGGGGCACGGCACTGCACGGGCTCGCGTTCGACCGTTTGTGGACCGTTGAACGCAGCGGTGCCGACGCGGTGAGCCTGTCCTGTGAGATCGCCGGGACCCCAGGGTATCCGTTCCACCTTCGGCTCCACGTCGATTACACGCTGGACGACGCCGGGCTGCACACCACTGTCACGGCAACCAACGCCGGCGACGAGGCGGCTCCATACGGGGTTTGCCCGCACCCATACCTGCTGGCCGGACCCGCGCCGCTGGATGAGTGGACCGTCCGGATCCCTGCGGGGTCTTTCCTTGAGGTCACGCCGGACCGGCTGCTGCCGGTCGCCACCCGGAAGGTGGAGGGCCACCAGTTCGACTTCCGGGCGCCGCGGGCAATCGGCGGCACACAGATCGACCACGCCTTCACCGACCTTGAGTTCGACGACGGCGGCCGCGCCCAGCTGATCGCCAGGGACCCCGGCGGAACCGGGGTGGGTATGGCCTGGGACCGGACCTGCCCCTGGTTGCAGATACATACTGCAGACAAACCCGCCCCTGTACCCAACAGGCTGGGCCTGGCGGTTGAGCCGATGACCTGTCCACCGGACGCCTTCAACAGCGGCCAGGACCTCGTGCAGCTGGAACCGGGCAGCAGCCATCAGGCCGGCTGGAGCATCTTCGCCGCCTGATGCCGCGTGGTGGTGGCGTTGACACGCACAGAAGCGGCCGGCCCCGGCAGTTAGCCGGGGCCGGCCGCTTCAATGGACAAGCTGGTCAGTGCACAATCAAGTCAGTGCATGCACGGGTCAGTGCGCCAGCAGCGTCTTGAGCGGTTCTCCCGCCGCAATCCGTGCCAGCAGCTCCGGCTCGGCCGCATCGGAGTCGAGCGCCTGCTCCAGGACAGCTGCCGCCTCCCGCGGGGACAACACAATTACGCCGTTATCGTCACCCAGCACCCAGTCGCCGGGGGCCACGGCCACGCCCCCGCATGTCACGGGAAGGTTGACCGCAGACTCGGTGCCGTGCAGGCACTTGGTGGTGAGGCATGACGTGCCGCGGGCGAAGACCGGCAGGCCGGTGCTCCGCAGCTCCAGCAGGTCCGTTGCCACCCCGTCCACCACGATGCCGGCGGCGCCCTGGGCCTTGGCGGCTGCGGCCGTCACCGCGCCGACGGGGGCATGACGGCGATCGCCGTCCATGTCCACCACCAGCACTGCGCCGGGGTACAGCTCCAGCAGCGCCCGGTTCATGGCGATCGCGTCATTGCCGACGATCCGGACGGTGACCGCAGGCCCGGCCACCTTCACGCCGTCCAGCAGCGACTGGATGGCCGGGTCAACGAATCCGTCTTCGAGGAAATGCCCGATGGTGGGGTAGCTGACGGCCTCCACGCCAGCAAGGACCTGCGTGCCTGCCAGGACCTTGCTGCTCACTGTCCCGCCTCAGCCAGGACCGCAACACATTTCGGCTGCCGGGGGGACTACGACGGACCTGCGGCCGCTTACTGCGCCGAAATCCACATCGAGCAGGGCCGCAGCATGGAGCGTGATGGCATCACCATCGGCCTGGTGCAGTCCAGCTGGGCGGCCAACAAGTACGAGTTTGTGGTCCACGGCGAGCAGGCCCACACGGGTTCCACCGTGATCGCGGACAGGAAGGACGCCCTCCTGGGCGCCGCCATGCTGGTGGTGGCCGCCCGCGAACTGGCCGACAGGTTCCCCGGCGTGCTGCACACCTCCGTGGGTGAGCTGACCGTGTACCCCAACTCGCCCGTGGTGGTCCCGTCCCGGGTCAACCTCCTGCTGGACCTGCGCAGCGCGGACGAGTCCGTCCTGGCCGAGGCCGATGCCCTGCTTCACGAACGCATCCCGGCGATTGAACAAGCCGCCAACATCAGCGTGGAGCGGAACCACTCACACTCGTGGCCGGTCACCCCGTACCAGACCGAAGGCGTGGAGCTCGCAGCGAAGGTTGCCGCGGACCTGGGACTGTCCAGCAAGCAGGTCATGACTCTCGCCGGACACGATTCGATCAACATGAAGGACCTGGTGCCCACCGTCATGCTGTTCGTCCCGAGCGTGGACGGAATCTCCCACAACGAACACGAATACACCACCGACGAGGACATCGTGGCCGGACTCGCCATGCTGACCGAAGTGGTCAACCGTCTCTGCAACGGGGTCCTGGAGGACTAGGGGAGACGGATCTCGGCGAAGTGGATGCCCTGATACCCCGGCCGCGTTGATTCGTGCTGCGCGTGGCGTCCCGGCATAGCTGGGCGAGCTGCATATTGTTCGAATGGTGGAACGAACCTGGATGGGATTTAGGAAGAAGCGGTCACCTCACGTCGTGTGGTCAGCCTGGAAGGCTGCGGATGAGGCCAGAGACGTCGGCCTAGCGGCAGCGCTGGCCTCCGAGCTGCTGGAGCTGACACCGAAGTCCTATTACAGCTGGTTTCAAGCCGGTCTGCTGTCCAAGGCCGTTGGCAACTGGCCGGAAAGTCTGGAGCGCAACAAACGGGCGCTGGAACTCTTCACTGCGAAGGATGGTGAAGAGTTCAACGGAGCCAACCCGGCGGCCTGGAACCTGGGCATCGCATCAACAGCCGTGGGTGACTGGTCCACCGCCCGGCACGCGTGGGTCGCTTACGGACTGGACAAGTTTCGGGCTGAAGCTGGACCCATCGACGTCGACTGCGGCATGGCTTCGGTCCGGCTCAACCCCGACCAGCCCAGCCTCCCTCACCAGGTGCTGTTTTCGGCCGGGAATGCTGAGGTGGTCTGGTGCTGGCGCCGGAGCCCGGCCCATGCAGTCATCGCGAGCGTTCCGCTGCCGGAGTCCGGCCATCGGTTCCGAGACGTTGTCCTGCACGACGGTGAACCCAAAGGGACCCGACAGCTCGACGGACAGGACGTGTCGGTCTTCGACGAGCTTGGACGTCTCGAAGTATCCGGCCTGCCGACATGGCAGGCCCAGGTAGTCGGTGCGACCGCCAACGATTTTCAGGCAATATCGGACCTCCTAGAGCAGCGGGGACTCGGACTCGACGATTGGTCCGGGATCCGGTTGATGTGCTCGGAATGCTCGCACGGTGCACAGCAGGATGGACACGACCACATCCCCGCAGCGTCGGACGAAGTGAAACGACTTGGACTCGCTGGCCACGAATCAGACCTCGCCGAAGTAATAGAGACATGGCTGTCCGGGAGGCACGGAATCCAGGTGCTCAACCTCGACTTGCTCTGGTAATCCTCGATCGCTAAGGAAGGGGCGGATAATGTTCGGTCTATTCAAGAAAAGAAAACCAGCGTTGTTATCGCCACGCTGAATGCCCGCCTGCAACCCCCGGACCGGGCAGCCCTTGAAGAAGCCTTCGAGGCCGCCATGACAGGGCGCGGTCACCGAATCCGCGTTGTTGGCGGGGGGAACCCAAATGGCGACCAACGGTGAGGTCATTGAGTGTGATATCGAAATTGAGATTGACGAACTGCCCGAGCTGACGGTCGATGCCGTGACCGAAACCCTTGCCACAATGTTGGCCCCCAAGGGTTCCACCCTGTACCTATCAGAACAAGACCGTCGGATCGATTTCGGCGCACATGAAGGATTGGCCCTCTACCTCAACGATGTAGTCCGGGGGTGGCGGGTTCCGGGGCGCCGATGGCCCATTGCGGCTCGTAGGCCACGATGGTCCGTCCGGCGGGTCCCAGCGACTGGGCGCGGTTGAGGGCGGCATCGATCTCGTCGGTGCACTGCGCAAACAAGATGCGGATGTGCGTCTTCCCCAAGTCGTACCTGTTCAATGAGAACGAACCGGACCTGTACCCGTTCGAGGGCTCCCTGGCAGCCGGCTTCGACTACGAGCGGCCCAACCCTGCCTTCTACCGCCACCTCGAACAGCGCATCAGCCAGCTGGACGAGCTCGGCATCGAAGCCGACCTCATCCTCTTCCACGCGTACGACCGCTGGGGCTTCTCCACCATGACCCCGGGCCAGGACGACCGCTACCTCAAGTACGCGGTGGCCCGGCTGGCTTCACACTGGAACATCTGGTGGTCCCTGGCCAACGAATACGACCTGCTGTTCCGCAAAAGCACTGAGGACTGGGAGCGCTTCGCCGGCATTGTCCAGGCCAACGACCCGAGCGGGCATCTGATGTCCATCCACAACTGCCAGGACTTCTTCGACTACAGCCGGCCGTGGGTCACGCACAGCAGCATCCAGCGCCAGGATGTGCATAAAACCGCTGAGTTCACGGGGGAGTGGCGGGACCGCTGGCAGAAGCCGGTGGTCATCGACGAGGAAGGTGCCGTCCGCGGCGGCTATGTGGGCCACGGCGAAATATACATGCACGAACGAGACGTCTTGTGGTGGGCCAAGGGCGGAGACTTCCACGGCAGCAGCCCCGAGCGCATCGCCTTCCTTCGCCGCATCCTGGACGAGACCCCCGGCGGTTTCCTGGAACCGCTGCCCAGCTCCTGGGACGTCCCCACGGCCGGCATCCGGTACGAATGCGAGCTCAACTACTTCGGCTTCAACCAGCCCACGTACAGGGACTTCGTGATGCCCGCCGGGCGAAAGTACCAGGTGGACATCATCGACACCTGGAACATGACCATTGACACCCTGCCCGGCACGGTGACGGGGCGGTTCCGGGTGGAGCTTCCGGGCCGCCATTTCATCGCCGTCAGGATCCGCGCCGTCAGCTAACCGAGGTTCCCAAAGGAACGGAACTAGACTCCCTCGGGTACGCAATTGCACTCAATGGAGAGGTAGTCCGCTGTGGCTGACACAGTCCTGACCAAGACCGGAACCGAAGAACGCGGGCTCGCCAGAGTAGCTCAACGGATGGCGGCCTGGACCGAGAAATGGTTCCCGGATGCCTACATCTTTGCCCTGGCCGGTGTGGTCATCATCGCCGTCGCCGCCTTGGCGATCGGTGCTTCACCGCAGTCGATCGCCGACTCTTTCGGCAACGGCTTCTGGGATCTGACGGCATTCACGCTGCAGATGGCCATGGTGGTCCTGACCGGTTATGTGGTGGCCACGTCGCCGCCGGTGGCGAAGCTCATCAACCGGCTGGCGCTGATTCCTGCCACGGCACGCACCGCGGTCAGCTTCGTGGCGTTGATGTCGATGTCCGTGTCCTTCCTGAACTGGGGTCTGAGCCTCATCTTCGGTGGACTGCTGGCCCGGGCCATTGCGCGGCGCAAGGACCTCACGGTGGACTACCGTGCACTGGGCGCGGCGGCGTTTATGGGCCTCGGAGCTGTCTGGGCGCTGGGGCTGTCCTCGTCCGCGGCCCAACTGCAGGCCACCGCTGCCTCGCTGCCGCCTGCCCTGCTGAAAATCACCGGCATCCTGGACTTCGGGACAACGATTTTCACCTGGCAGTCACTGCTCACCCTGGCCATCCTGATGGCCCTCACCACTGTGATCGCACATTTCTCCGCGCCCCAGGGCGGCGCGATCCGCACAGCTGAGGATCTCGGCGTCGACCTCGACGACGAACCCAGCGAATCGGCGCCCCGTTCACGCCCGGGCGAGTGGCTCGAATACAGCATGATCCTGCCGATCCTTGCGGGCATCCTGACCCTGGGCTGGTTGGTCTCCCAGTTCCTGACGAAGCCGTTCCTGACCGTGGTCAGCAGCCTCAACGGCTACCTGCTGGTCTTCCTGATCCTGGGCCTGGTGCTGCACGGGACACCACGGAAATTCCTGCAGGCCGTTACCAAGGCTGTTCCGGCTACCGCCGGGATCCTGGTCCAGTTCCCGCTGTACGCGGCCATGGCGGCGATCCTGACCAAAGCCACCGGCCACGGCGGGATGACCATTTCCGCGCATCTGGCAGAGTTCTTCTCGGACATCGGCGGTGGGGGCGCGTTCGCTGTGGTCATTGCGCTCTACACCGCCGTGCTGGGCCTGCTGGTCCCGTCCGGCGGCGGTAAGTGGCTTGTGGAGGCGCCCTATGTGATGCAGTCCGCGACCGATGTGCAGATGAACCTCGGCTGGACCGTGCAGATCTATAACATCGCCGAGGCCCTGCCCAACCTGATCAACCCGTTCTTTATGCTTCCGCTGCTCGCAGTGCTGCGGCTCCGGGCACGGGACCTCGTGGGCTTCACCTTCCTGCAGTTCCTGTTCCACCTGCCGGTGGTACTGCTGCTGGTCTGGCTGCTCGGGATGACATTCCAGTTCGTGCCGCCGGTGATGCCCGCAGGGCAATAGCGGGGCCAAAACCCCCAATCAGGCTGCGGAACCTAGATGGCCGTCCCCTGCAGGCGTAGTCTGTTTTCACCGGCAGCAGCCCGGTCCACCGGCCCGCGTGGATGCCGTTCCATCGGAAGGCGGTTTTCAGAGAACCAGCCCCCAGACAGCCGGGGCTGCCCGTGTTCCAGCAGTCATTGTTTTGGAATCCCGGCAACAGTGGTGCCCTCAGGCAGGACTCCGGCGGGACTGAAGCGGGGCGGGCCGGCGCCCAAATAACCGGAAAACGACGACGAGGGAGGACTCCCATGCGTGCTCGTTCCATCACAATGCTCATTCTCGGCATTTTGTTATCGATGCTGGGCGGTGGGCTGCTCTTCGGGGGAATTGGCGCTTCGTGGGTCAACTCGCTCCAGGACGACGGAGGCTACCTCACCTCTCCGAGGGAACGCTTTGCTGTCGATTCCACAGCCATCGTTTCCGCCAGGGCGGACAACATGCGAGGGGACTCCTACCCCGGACCCCTGCCCTTCGACGTGGGCAGCATCCGGATAGGGGCTGAGTCTGCCAATACAGGCAAAGACATTTTTGTCGGCATAGCGCCCAGGGCGGACGTTGACCGCTACCTCGCCGGCTCCAACTACTCCGAATTGCGGGATGTGGAGTTCCGGCCGTTCCGCGCCGAGTACCGCGAGGTGCAGGGCACAACCCAATTGTCAGCCCCCGCCGACCAGGACTTCTGGGCGGCTTCCACAGCGGGCAGCGGCCAACGGAACCTGGATTGGAAAATCGAGGCAGGGGACTGGTCTGTGGTGGTTATGAACGCGGATGCCAGCGCCGGAGTTTCGGCGGATCTGCAGGCCGGGTTCCGGTCCGAGCTGTTCGGCCCGATTGCCGCCGGCCTGCTCACAGCGGGCGTCATCCTGTTGGTTCTCGGCGTGCCACTACTGATCTTTGGCGCCCAGGGGCTGGGCAGGCACACACCGTCACCCACCGCTGCGGTGCCGGCCGCGTATCCCGGCGCCGCAACGCCGTCCGCCTACCAGGGCCCCGCCAGCCAGGCTCCAAACGTCCAGTCCCCAAACGTCCAGTCTGCCGCCGGGCTGTCGCCGTACCCGGCGCGGCTTCGCGGTGAACTCGACCCGGTGCTCTCCAGATGGATGTGGCTGGTGAAGTGGTTCCTGGCCATCCCGCATTTTGTTGTGCTGTTCTTCCTGTGGTTCGCGTTTGTGGTGGTCACCATCATTGCCGGGTTCGCCATCTTGTTTTACGGGCCGCTATCCACATTCCCTGTTTAACTTCAACGTGGGAGTGCTGCGTTGGGGCTGGCGGGTGGCCTTCTACACCTACGGGGCGCTGGGCACGGACAGGTATCCGCCCTTCACCCTTGCCAGGACGGACTACCCTGCTGATTTCGAGGTGGATTACCCGGAACGGCTGTCCCGGGGGCTTGTGCTGGTCAAGTGGTGGCTCCTTGCCCTACCGCACTTCGTGATCATTGCTGCGCTGACCGGCACCAGCACCGTCCGTTGGACCGACCCCCAGACCCCAGGGATCAGGTATGAGACCGGGACGGGATTTTCACTGTTCGGCTTCCTGGTCCTTGTTGCGGCGGTAATACTGCTGTTCAGCGGCCGCTACCAGCGCCCACTGTTCGACCTTCTCATGGGCTTCAACCGCTGGATCTACCGCGTCATCACCTACGCAGCCCTGATGCGCGATGAATATCCGCCGTTCCGCCTGGACCAGGGCCCATCAGAACTCCAGGCGTGGCAGCCAGGCACCGGCGAAGGCGCCAGGCTGCCTGCCCCGGCCCCGCCGGCCGGCCCCCTTCCGCCGGCAGGCCCGCCGCCGGGTGGACCCCCGCCGCCGTCGGATCCTACAGTGCGCAATCAGGGTCAATGACTGCTCAGCGCCGCTTGCGTTTGGACCGTTGCTCCTCCCGCCGCTCGGAACTGTCACGTTCAGCGGCACGCTGCGATTTCCCTGCCACCACCACCTTCTGGTGCCACTCGCGCTGGTAGGCCCGGCGGGCGGCGGCATCGGTGCGGCGGGCCAGGGCGGCGAGTTCGCGCTGGAGTTTGCCGTAGCTCAGCCAGCGGCGCTCACCGAGTGTCCCGTCCGCCAAAGCCGCCTGCACGGCGCAGCCGGGCTCCTGCTGGTGCGCGCAGTCAGCGAACCGGCAGCGGCTGGCCAGTTCCTCCACGTCCCCGAACATCTCACCAAGGCCTTCACCGGCGTCGAACAATCCGAATCCCCGGACGCCCGGAGTGTCCATGAGGACGGCTCCGTTCGCCAGCGGCACGAGTTCCCGGGACGTGGTGGTGTGCTTGCCTTTGAAGTCACCGGACCGGACCTCACCGGTGTGCTGGACCTCGCGACCCACCAGCGCGTTGATGAGCGTGGACTTGCCGGCGCCCGACGGGCCGAGGAGGACCAGCGTGCCGTGCGGCGGCAGGTGCTCCAGCAGCGCATCGATCCCGTCGCCGTTCTCGGCTGACGTGGTGACCACGTCCACGCCCGCCGCCTGCAGGATGACCTTCCCGACGACGTCGTCCGCTATGTCCGCAAGGTCGGCTTTGGTGATGATCACCAGCGGAACCGCGCCGGAATCCCAGGCTGCAACGAGCGTGCGTTCGAGGCGGTTGTGCGTGAGCGGCCGGTCCACCGGGACCACCACACCCACCACATCCATGTTCGCGGCCAGCACCTGCGCCTCCGAGGAATCTTCAAAGGCGCGCTTCCGGCTGAGCTCAGACCGGCGCGGGAGGATCCCGGTGATCTGGCGGCCGCCCGCGCGGTTGGGCCCGATCCAGACCCAGTCGCCGGTGACCGGAACGCCGGCGTCGAGCGGGTACGGCAGGTGGAGAAGTTCGCCGCCGACCGCTGTGAGCACGAGGTTGCGGTCCAGGCGCACCACCCGTCCGCGCTCGCTGTGTTGGTTCGCTGGGTGGCGGGTCCGGTGTTGGGGTTGGTGGGCGTCAAAATAACCCGCGACGGCGGGGGAGTAGCCGTACGTTGTGGGCCCTTCGGGGCCGGGGATCGAGTCGGAGGTTGATGGGGAGTAGCTGTCCAGGCTGGTGCCTGAGGAATTGTTCAAGGTGAGTCCTCGGGAGAGGTCTCCAGACTTCCGGAATCAGCGCAGCCCTGCGGCCGTTGGGCCTGTCCGTTGCTGTGTTGGGCGCTTACGCCGTGCGGATGCTGGAGACGGTGGTGATTGGTTTGATGCGTGCGGGGCGCTCTGGGCGCGGGGCTGTAGCAGTCATCAAAACCACCTCCGTTTCTCTCCAGATGTCCGGATGCTGTCACGGACTCTCGGCTCTGAGTGTAGCTGGCCGGGGTTGAGTTGAATAGGGCAGCTTCCGTTTCGTTCGGCCGCGCCGGTTCCCGTTAGCCGGTGGGGCCGGTCAGTTGGTAGTCCAGCAGCACGATGCCGGACGGAAAGGAGCGGCACTCCCGGAGCGCAAGCTTTTTCCATTCGCTGATCCTGCCGAAGAACGGCACTCCGCCGCCGAGGATGACCGGCACGACGGCGACGGCCAGTTCGTCCAGCAGACCTAACTCGATGAATTCAGTGATGAGCTGACCGCCGCCGAACACGCAAATGTCCTTCTCCTCAGGGATGGCGGGCTTTATCCGGGCGACAAGATCGCGCAAATCGCCGGAGTACAGGTGCGTGTTCCGTCCCGTGGTCAGAGTTTCATCGTGGGAGAGAACATACGTGGGAACCGCGGAGCCCCGGCCGCCCATTGCCGCCATTTCCCGGTAGGTATTGGCACCCATGACATAGGCTCCGGTTCTGCGCTCAGTTGCCTCGAATCCGTAATCCTCATTCTTGGCCATGGCATCGTTCAGCCATGACAGGTCCCCGTTCTCTGAACGGATGTAGCCATCGAGGCTGACCGCCATGCCGCCAAAGATGGTGCTCATAGTCGCGACGCTATCCAGCGCCGATGTCACGGTCAAGACCACCGTGGCGCCTGCCGGCAACTCTGGCTTACGCCCTTGTGGTGGCGGCTCATGGGTCCGTGCGGCGAGCAATAGAGTGGAGCAGCCCATACTTTCCACAGCGAGGAATGCCGATATGTCAGAGACGTACTTCCAGGTGGTAGTCCGCTACCAGGTGAAACCGGAAGAAACGGAAACGGTCCTGGGCCTGCTGGGCGAAATGGCCGCAGCCACGTTAGAGGTTACGGCGGACGCCTAGGTTTATCAGCCCTGGGCTGCAGCCACTACGCGCTCACCGTTGAAGTATTCGAGGTGCCAGCCCTCGGTGGCATGGTAGTGGGCCAGGTTCAGCACCGCGTTGTCGATCCCGTGCAATGTGCGGCCGATGGCGCGGTTAAGGCTCACCCGGAGGAGTGTGCCGTGGGCGACCACAAGGACGCGGCGGGCGGGGAATTCTTCGGCTAGCGCTTCCAGTGCACCCAACCCGCGCGCGGCCGCGTCTTCCTCGCTTTCGGCGCCGCGGTAACCACCGGGTATGCGCAGGGCCTCCAGCTCGGGGCCGGCCTGCAACCCCTCTGCCGGTCCGAAGCTGCGTTCGGCGAGCGCCGGAATGTGCCGCGTAACGCTCAGCCCCAGCCCGTCCGCAATCACGCTGGCGGTTTCCGCGGCGCGGCTAAGCGGCGAGGACACGATCGCATCCCACTCGTAGTCTGACAGGACGTCGACGGCGTCGCGTGCCTGGCCGCGGCCGACGTCATTCAGCGGAATGTCGGTGGCTCCCTGGAGCCGACGCTGCGCATTCCAGTCTGTCTGGCCATGGCGGATCAGGGCGAAGGTCGTAAGGGTCATGCTGTCTATTCTGCCCTGACGGCCGGCACGGTCCGGGCAGCCGCCAGGATCAAGGCAACCTTTCTAGGCCCAAGGGTCCGGTCCGGCGTTGCGGTCGATGAAGTCCAGGACAGCCGGATGGGCGGGATCAATGAGATGCCCGCCCGGGACCAGAACCGTATGGGTAAAGGGCAACGCACCCGACAACCGTGCGTTCACGGACCGGCAGGCCTCGGGGGAGTCCTCGGCGGAGACGATCAGGGCGGGCCGGCGGATCCCGGCGAGTTGCTCCTCGTTCAGTTCCAAAGCATCGTCGCTGAGATCCAGGCCGTGGCCGTTGATTTCGGCCAGGACAGCGTGGCTCGTGCCAGCAAACATCTGTTTGAGCCCGGGGGGAAACGACTCCCATGTCGCCTCCCCAAGGGCTTCCCGAATTACAACCTCGGCGGCAAGCCCGGGCTGACCGTTCGTGCGCTCGAGCACATGGCGGCGCAGGCCGCGGGCCCACGCGTCCGCATCCGGAGCGATGGTGAACAACGCCGGTTCCAGGAGGACCAGGGCTTTGACTTTGTCCGGGAAACGGCGGGCAAGTTCGACGGCGATCAGGCCGCCTGTGCTGCGGCCGATCACGATTGCCGGCCCGGCATGGAGCGCCGCCAGGACTGCCGCTGCGTCGTCGACATGATCCACCAGATCCAAGGTCGCGAACGGCCGCGGCGGGGCACTGCGGTGGAAACCCCTGCGGTCGTAGATGATGCAGCGGCCATGCCGGGCGAGTTCGGTTGCCGCGTCCGCCCACATCACAGCCGAACTGGGTGTTCCGTGCACGCCTAGTATTGGTGTCCCTTGGCCGCTCTC
Source organism: Pseudarthrobacter arbutini (assembly GCF_054510915.1). Taxonomy (NCBI): domain Bacteria; kingdom Bacillati; phylum Actinomycetota; class Actinomycetes; order Micrococcales; family Micrococcaceae; genus Pseudarthrobacter; species Pseudarthrobacter arbutini. The sequence continues at coordinate 206,093 of NZ_JBTNDQ010000002.1, read as the reverse complement.
TTCGTAGTAGAGATCAACACCGTTGACGCTGAGGTGGGGCATGTCGTCAGCCTGGAGTTCGCGCGCTCATCGCAGGACACCACCCGGGCTCAGGGGCCCGGCCAGTGCTCTCGGTCGAATCCATAGGGGTTGGGAGCAGCTTTCCGGTCAGCCGCTGCGGCGGGGTCGTTCCGTTCGTCGTCGTGATGACGTGGCAGCGCGTGCGGGTCCGAAGCCTGCTTCAAGGGCACGCGGGGTGCGGTCTTTACGGGTGCATCTTCGGCCAAGGGGAAACCTCACAAACACAGAAGGTTGGCCCGCTGCTTGAACCGATAGAGGCATCCTAACCCCAAGGGAGCGTTCTGTCGCTGGTAAATGCTCGTAGCCCGGCAGCTGCTTCCGTGTCAGGATCAGGTATGCCACACCGCCTGATGCTGCTTGATACTGCGTCACTGTACTTTCGCGCCTTTTATGGCTTGCCGGACACGATCCGCCGTGCTGACGGAACGCCGGTGAACGCGGTTCGCGGTCTCCTGGACATGATCGCCCGCCTCACCACGGAATACGGGGCAACGCATCTGATTGCCTGCTGGGACGACGACTGGCGTCCGCAGTGGCGCGTGGACCTCATCCCGACCTACAAGTCGCACCGGGTTGCCGAGCTTGTGCCGGATGCCCCTGACGTCGAGGTCGTCCCGGACGCGCTCGAGGCGCAGCTTCCGATGATCCGCCGCGTGCTCGAGCTCGCCGGCATCGCCATCGTGGGGGCGGCGGAACACGAGGCCGATGACGTCGTCGGGACCTATGCCAGCCACGCGGACCTACCCGTGGATGTGGTCACCGGCGACCGTGATCTTTTCCAGACCGTCAATGATGACCGTCAGGTCCGGGTGATCTACACCGCGCGGGGCATGAGGAACCTCGAAGTCGTGACGGACGTCGTCGTCGTCGGGAAGTACCGCGTGCTGCCCGAACAGTATGCCGATTACGCGACCCTTCGCGGCGACGCCTCCGACGGGCTGCCGGGTGTTGCCGGTATCGGTGAGAAGACCGCCGCGTCGCTCCTGGGCGAGTACGGCACGCTGGAGAACTTGCTCGCTGCGGCTGCTGACGGGGGAGGCGGGGTATCCGCGTCCGTGCGGTCAAAGCTCGCCGCGGCCGCGGACTACCTGACGGTCGCGCCAACGGTGGTGAAAATTGTGCGCGACCTCCCGCTTCCCACCCTCGAGGAAGCGGGTGCGCAGCTTCACCCCGTCGACGGGGAATCGCGCGCCGAACTGGAGCGTCTCGGCGTCGAATGGAACCTTGGAGGCTCGGTCAAACGGCTGCTCGACGCGCTTGACCGGCAGTAGCGGTGATTGCTGCATACGCGGACTGGAGCGTCCGGTCCCGACGCCGCAGCCGAGCCCCGGAGGAGCTAGACCATCTGAGGGACGCCCCACTCCGGCCATGGTTCGTCGACTGGTGCCTGTTGCCAGCTCCAAGCCGGAAGGGGATCTTCAGGCCTGGCCGCGCCAAGACATGGTTCAAGCTCGTCAGGTGGGAACAGGTCATGCGGCAGATCGTCCGGGGCAGGATCGTCGAGCGGCCACTGCAGCCAGACCCACTCCGGCATGGGATCTACCTGGCGCAGACCTTCAAGCCGTTCGCCCGGCAGGGAGTCTCCGGGCAGGGCAGGACCAAGTTCCCGGTGCCATAGTTGGTTCAGGATTTCGGTGGCCAAACGGGTGGTTCCCAGTCCTGTTGTTCGCTGGCGTACTGACGGCCTGTCGGTGAAATCCAGCCGGGTGGCTTGTCGGTGGTCGCCCCAGTGGGTGTCCAGCCGCTGGTGTGTTTCAGCCTGTGGTGCTTGGGGCATGGCTGCCCGAGGTTAATGATGCCGGTGGTGCCGCCGTCGGCCCAGGAGAGAAGGTGGTCGGCGTCATTGTCCAGAGACTGGTTGCTGCAGCCGGGGAACGGGCATTTCCCGTCCCGCAGACGGAGCCATTGCCGCATGCTGACGGGGATGCGGTAGCTGGTCCGTCCGATCTCCAGCGGCGCCCCGTCGCGGGGATCAGTCAAGACACGGTGGAACGACGAGGAACTTTCGGCCATCAGACGGCTGGCCATCGACGCCGGGATGGGGCCGTACCCATCGAGCATTGCGGGTTCCTCGGTGAGGCCCATGAGGGCGAACACCGGCACGGTCACGAGCACCTGCGCCGACGGTGACGTCACGCGCTCCGCAGTGCCGCCAAGGAGCCATTTGGCGGCCACGTCGGCGCGGATTTGGCTCAGGTTCCGGTCCTCATGGGGTCCTTGGAGGGCGCGGGCGGCCGTGGTGGTGCGGTCCCAGATTCCGGCCGCCTGGTCCGCGGGGAGGTACGCGCTCAGCCAGGCCATGCCGTCCCGGTCCGGGGCGAACTCCAGCCGGCGGTCCAGGGCGCTTTTGGTGTGGCGTTTTTCGATGCTGTCCGGATGGTGGCGTTCGCGCCAGGTCCGGGCTTTGCGCCGGAACAGGGACGGCACGAGTTCCCCCGCGGGGCAGCCTTGTGCAGGGTTGGGTGCGTCGGGGTCCAGAAAGTGGGCTTCCAACGCGGCGGCGCCGGCTGGGTCCAAGTTCGCGGTTTCGTCGACCATGGCCCGGGCGTGCTGCCACGAAATGCTCCCGTCCTGCAGGGCGGCCAGCGTCAGCGGGAGGGTGGTTGTCAGTTCGTGGGCCTCGGACAGGAGCGCACCGGCCGTCCGTTCGCTGACCGTCAGGACGCACGCGACCTCAGCGACTACCGCCATCTCCTGAGCGATGCGGCCCTGCGGCAGCGCGTTCGGGGAGGCCATCACCCGTGTGGTGTCTGCGAACCCTGCGGCGGCGTGGACTACCAGGGCAGCCGCGGCAGCTTGCAGCCGGGCAGCCTCCGCGAGGGTGTCCAGCCAGCCGTCAGACTGATGCCGCAGCGGATCCTGTTCCCCTTGACCGGTGGGGCCTGTGCCAGGGATCACCAGAGCAAGCGCAGCGACAGAAGCCTTAATGGCCTCCAACGCCTCCACCCCGGTTGTCCTTGTCATACTCACATCATCTTGCGAGGCACTGACATTAAAGGTCCCCTCTAGCCAGTGACGAGAAATACTTTGGGAAAGTTTTTCGCGTGGGGCCTCAAGTGTCCGTTCGCGCAGCGTGCGGGCCTGGAACGGTGCCGCGCTCTGACGCGTTGGCAGCTCAGCCAGCCGTGAGGAACCGTTCGTTCCTGATCCGCGACGGGCTAAAGACGAGGGTCAGCGGGGCAATCGTCCGCGGCCGGTGATCCCGCGACAGGGGACGGCCGACGGCGACATGGGGCACCCAGTGCGGGTACCGGTAGCCCAGTGCCGGTGAGCTGAGGATGAAGTCGTCCACATTGTCCACGAGGAGCCGGTCCAGCAGATCATGCAGGCCCTGCACCAGGGACACCTGGTAGTCGTGCACGCGATCGGGCACATCTACTTCGAGCCCGGAGATGCCGCCGCCACCTAGCACGATCACTTGTTCCGAGGTGCCCGCAAACCCGTCAATTACGGGCAGGCCCTGCAACCAGCCCGTCGTGCGGCGGGCGGCTTCACCGGCCGAGGTGTTCCCCTTGGTCCAGTCGGCGACGTCCTGCGCAAAATCCGCCAGGATGCCGATATGCAGCAGCGTCATGTGCAGCCCCTGCGGCCTGCGCAGGGCATTGACATAGCTGGCCAGCGCCTCGTAGTCGGACGGGCCCGCACCAACCGTGAGGACGGGAACCTCCACTGTGATGCGCGGAACCGGCTGCATGGGACCCCCTCACAGTGGCACGGACTCTTGGGCTCTGGCTGCCATTATCCTCCGCTGCGGCCACCTCGTCCCGGCGCGTGCTCTTGCCCTTGCGCCCGCCAGGGTGTCGAATCAGAGAACACGATTCGGCCCGGTGCATGGCAAAGACGCCAGGAGGTTCCCATGTCAGTGAAAGCCGCAAAGGACGCAGCACGGACACCGGGGCGGGGAGGACCGGAGGTGCGCCGGGCTGATGCTCCGCACGGCATCGCGGCAACAGATCCGGAACAGGTACGCAACGTGGCGCTCGTGGGGCATTCGGGCGCCGGGAAGACCCTGCTGATCGAAGCAATGCTGGCCGCCCACGGCATGATCTCACGCAAAGGCTCCATCGCGGAGGGCACCACCGTCAGCGATTCCGACCCTTCGGCCGTGCGGCAGCAACGGTCGGTCACGCTGTCCCTGGTTCCGCTGCTCGTCGACGGGACCAAGGTGAACCTGCTGGATACTCCGGGATATCCGGACTTTATCGGCGAACTTCGGGCGGGGCTCCGGGCTGCGGACGCCGCCCTCTTTGTTGTCTCCGCCGTTGACGGCATCGACGCCACCACTACGGCGCTCTGGGGCGAATGCCAAAGCCTCGGGATGCCGCGGGCTGTGGTCATCACCCGCCTGGACCACCCCCGGGCAGATTACGACGGCGTCCTGGCCGCCTGCCAGCAGGCGTTCGGCGACGCGGTGCTGCCGTTGTACGTCCCGGTCCGGTCCGGCGGCGAAACCAGCGGGCTGCTGGGACTGCTGACGGGCACAGTCTCTGACTACTCCGCCGGGGAGGCGGCCGCAGGTTCCCGGGACGTTGACGCCGGTGAGCGCGCGGCGTCGGACGCCGCCCGGGGCCGGCTCATCGAAGGGATCATCGCCGAGAGCGAGGACGAGACCCTGATGGACCGCTATCTGGGTGGTGAGGACATCGATACCGATGTCCTCATCGCGGACCTGGAAACCGCCGTCGCCCGCGGTTCCTTTTTCCCGGTGGTGCCGGCCTCGGCTGTCACCGGCCTCGGCACGGCGGAACTGCTGGAAGTCCTGACCCGGGGCTTCCCGTCGCCGGTGGAGGGCGGCCTCCCGGAGGTGACTGACCTGGCGGGCGCTCCAGCGGCGGCCTTGGCCTGTGACCCGGACGGGCCGCTGGCGGCTGAGGTGGTCCGCACCACCATTGATCCGTTCCTGGGGAGGGTCTGCCTGACGCGTGTATTTTCAGGTACTTTACGTGCTGATACTCCCGTGCACGTCGGCGGGCACGGGCTCGCGGACCGCGGCCATCAGGACCATGACACCGACGAGCGCGTCACCCACCTGTATTCTCCGCTGGGCCCCACCCTGCGCCCTGTCGCGCACTGCGTGGCCGGTGACATCTGCGCGGTGGCGAAACTCGGAAGCGCCGAAACCGGGGACACCATTTCGGCGAAGGACCAGCCGCTCCTGCTGGCTACCTGGGAGATGCCGGAGCCACTGATGCCGGTGGCAGTCGAGGCGGACTCGCGCAGTGACGAGGACGCGCTGGCCCGGAGTCTGGCGAAGGTGGCCGCCGGCGATCCCACGCTGCGGGTTGAGCGGAATGCGGAAACCCACCAGCTGATCCTCTGGTGCATGGGGGAGGCCCATGCCGAGGTGGTGCTGGACAGGCTGCGCGACCAGGGCGTGAAGCTGCACACCATTGACGTCGTGACGCCACTGCGGGAAACGTTCGCCGCCCCGGCGACGGGCCACGGCCGGCACGTCAAACAGTCCGGCGGCCACGGGCAGTATGCCGTCTGCGACATCGACGTGGAGCCGCTGGACCGTGGCGGCGGGTTCGAATTCGTCGACAAAACGGTGGGCGGGGTGATCCCCGGAACGTTCATTTCCTCCGTGGAGAAAGGGGTGCGTGCGCAGATGCAGAAAGGGCTGGCTGCCGGGTTCCCCGTGGTGGACCTCCGCGTCACGCTGGTGGGCGGCAAGGCCCACAGCGTTGACTCTTCCGACGCCGCCTTCCAGGCGGCGGGGGCCCTGGCGCTCCGGGAGGCTGCCGCGGCCGGTCGTATCCAGCTGCTCGAGCCGGTTTCCGCGGTCAGCATCACCGTGTCCGAGGCGCACGTGGGGGCCGTGATGAGTGACCTCTCAGCACGCCGCGGACGGCTCACCGGCACGGCCACCTCCGGTAGTGAGCTGACCGAAATCAGCGCGGAAGTCCCGGACCAGGAACTGCTGAAGTACGCTGTGGAGCTGCGGGCGCTGACTGCCGGGACCGGCCGGTTCCGGCGCCGGTACCTCCGGCATGACCCGGTGCCCAGCGGCTCATGAACGCCACGTTATGAACGGATCGTCATGAACGGATCGTCATGAACGCCGCCGCGCGGAAGATCCAGCGCATCTACCTCACCCTGACGCTGGGCAACACCCTTGCGGCCTCCTTCATCTGGGGCATCAATACGCTCTTTCTGTTGGATGCCGGGCTGAGCAACCTGGAAGCATTCGCGGCCAACGCCTTTTTCACGGCCGGCATGGTCCTGTTCGAAGTGCCTACCGGGGTCATCGCGGACGGTTGGGGACGCCGGGTCTCATTCCTGCTCGGAACGGTGACCCTGGCTGCCTCCACCTACCTGTACTACCTGCTCTGGCAGTTGTCAGCTCCCTTCTGGGCCTGGGCAGTGGTGTCGGTTCTGCTGGGCCTGGGCTTCACGTTCTTCTCCGGGGCCGTGGAGGCTTGGCTGGTGGATGCGTTGCGTTTCTCCGGCTACGACGGTGAGTTGGAGGCAGTGTTCGGGCGGGCATTGATGGTCTCTGGCATCGCGATGCTCGTCGGTTCGACGGCCGGCGGCGTGATTGCCCAGGCCACTGACCTCGGCGTGCCGTTCCTGTTGCGCGTGGGAGTGCTCCTGGCGATGTTCGGGGTGGCCTTTTGGCTGATGCGCGATGTGGGCTTCACTCCGGAACGTTCTCCCCATCCGCTCAAGGCGAGCCGGGACGTGCTGTCCGCCTCCATCGAAAACGGCCTGAAAAACCCGCCCGTACGGTACATCATGCTCGCAGCGCCTTTCAGCGCCGGCGTCGGGATCTATGTTTTCTATGCTCTGCAGCCCTACCTGCTGGAGCTCTTCGGTGACCCGCGCGCCTACTCCGTCGCCGGCCTCGCGGCGGGCATTGTGGCCGGCGCGCAGGTGGTGGGCGGCTGGCTGGCGCCCATGGTCCGGCGCCTGGTCCGCAAACGCACCACGGTCCTGGTAGTGAGCAGCAGCATGGGCGCCTTGATCCTAGTGGCCCTCGGCATTACGCGTGTGTTTTGGGTGGCGTTGCTGCTGCTGGTGCTGTGGGCCCTGATCTCAGCGGCGGGCACCCCGGTGCGGCAGGCCTATTTGAACGACATGATTGCTTCAAAGCAGCGGGCAACGGTGCTCAGCTTCGATTCACTCATGGGATCCAGCGGTGGAATTGTGGTGCAGCCGCTGATGGGCCGGGCAGCGGACGTATACGGCTATCCGTTGTCGCTGGCTATCAGCGGAGTGATCGAACTGTTCGCCGTGCCGTTCCTGCTGGCGAGCCGGCGGCGGCGCTCGCCGGCCGACACTGCCACCACCGAAGCCGGCACACCGGCCTGAAGCCATGGCCTCGGCACAAAAAAAGTTGAGCCTTGAGTGTCCCAACCCGGCGGAGTATCGTGGCGAAAACCCACCCTGCGCAACACCCTGACTTGGGAGAGATCATGCCTAGTGTGCGACGTCAATTGGCTGCTGTAACGGCTGTTCTGGCCTTGAGCGTGACGGGTGGGGCGGTGACCGGTCCCGCGTTTGCTGATCCCCGGGAAATCAAGAAGGAGGCGATGGCGACCGGGTACGGCGGGGCGGTGAGCACCGTTGACCCGGAGGCGTCCGCTGCGGCGATCGAGGTCCTGCGCGACGGCGGCAATGCGGCGGATGCCGCCGTCGCCGCGGCCGCGACCCTGGGTGTGACCGAGCCCTACAGCGCCGGCGTCGGCGGAGGCGGATACTTCGTGTTCTACGACGCGAAGTCCGGCAAAGTGGGAACCATCGATGGCCGGGAAACGGCTCCGGCAACGATGCCGACCACCGCGTTCGTGAATCCGGCAACCGGCGTCCTCTATACATTCGCCGAGCTGGTCTCGAGCGGTGTCTCGGTTGGTGTCCCCGGCACGCCTGCCACGTGGGAACGGGCACTGGAGCGGTGGGGAACTCTGGACCTCGCCGAGGCCCTCGAACCTGCCATTGAGGTCGCGAACCGCGGCTTTGTGGTGGACGAAACGTTCCGCCAGCAAACGCTTGACAATAAGGTTCGTTTCTCCGCTTTCACGTCGACGAGCGGCTTGTTCCTTCCCGGCGGCGACGCACCCGCCGTCGGCAGTGTTTTCCACAGCAAGGACCTCGCCAAGACGTACCAGCTCCTCGCGAAGGAAGGAACCGACGCCTTCTACGGCGGACAGCTCGCGACGGAGATCGCGGCAACTGTCAAGGACCCGCCGAAAGACCCCGCCTGGGTGCCTCCTGTGACTGTCCCGCCCACCAGCATTCCAGCCCTTCCGGGCTACCTGACGACGGCGGATCTCGCCGCATACCGGACGCTGGACCGGGAACCCACGCATGTGGAGTACCGCGGCTATGACGTCTACGGCATGGCGCCTTCCAGCAGTGGCGGGACCACCGTGGGCGAAGCGCTGAACATCCTGGAACCGTTCAACCTCGGTGAGATGCGTGAGCCTGACGGCAAGAATCCTGGCGCCCTGCACCACTACCTCGAAGCGACCGCGCTCGCCTTCGCGGACCGCGCCAAGTACCTGGGCGACCCGGCATTTGTCGACGTCCCCACCGAAGCGCTGACCAACCCGCTGTTTGGCAAGGAACGGGCGTGCGCAATCGACCCGAAGCAGGCGGCGACACCGAAGCCCGTCGCCGCCGGTGATGTTTCCGGGTTCGACGGCGTCTGCACGGTTTCGCCTGCAGCAGCCGCCAGCGAGACGGACACCGAAAACATCTCCACCACCAACCTCACGGTCGCTGATAAGTGGGGCAACGTGGTGGAATACACTCTCACCATCGAGCAGACCGGCGGGTCCGGCATCGTGGTTCCCGGCCGCGGGTTCCTGCTTAACAACGAGCTCACCGACTTCTCCTATACGTCGACCAATCCGGAGGACCCGAACCGGATCGAGCCGGGGAAGCGTCCGCGCTCGTCGATGTCTCCCACCATCATCCTTAAGGACGAGAAGCCGTTCCTGGCGCTCGGTTCGCCCGGCGGATCGACCATTATCACTACGGTGCTGCAGACCATCCTCAACAGGGTGGACCTGGGTATGGGCATCCTGGACTCGCTCGCGGCCCCGCGGGCATCCCAGCGCAACACCCTCAATGTCACGGCCGAGCAGGGCTTCATCGACGAACATGGGAAGTCGTTGGCACTATACGGTCATACCCTGGTACTAGCAGGTGACGCCTTCACCTCAGCTGCAGAAATTGGCGCCGCGACAGCCATCGAGTTTGGACCCGGCAAGAGCATGACGGCTGTTGCCGAGCCCGATCGGCGCGGTGGCGGTTCGGCGATGGTGGTCAAACCGTCGCCGTGAGCCTACCTGGCGCGGTGAGCCGGGAGCCGCTTGGCGCGGTGGGCCGGGTTACTGGCCCATCCCAGGACGGACGGGGACAAACTCGATAGTGGTCTGCACCTTTTTCTGCGGACCACGGGAAAAACCCTTGGCATCAAGCTGGTTCTGGGCGCGGTACACGGCCAGGGCGTCGTCGTAGATCTCGTTGAGCCGGCGGCCGGAGAACTCCTCCTGGGAGCCGTCGCTGAACGTGACAGTCACGGTGGCACTGGCGGGAAAGTGCCTCTTCATGCGGATGAAGCCTTCGGAGTCCTGCTGGAGGTTGATCAAGGGAAGTCCTGCTTTCATGGTGGATGACCTCCAGTCTGACCTATCCAGGCCCACCTGCGCTGACGGCGGTGGGGGATTGCGGCGACAATGGACGGGTGATAAGGCCACCCGACTCCGCCGCCGTCCCCGCCGGCATCTCTGGTACCGCCACCTTTGATCTGGCGGCCATCGGCACGGGTCTGGCCTTTGCTGAGTCGCTCGCGGAGTTGTCCACCGTGCTGCGCGCCGGCGGTGCGGCGGGTACGGCAGTGGTGCGGGCGCCGCCCGGCACCGGCAAAACAACGCTGGTGCCGCCGCTGCTCGCCAACCTCTCCGCGCCTGCAGGAATGGCCAAGCGGGTGGTGGTCACCCAGCCGCGGCGGGTCGCCGCGCGTGCCGCCGCCCGGCGACTGGCCTCATTGGACGGCAGCCGGATCGGAGACCGCGTGGGGTACACCGTCCGCGGTGAACGCCAGGCCGGGCCCGCCACCCTGGTGGAGTTTGTCACGCCGGGCATCCTGCTGCGGCGCCTGCTCGATGATCCCGGCCTGGAAGGCACCGGCGCGGTCATCCTGGACGAGGTCCACGAACGCGGCCTCGAAACCGACCTGCTGCTGGGGATGCTCACCGAAGTGCGGCAGCTCCGCGGCGACCTCACGCTGGTGGCCATGTCCGCCACACTGGACGCGCCCCGCTTCGCCGCCCTGATCGGGGGCGCAGCCGCGAATGCAGGGACCGGACAGCCAGGGACAGCGGACGACGGCGGCGGGCCGGCTCCCGTCGTCGACTGCCCCTCAGCGCTGTACCCCCTGGTAGTGGAGTGGGCACCCGCCGCCGTCGCGCGGTTGGATGACCGTGGGGTCACGCGCGGATTCCTCGACCACGTGGCCGATGCAGCCGCGCAGGCCCATACCACCGCGGTGGGGCAGGACGCGCGCACCGATGCGCTGGTCTTTGTCCCGGGAGCCTGGGAGGTCTCCTACGTGGCTGCCCGCCTCCGCGGCCGGGCTGCTCCCGGAACGGAGGTGCTGGAGCTCCACGGCCAGGTCAGCCCAGCCGAACAGGACCAGGCCGTTTCGGGGCGCCGGCCGGGCGGCCCGGCCCGGATCATCGTGTCCACGGATCTGGCCGAGTCATCCCTGACCGTCCCCGGAGTGCGCCTCGTCATCGATTCCGGGCTGACCCGCGAACCCCGCCGTGATGCCAGCCGCGGTATGTCCGGGCTGGTCACGGTTTCCTGCTCCCGGGCATCAGCCGAACAGCGGGCTGGCCGGGCCGCGCGGCAGGGCCCGGGCCGGGTGGTCCGCTGCTACGACCAGCGGACCTATGGTGCCGCGCCGGCGCATGTGACGCCGGAGATCGCGGTCGCGGACCTGACCGGTGCTGCGCTGGTCCTGGCCTGCTGGGGATCACCGGGCGGCACCGGGCTGGCGCTGCCGGATGCACCCCCCGCGGCAGCCATGGGCGAGGCTATAGAGGTGCTGCGCGAACTCGGAGCCGTGGCCCGCGACGGGCACGCCACTGCGCTGGGGCGGACGCTGGCAAGGGTCCCGGCCGATCCACGGCTGGCCCGGGCACTGCTCGACGGTGCAGCCGCCGTAGGTCACCGCGTCGCAGCGGAAGCCGTGGCACTGGTAGCCGGGGACCAGCGGGCCCCGGGGGCCGACCTCACGCGGCTCCTGTCCGGCCTGCGCGCCGGAAAGGACCCCGCCGCCAGGCGCTGGGCGGAGGATGTCCGCAGGCTGGAGACAATCGCGCGGAAGGAGGGCGCCGCCGTCGGCACGTCCGGCATCGCCTCCCTGGTCAGTACCGCGCCGGTGACCGCTGCGGAGGCGGTGGGCGTCGTCGTCGCGCTGGCGTTCCCGGACCGTGTGGCCCGGCGTGTCCCGGGCGATGGCCCGGCGCGGTACCTGCTGTCGTCCGGCACCCGTGCGGGATTGCCGGCGGGCAGTCCGCTCACCGGGCATGAGTGGCTGGCCGTGGCGGAAGTTTCACGCGCCGCCGGCCGGGACGCAGCCGGTACCGGCGCGGTGATCCGGTCCGCCGCGCCGCTGAGCGCCGACACCGCCGAGGCCGCCGCCGGGCACCTCCTGACCGACACGGTGGAAGCGCAATTCAGCCAGGGCCGGGTGAAGGCCAGACGGGAACGACGGCTGGGTGCCATCAGCCTGTCCTCCACCCCCGTCCGCCCCTCCGCCGAGGAGGGCCGTGCCGCCGTGGCCCGTGCCCTCGCCACGGCGGGGCTGGGAACCATCGGATGGTCGACGGCGGCCGATGCGTTGCGCCGCCGCCTCGCCTTGCTGCGCCGCGAATTGGGTGAGCCGTGGCCCGATGTTTCCGAACCGGCCCTGCTGGCCCTGCTGGACTCCTGGCTGGGACCGGAGCTTGAGGCGCTGGCCGGCGGCGCCGCCACCAACAGCATCGACCTCACCAACCCCCTGCGGCGGCTGCTGCCCTGGCCGGAGGCGGTCCGCCTGGCGGAGCTGGCACCGGAGGCACTGAAAGTTCCCAGCGGATCGATGGTGCGGATCGACTACCCCGAGGTTTCGGACAAAGCGGCGCCAGGCCGTGCCGGGTCAGATGGTGCCGCGTCGGACCAGGCAGGACCCGGGCAGGCACACGCGGACGACAGCGGCCGGCCGGTTGTCGCGGTCAAGCTGCAGGAGTGCTTTGGCTGGGCTGAGACGCCGCGGCTGGTGGACGGCAGGGTTCCTGTCCTCTTCCACCTGCTGTCGCCCGCGCGGCGGCCGCTCGCCGTGACGGACGACCTGGCATCGTTCTGGTCCGGGCCGTACGCGCAGGTGCGGTCCGAGATGCGTGGCCGCTACCCCAGGCATCCCTGGCCGGAGGATCCCTGGACGGCACTGCCGACGGCCCGGACCAAAGCCCGCATGTAGCGCCGGCCCGCCGGCGGCCTTTCTTTCGCTGGTTGCACAGGTGAGATGTCCGATACGTCGCCGAAACGTTGCGTCGACCCGCTGAAACATCGTGCAGTTAGGCTCGTTCCTACTTGGACAACGTGGTCCAGACCACCACACGAAGGGACACACATAATGTTGCTTTTGAGTAGCCTGAACTTCCTCTTTGACGCCGGCCGCGGAGAGGGTAGCCGCCCGCACAATGGCGGGATCGGGAACACCGATTTCCCCACCGGCCGGCTGACCTCCACCGCCTGGGAAGGCTGGTGGCACGAGGACGCTGCGTAACCGGGCCGTTACGGCTGGCCGGATGGGTTAGCCGCGGCTCCGCATGAACTCGGCCACCTTCGGCGCCAGCGACGCTCCGATCTCTGCAGCGTCGCGTTTCTTTCCTGCGACGGCGAAGGAATGGTCACCGCCGGCGATCCAGTCCAGGACAGCGGACGGACCGATCCGGGAGACCACACCCTCCAGCAGATCCGGCGTCGCAAAGGTGTCGCGCGTGCCCTGCAGGAACAACATGGGGAGCGTGAGCCCGTAGAGGTGCTCGTCGCGGAGTTTTTCAGGCTTTCCGGGCGGGTGGAGGGGATAGCCGAGGTAGACGAGTCCGGCACTGTCCATTCCCTCGGCAACTGCCATGGACGCCATTCGGCCGCCAAACGATTTGCCGGCAGCCCACACCGGTCCGGTGTCACCGTGCTCGGTTCCTCGCCGCATTGCTTCATGCATGGCGGCGCGCCAGGTGGCGATGGCTGCCGGCGGCCGGTCCGGGAATTTTCGGCCGGCCTCGCGGTAGGGGAAGTTGAAGCGCAACGTGGCAACGCCGTCGTCGTTCAGTCCACGGGTGAAACCGCTCATGAACGGGTGCTCCATACCGGCGCCTGCCCCGTGCGCCAGCACCAGAGTGGCGAAGGGGCTGTCCGGGCGGGCGTAAACGCCGGAGACCTCAGCGTCGCCGACGGGAAAGGTGACAGGTGATTCAGCTACGGCCATAGGTCCATGATGCCGGATCACCGGCAGCCCTGGGTGCCGAGGTGCTGACGCCACGCGTGGCGCAGGGTAGGTTGTCCCCATGGCGAGCGAACAGACCACCCTCACTGTCCCGGGACCGCACGGCGAGCGCGAGATGCGTGTTTCCAGCCCCAGCAGGGTGCTTTGGCCGGAGCTGGGTCTGACCAAGCTGGACCTGGCACGCTACATGGTGGATGTGGGGAAGGCGTTCATTGCCGCGAACGGTGACCGGCCGGTGGCGCTGCAGAGGTACTCGGACAATGTCGAGGGGGACCAGTTCTTTTCGAAGAACCCGCCCAAGGGAACACCTGACTTCATCCGCTCAGTGAAGGTGACGTTTCCGAGCGCACGCTCGCACCCCATGCTGGTCCTGGACGAACCCGCCGCGGCCGTATGGGCCGTGCAGATGAATACAGTGGTCTTCCACCCGTGGCCGTCCCATACAGCGAACACCGATAACCCGGACCAGCTGCGCATCGACCTTGACCCGCAGCCGGGCACAGACTTCGACGACGCCGTCCCGGCTGCCCTGGCGCTGAAGGAGGTGCTGGCGGAGGCCGGGCTGGACACGTTCATCAAGACATCGGGGAACCGCGGCTTGCACGTCTACGCTCCCATCGAGCCCAACCACGAATTCCTGGACGTCCGCCACGCGGTGATCGCTGCGGCCCGCGAGTTGGAGCGGCGGATGCCGGACAAGGTCACCACGGCCTGGTGGAAGGAGGAACGCGGCGTGAAGGTGTTCCTGGACTTCAACCAGGCGAACCGGGACCGGACCATCGCCGGCGCGTACAGCCCCCGTGCGCTGGCCCATGCACCGGTCTCGTGCCCCATCGGCTGGGACGAACTGGGCAGCGCGGATCCCAAGGACTTCACCATCCTGACGGTCCCCGAGCGGCTCAGGACCAAAGGCGATCCCTGGGCAGACATGAAGGCGCATCCGGGCACCCTCGACGTGCTGTTGGAGTGGTGGGAGCGGGACCTCAAGGCCGGGCTCGGCGAACTGCCGTTCCCGCCGGATTACCCGAAGATGCCCGGTGAGCCCCCGCGGGTGCAGCCGAGCCGGGCCCGCAAACAGGACTAAGTCCGTTCGAGCCCGGGCTACTCGAACCGGGACGGGTCGCCGGTGCCGCGACGCACCACCTCGGCTACTCCGCTGGAATAGTCGATCACCGTGGTGGGCTCTGCCCCGCAGTCGCCGGAATCGATGACCGCGTCCACCTCGTGCTCAAGCCGTTCCTTGATTTCCCAGCCCTGGGTCAGCGGGTCTTCCTCGTCCGGGAGCAGCAGGGTGCTGGAGAGGAGGGGCTCGCCGAGTTCGGCCAGCAGCGCCTGGACCACGCGGTTGTCCGGGATGCGCACGCCCACGGTCTTTTTCTTCGGGTGCAGCAGCCGGCGCGGCACTTCCTTGGTGGCAGGCAGGATAAACGTGTAGCTTCCCGGCGTGACGGCTTTAATGGCGCGGAAGACGTCGTTGCCGATGTTCACGAACTGGCCCAGCTGGGCAAAGTCCTTGCACACCAGCGTGAAGTGGTGCTTGTCGTCGAGCTTGCGGATATTCCGGATCCGGTCCAGGGCATCCTTGTTGCCCAGCTGGGCCCCGAGGGCGTAGCAGGAGTCCGTGGGGTAGGCGATCAGCCCGCCGTCGAGCACGATCTTCACGGCCTGCGTGATGGCGCGGGGCTGGGGATCCTGGGGATGAACATCAAAGTATCTGGCCATGCTCCTGAGCCTACGACAATTGGCGCCCTGGCCAGTAGACAGGCAAGGCCCAGTAGACAGGCACGGCCCAGTAGACAGGCACGGCGCCGTGCGTGCAACGCCGAGGGAGGATAGGTTCAGGGCCTATGGGTTCAGTCAGCAGGGTGAGTCCTGTGCGGGGCGAACGAAAGGTGGCAGCATGCCGGTGTGGCTTCAGGCGTTGATGTGGGGAACCGTGGCCGGTGCCGCCCTGGTGCTGGGGGCCGCCGCGTCGTGGAAATGGGCCATTCCGTCCAAACTGGTCTCCTCGATCATGTCCTTTGGGGCGGGCGTGCTGATTTCGGCACTGGCGTTCGAGCTCGTCGCTGAGGCGGTTGATGGTGGGGGCCTGTGGCCCACCGTGACCGGATTCCTGGCCGGCTCCGTGGTCTACGTGGGAGCGAACATGCTCCTCACCCGGGCCGGCGCAAAACACCGCAAACGCTCAGGCAGCCAGCAACCGTCGGAGCAGGACAGCCCGGGCAGCGGCACGGCCATCGCCTTCGGCGCCCTCCTCGACGGGATCCCGGAGTCGATAGTGCTCGGCGTCGGACTCGTCACCGCGGGATCGGTCAGTCCGGCCATGCTTGCGGCTGTCTTCATTTCCAACGTTCCCGAGGGTCTTTCCGGAACTGCCGGGATGAAAAAGGCAGGACGGAGTACCGGCTACATTTTTGGGGTGTGGGGAGGCATAGCCGTCATGTGCGGGTTCGCTTCACTGCTCGGGTATGTGGCGCTGGAGAACGCTCCGGACGCCGTCATCGCCTTCATTACCGCGATCGCGGCAGGCGGGATCCTGGCGATGCTCGCCGACACCATGATCCCCGAGGCGTTCGAAGAGCACCACAACCTCACCGGACTGACCGCATCCGTCGGGTTCCTAACGGCCTTCACAGTCCACCAGCTCGGGGGGTGAAGTCCCGCCGTCGTCAACGGTCAGCCCACGTGCACCCACGGCCGCTTGGTGACATCAGGTTCGGCCTCGCGCAGGATCTCGCGTGTCACGGGGGCGATCTCGCCTTCGCCCAGCACCAGGAACTTCAGGAGGTTCACGGCAGGATTTCCTTCGGTCCAGCGGAAGTAGACGTGCGGCATCAGCCCGGTCACATCGCGGATGTGCAGGAGCACCGAGGCGATGGTGTTGGGCACAACCGGTCCATGGACTTCCAGGACGGCGAACCCGTGCCGCACCACACCCCGGACCTCCAGGGCCGTCTCGAAGTCCGAGGAATCGTCCACAGTGACTTCCAGGAACAGGGGCCGGTAATCAGAGGGGAAATGGCTTGCCTCGGTGGATGACGCCAGTTTCTGCCGGTAAGCGTCCGCCGACTGGCGAAGCGGTTCGTGGGCGATGATCCCGATCGGCCCGCTCAGATTCTCCGCCATGAACTCCAGGGCCTGGGTGTCCAGCCGGACGTGCGTGGCGTGCAGTTCGAAGGACCGCAGCACCCTCGAGAGCAGCGAGATGCTGATGATCCCCAGGATGAAGAAGCCGGCAATCCGGATGCCTTCGGGACGTTCAAAGATATTGGCGACCGTTGTGTAGACAAACAGCACCGTGATGATGCCAAAGCCGATGGTCCGCTTACGCTGCTGAAGCCGGCGGGCCGAGAGTGTCACGGCCACGGCAGCCGAGGTCATCAGCACCAGGACGCCGGTGGCGTACGCCCCGCCCTGGGCATCGACGTCGGCCTCAAACAGCCAGGTGATCAGGAACCCGATCAGCGTGAAGACAAGCACGAGCGGCCGGACTGCCTTCGCCCATGCAGGGGCCATGCCGTACCGCGGCAGGTACTGGGGGACCAGGTTCAGCAAGCCGGCCATCGCGGACGCACCGGCGAACCACAGGATGGCGATGGTGCTCACGTCATAGACCGTGCCGAAGCCTGGCCCGAGGTACTCGTGGGCCAGGAACGCCAGCGCCCTGCCGTTGGCTTCGCCGCCCGGCAGGAACTCAGCCTCGGGGATCAGGACAACCGTGGTGAAGCTGCTGGTCACGAGGAAGGAACTCATGACCAGGGCGGCGGTGGTCAGCATCCGCCGGGTCCCCTGGATCCGCCCGGCCGGGTTCTCCTGGGTATCGCCCGCGCCGCCGCGGACCTGCGGCATCACCGCCACACCGGTTTCAAAGCCGGACAGCCCCAGCGCCAGCTTGGGGAAGACGAGCAGGGCGATGGCCACCGCCATCAGCGGATTTCCGTGGGAGGTGTTAAGAGTCTGCCACCAGTCACCGACGGCCACTGGGTGGGCGGCTGCCTCCGCGAGCGACCTCGCGATGACCACCACGTTGAGTCCCAGGTACAGGATCACCAGCACAACGGCGACGCCGATGGCCTCCTTGAACCCGCGCAGGAAAACGGCAGCGAGCAGGGCAAGCAGGACCAGCGTTACGGCCACCTCCTGGCCGTGCAGGGCGTCCGGTGCAAACGGATTCTCGATCAGGTGTGCCGTGGCATCGGCGGCGGACAGCGTCATGGTGATCATGAAGTCGGTGGCCGCGAAACCCAGCAGCACCAGCACCAGGAGCTTGCCCCGCCACTTGGGGAGCAGCCGCTCCAGCATGGCAATGGACCCTTCGCCGCGGTGGCTCTCGCCGGCAACCCGGCGGTAGACGGGGAGGGCGCCGAACAGAGTCACGGCCACCAGGACAAGCGTTGCCAAGGGGGAGAGGGCACCGGCCGCGAGCGCCGCGATGGCCGGCTGGTAGCCCAGCGTGGAGAAGTAGTCCACGCCGGTCAGGCACATCACCTGCCACCAGTGGTGCTTCTTTTGTTCGTCCGCGAGCCCGCCCGGCCCCTGGTGGGTGCCCTTGGAATCCTCCAATCCATGCAGCAGCCAACTGCCAAGGGCCTCCTTCCGCGTCGCACGGAGTGCCGAGGGATCGGCAGGGGGTCTGCTCATGGTGGTCATGAAAGCCTTTCAGTCTGCGGCACAGCACCGCGGGCACAGCCGAATCTAGTACTGGGGAGACTGGCCGGAGCCGAATTCGGGCGGATCTTGACGCATCCTTAACGTCCGTATGACCACAGCCACCAACCCCGGGAAATGCCGGCACGGGACGTGGGGATCCGGGTGGGAGAATGGCGGCATGGCACGGGAACGGATAGTCATTGGCCTCAACGGCAGCGATGACGCAGAACTGCTCATCCGGCGCGCCGCCAGGATTCTCGAAAGGACCGACGGCGGCGAGCTGGTGGCCGTCCACGTCCGCACCACGGGGGGTACCGCGGGCGAGTCTCCCCAGGTTTTGGAGGCACAGCGGCGGCTGGTCAATGACCTGGGCGGGACCTACCACACCGTTTCCGCGACGGATCCGGCCCGGGCCCTGCTCGATTACGCCCGCAAGTCCAGTGCCACCCATATTGTTGTGGGGCAGTCCCGCCGCGGACCGCTTGCCGGTGTGCTGGCAGGGTTGTTCGCCGGCGGCACCGTGGAAGCCCGGGTGGTCCGCGGTGCGGGCGACATTGATGTCCAGGTAGTTCCCCGCGTCCCGCCCCAGCGGAACGCACCACGCCGGCGGCCTGACCTGGGCCGCACCAGGGTTGCCATTGGCTTTGCGCTCGCAGCAGCCCTGCCCGCCCTGCTGCAGCTGCTGCTCGCAGCGTTCGACCACAGCGTTGCCACCGCCGTCCTGATCCAGCTTGCCGGCGCCGTTGCGGTGGCGCTGGTGGGCGGGTTGTGGCCTGCCGTCGTCGGCGCGCTGTGGAGCAGCGTGTTGGTGAACTACTTTTCCACGCCGCCCCTAGAGGACCTGGCGATCAGTGATCCCCAGGACCTCCTGTCCCTGGCCGTTTTTGTGGGGGTGTCAGTGGCGGTCGCCGGGGTGGTGGACGGATCTGCCCGCCGGTCCAAGGAGGCTGCCCGCGCGCAGGCGGAGGCGGCGACGCTGGGCGACCTCGCCCTGGGCGCCTCCCGTTCGGAGGACACTCTGGACGGGATCCTGGCGGAGGCCTTGGACGTTTTTGGTGCCACCGGGGCCGGTGTGTACAGCAGCCGGGAGGGCACAGCGCAACGTTCCGGTCCGACGTCGGGACTCTCCGGAGTCCGCGGCGCGGACGGCAGGATCTGGTCGCTCGTGGCCGGCGCGGGGGAGACCGCCGGGTGGGAGCATGGCGTCACCGGACTGCCGGGCAGCACCGCGGAACCGGTCGACGATGACACCCGGCTGGTGCTGTTCGGCCGGGAGGTGCCGGCAGTGGAAAGCCGGTTGCTGGGTGCGTTTGCGGTCCACGTGAAAGCCCAGCTGGAACGCCGCCAGCTGGCCGTCAGCCAGCGCGAGGTGCTGCGGCTGGCCGAAGGGAACTCCATGCGCACGGCGATCCTGCGGGCGGTGTCCCACGACCTGCGGACCCCCCTGGCGGGGATCAAGCTCGCCGCCGGTGGCTTGCTGCAGCGGACCGTCACCTATACGCCCGCGGAAGAACGGGAGCTGCTGGAAACCATTGACGAATGCACGGACCGGCTGGACCAGCTGGTGGGAAACCTCTTGGACATGTCTAGGATCACCGCCGACTCCGTCCGGCCGCTGCTGGGACCCGTGCGGTGGAGCGAGGTTGTGGCCCCGGCCCTGCGCGGGCTCCCGGACGGTACAGTCCGGGTGGAGCTGCCCGCCAACATGCCCACAGTGGAAGCCGATCCGGTGCTACTGGACCGCGTGATCGCGAACATTGTGGAAAACGCCGTCAAATACGCGCCGGGTTCGGGGATCACCATCACAGGCGCTTCCGACGGCATGGGTGCAGCCACGCTGGATGGCTATCCGTCCGGCGAACTGCGGATCATCGATCACGGCGCCGGTGTGCCCGCCGGGAAGGTGCTTGAGATGTTCCAGCCGTTCCAGCGGCTCCACGACCGGCCCCAGGCCACCGGAGTGGGACTGGGCCTGGCCGTCGCCGACGGGTTCGTCAGGGCCATGGGCGGCACGCTGACTGCACAGGAAACTCCCGGCGGCGGGCTGACCATGGTGATCAGGCTGGCCCTTTCCACCGGCTCGCCGGGCGCGCGCCACGCGGCCGGCCAGCCGCGTCAGGAGGCCACGTGAATTCGGACCAGGCTGGTTCTTCCGGCATTCAAGGCGGCCGCCGGACCAGTGTGCTGGTTGTCGACGACGATCCCCACCTGCTGAAGGCACTCCGGATCACGCTCCAGGCCCACGGCTACGCCGTGGAGTCAGCGGCCGACGGCGGCACAGCCTTGCGTGCCGCTTCCCACCGTCCGCCGGACGTGATGATCCTGGACCTCGGACTGCCGGACCTGGATGGAGCAGAAGTCCTGCGGGAACTCCGTCGATGGAGCAACCTGCCCGTACTGGTGCTGTCTGCACGCCACGGCTCATCGGACAAAGTCGACGCCCTGGATGCAGGTGCGGATGACTACATCACCAAGCCGTTCGGACTCGATGAGCTGTTGGCCCGACTGCGGGCGCTCCTCCGCCGCGTTCCGGATCCGGCGTCGGCACCCACGGTGGCCGCATCCTCCTTCACCGTGGACTTGGCCCAGCGGCAGGTCACGAGGGACGGGGACGTTGTACGGCTGACGCCGACCGAATGGAACATCCTGGAACTGCTGGTCCGGAACCCTGCCCGGCTGGTGACCCAGCAGCAGCTGCTGCTGGACGTCTGGGGACCGGCCTACCAGACGGAAGCCAACTACCTGCGTGTGTACATGGCCCAGTTGCGGCGGAAGCTGGAGGCCGATCCCGGGAAACCCCGCCACCTCCTCACCGAACCTGGTGTGGGATACCGCTTTATGCCCTGAAAACTGCGGGGCATCAGGTTGCCGTGAACCCCTATGAACGCGGCAGGAAGTGCGGCAGGATGTTGACTGTTCCGATTCCGTTTCAGTTCCGCATCACAAGGAGAACCGGCCATGCCAACGACGCTCAACCCCTACCTTGGCTTCCGCGAGAACGCCCGCGAGGCGATGACCTTCTACCAGTCCGTCTTTGGTGGCGACCTGGCCCTCAGCACGTTCGGGGAGTTCCACGCCAGCGAAGATCCGGCGGAAGCCGACAAAATCATGCACGGCATGCTGACGGCCAGCAATGGCCTGGTCCTGATGGGGGCGGACACGCCGAACGGCATGGACCTCGCGACCGGTAGCTCCATTTCGGTTTCGCTCAGCGGCGACGACGAAGCTGAGCTGCGCGGCTATTGGGAGAAGCTGTCCGCCGACGGCGGCACGGTCACCGTTCCCTTGGAGCCGGCGC
This sequence comes from Pseudarthrobacter arbutini, assembly GCF_054510915.1. NCBI lineage: Bacteria > Bacillati > Actinomycetota > Actinomycetes > Micrococcales > Micrococcaceae > Pseudarthrobacter > Pseudarthrobacter arbutini. The sequence continues at coordinate 184,581 of NZ_JBTNDQ010000002.1, read as the reverse complement.
CCTGGGGCGACATCTTCGGCATGTGCACGGACCGGTTCGGGACTGCCTGGCTGGTCAACGTCAATAACCCCCAGGCCGCTCCCGCGTCATAGGCTCCCACGTCAAACCAGGACAGAGAACGACGGACCAAAGGCGATCTCTGCCGAGGAGACACCGCTTATCCGCGAGTCCTTGAGCAGGGCTGCACGCAATGCAACCATTGATGCGTGCAGCCCCTCAATCATTTAAGGGCCGTTCCGGGCCTGCCGGCCTGACCGGGAGCGGCAATGCGGAACGTCACCTTGTACCTGGACGTCGACGGCGTCGTTTGCCCGTTCGGAGCAACGGGCACGACGCCATGGGGTTCCGGCTGGATACTTGCGAACGCCGGCGTGCTCGAAGTGGCGTATGCGGGCCAGCTGGTTGACGGGCTGAACGGGCTTTCCCGGTTGCCTGGAGTCCGGTGCGTGTGGCTCACCAGCTGGGAGGAGATGGCCGCGGAATACTTATGCCCTGCCATCGGACTTGCAGGCGGCCACTGGCCTTGCCTGACAGCGGATGGTGCCGGAACGGGGGAGGGCTGGTGGAAGCTTGCCGCCCTCCAGGAGGACCTGGAGGCCAACGCCCCGGATGGCATCGTGTGGATTGACGACCAGCTCCGCTATGAACAGGAAGCACTGGCGTGGGCCGGATTCCTGGGCCGACGCATCCTCACGGTGTCGCCCGATCCGCGCCGGGGAATCTCTCCCGCCGAACTGGCCGCCGTCGGTGGGTTTGTCACGGAGCAGCTGTTTTTGACCTGATGCCATGGACGCGTACGATCGATAGGGTTTCACGCCGGTTCTGTTAACTCCACAGGTCATTTCACATGAACTGCAGGTGAATAATGCGTTGCAGGGCACGTCGGGTAGTGGAACTGCTGAACGTCGACTCTGCAGATTGGGCAACAGGTGGATATCACCTTTATGGTGGCGCTGGTCATCGGACTGGCATTATTTTTCGACTTCACGAATGGATTCCATGACACCGCGAATGCGATGGCTACGCCCATCGCCACCGGTGCCATTAAACCGAAGACCGCTGTGACGCTCGCCGCAATCCTGAACCTGGTCGGTGCCTTCCTCTCGACGGAAGTGGCCAAAACAGTCTCCGGCGGCATCATCCGGGAAGGCTCCGACGGTGTCCAGATCACGCCGGACATTATTTTCGCCGGCCTTATGGGCGCCATCCTCTGGAACATGATCACCTGGCTCAAAGGCCTGCCGTCCAGCTCATCCCATGCACTCTTCGGCGGGCTGATCGGCGCAGCCATCGCCGGCATCGGGTTCAATTCCGTGAACCTGGAAACCCTGCTGCAGAAGGTCATCCTGCCCGCCATCTTCGCCCCGCTGATTGCCGGCCTGGTGGCGTACCTTTGCACGCGGCTCGCGTATGCCCTGACGTCACGGCACGATCCGGAAACCGGCAGCAAGCTGACGCAGAAGCGCGGCGGGTTCCGCACCGGCCAGATCTTCACGTCCAGCCTCGTGGCGCTGGCCCACGGAACCAACGATGCACAAAAGACCATGGGCATCATCACCCTGGTGCTGATTTCCGCCGGCACCCAGTCCGCGGGTTCGGGCCCGCAGTTCTGGGTCATCACGGCATGCGCCCTGGCCATCGCCGTTGGCACCTACGCAGGTGGCTGGCGCATCATCCGGACCATGGGTTCCGGGCTCACCGAGGTCAAGCCTGCCCAGGGATTCGCAGCCGAGACCAGCACCGCCTCTGCCATCCTTGCGTCTTCCCACCTAGGCTTCGCCCTGTCCACTACCCAGGTGGCGTCAGGGTCCGTCATCGGGTCCGGAATGGGCCGTAAGGGCACCACGGTGCGGTGGAACATGGTGGGCAAGATCGCCCTGGGCTGGCTGTTTACACTTCCCGCCGCCGGCGTTGTGGGCGCGCTGACCGCGCTGCTCGTGAAGACCGGCGTGGTGGGTGTGGTGATTGCCGCCGTCGCCGGCACCGCCGCGGTGCTGTTTATGTTCGCCTACTCCCGCAAGTCCGCGGTGGGCCACCACAATGCCGTGGAAGTCGAAGAAGCGGGCCAGACCGTCCGCTTTGCCAAGAAGAAAGCCTTCGCCCGGGCCCGCGCCAAGGCGAACCAGCACAAGGATGTTCTGCGATGAAGTGGTTGGAACTCTTGACAGTGGCCGGCGCCACCCTGGTGTCCGCGGTGACCGTTGTGATCCTGTATTCATTGGGCGTGCGGCTGACGGCCATCGCCGGTGACGCCCGGCAGGCCTCACCCCGCACCAAGCGCTACTTCGCCTACACCTGCTTTGGCCTCTGCGGCGTGGCTGTGCTGTTCGGGCTTTACCTGATCATTCCGTACTTCAGCAAGTAGGCCTTCAGCGCGTCAACGCCGCAGGGCTAATCTGGTTCCATGTCAAGGATCCAGTATTTTGTCGCGGCCTCCATTGACGGGTTCATCGCCACCACCAAGGATGACCTCGCCTGGCTTCTAGAGTTCGATGGCTTCGAGGGCGGCAAGGAAAGCTACGAAACCTTCATCGCCGGCGTCGGCTGCATCGTGATGGGCGGCGAGACGTACGCCTGGCTGATGGAGCATGAACCCGGCAACTGGCCGTACCCTTCCACGCCGTGCTACGTGTTCACGCGACACGAACACGTTGCACCGGCTGGCACAGACATCACCTTCGTCCGCGGACCCGTCCAGGAGTTCATCCAGGACTTCAAGGATCACGCCAGCGGCATGAACGTCTGGGTGGTGGGCGGCGGCAACCTCGCTGCGCAGTTCGCCAACGCAGGACTGCTGGATGACCTCATCCTTTCTGTCATCCCCGTGGTCCTGGGCGACGGCAAACGGCTGCTGCCATTGGAGGGCCCGACGTCGCCACTTGAGTTGACGGCGTCCCGCACCTTGGGTCGGGGCATAGTGGAGCTCCGCTACACCTTCACGTCCCCGGTTCCGGCCGGTTAGGAGCTTCCCGCCTGAGGCGCTTAGGCCTCCGTGGGCTCGTTGTCCCGCAGCATGTTGGTGAGGCGTGCGGTGGAGAGGCGGCGGCCTTGTTCGTCGGTCATCACGATTTCATGCGTTGTCAGTGTCCGGCCCAGGTGGATCGCGGTGCAGGTACCTGTCACGGTGCCGGCGGCGATTGCACGGTGGTGTGTGGCGCTCACTTCGATGCCCAGGGCATGCCTGCCGGCGCCGGCGTGCATCCCGGCGGCGAAGGACCCCAGGGTTTCGGCCAGCACCACATGGGCGCCGCCGTGGAGGATGCCCGCCACCTGGGTGTTCCCTTCCACCGGCATGGTGGCCACCGTTCGTTCCGGGCTCATCTCCAGGAAGTGGATCCCCATCTTCACCACCAGGGCGCCGATGCCCAGGCGGCCGAGCCAGTCGTGGAGGTGCGCCGGGATGCCTGCTGTGACCAATTCCTCAGTGAAGGGCCCGGGCGTGAAATTGTCCATCATGGGAACTAGGCTGGCACCTGTGAGTGAAACTACCAAACCGGCCCCCTTCCCGTCCGAGACCGCAGTGCTTGACGCTGATGCTGCCCTGCAGGACATCAACGTACTGCCGGCCGGAGGCCAGGTTTCCGCCACGGAAGCCCCCGTGGTTCCCATCACCGGACAGCCGCGGCTCCTGGTGCTGGACGGCCACTCGATGGCTTTCCGCGCGTTCTTCGCCTTGCCGGCGGACAAGTTCTCCACCGCCAACGGACAGCACACCAACGCCATCCACGGCTTCACGTCCATGCTCATCAACCTGATCAAGGAACAGAAGCCCACCCACATTTGTGTCGCCTTCGACGTCTCGGATGACACCACGCACCGCAAAGCCGAGTACAGCGAGTACAAGGGGGGACGCAACGAAACACCCCGTGAGATGAGCGGCCAGATCGACCTCATCGACAAGGTCATGGGCGCCTGGGGCATCAAAACCATCAAACTGCCCGGTTATGAGGCCGATGACATCCTGGCCACCCTCGCCGCCATGGGGGAAAAGGCCGGCTTCGAGGTGCTGCTCGTCTCGGGCGACCGTGACGCCTTCCAGCTGATCACGGACAACGTTTTTGTGCTGTACCCGCGGAAGGGCGTCAGCGACATTCCCCGGATGGACGCGGCAGCCATCCAGGAGAAGTATTTTGTGACGCCCGCCCAGTATTCGGACCTTGCCGCGCTGGTGGGGGAGACCGCGGACAACCTTCCGGGCGTTCCGGGCGTCGGCCCGAAAACCGCGGCCAAGTGGATCAACCTTTACGGCGGACTTGAGGGGGTCCTCGAGCACCTGGATGCGATCGGAGGCAAAGTGGGCGATGCCCTCCGGGAAAACGTGGAGGACGTCAAACGCAACCGACGCCTGAACAGGCTCCACACGGATCTCGAACTTCCGCTCACCTTGGATGATCTCGCGGAACCGCGGCCGGACGAAGCCGCGCTGGAGGCTTTGTTCGACGAACTTGAATTCAAGACCATCCGTACCCGGCTCTTTGCCCTGTACGGCAGTGAAGAGGTGGAATCTGCGGAGCGCGAAACCATCGCCGCGCCGGACTTCGTGACTCCCGCAGGGGCAGCCGAGCTGGGTGCCTTCCTGGCGGCCGGCGCTGGCAAGACGTCCGCAGTCGCCGTCGACCTGGTGCCCGGGCGGATCGGCGAGGACGCCGCCGCACTGGCCATCGTCCGTGACGATGCCGCCGTCTATATCGACCTCGCCACGCAGGACGCCGCAGCCGAAAACGTCCTGGCGGACTGGCTGCGCGATGAAAGCTCGTCAAAGGTCATGCACGGCTACAAGGCTGCGTTGAAGGCCCTGTCCAGCCGTGGCCTGGGACTGGAAGGTGTGGTGGATGACACCTCAATTTCCGGATACCTCATCCAGCCGGACCGCCGCACCTATGAACTCGCCGAGTTGGCCCAGCACCACCTCAACGTCAGTGTTCCGTCCGAGACCTCCAAGGCGGGCCAGCTGGAGCTGGCGTTCGACGGCGACGACGCCGCCGCTGCCGGCGCGCTGGTCCAGGTGGCGGCCGTGGTCCAGGCCCTGAGCCGGCACTTCGCATCAGAACTCACCGAACGCAAGGCGGGGGACCTGCTGACCACCCTGGAACTGCCCGTCAGCCGCGTGCTGGCCGACATGGAAACCGCGGGCATCGCCATCGACCTGCCGCGCATGGACGAGCAGATCGCCGATCTGGCCAAGGTGATCGACAACGCGCAGGAACTTGCTTTCGCCGCGATCGGCCACGAGGTTAATCTCGGATCGCCCAAGCAGCTGCAGACCGTGCTCTTTGACGAACTCGAATTGCCGAAAACGAAGAAGATCAAGTCCGGCTACACCACCGATGCCGCGTCGCTGAAGAACCTGCTGGAAAAGACCGGGCACGAATTCCTGGTCCAGCTGATGGCGCACCGGGAGTCCTCCAAGCTGCGCCAGATGCTGGAGTCGCTCAAGAAATCCGTGACCGAAGACGGCCGGATCCACACCACCTACGCGCAGAACGTGGCGGCGACGGGCCGGATCTCCTCCAACAATCCCAACCTGCAGAACATCCCCATCCGCAGTGAGGAAGGCCGTCGCGTCCGCGGCATCTTTGTGGTCAGCGACGGCTACGAATGCCTGCTGTCCGCGGACTACTCACAGATCGAAATGCGGATCATGGCGCACCTTTCGGGCGACGCAGGCCTGATCCAGGCCTACCAGGACGGCGAAGACCTCCACCGGTTTGTGGGCTCGAACATCTTCCATGTGCCCACCGAAGAAGTCACCAGTGCCATGCGCTCCAAGGTCAAGGCCATGTCCTACGGCCTCGCCTATGGCCTGACCTCGTTTGGCCTGTCCAAGCAGCTGGAAATTTCCGTGGACGAGGCCCGCACCCTGATGAAGGACTACTTCGACCGGTTCGGCGCCGTCCGGGACTACCTCCGCGGCGTGGTGGATCAGGCCCGGGTGGACGGCTACACGGCCACCATCGAGGGGCGTCGCCGCTACCTGCCGGACCTCACCAGCACGGACCGGCAGCTGCGCGAAAACGCGGAGCGCATCGCGCTGAACTCACCCATCCAGGGATCGGCCGCAGACATCATCAAACGCGCCATGCTGGGCGTGCACGCTGAACTGGCGGCCCAGGGCCTGAAGTCCCGCATGCTCCTGCAGGTCCATGACGAACTGGTGCTTGAAGTCGCCGCCGGCGAACGTGTTGCGGTGGAGAAGCTCGTCACCGAGCAGATGGGCTCGGCCGCGGACCTCAGCGTCCCGCTGGATGTCCAGATCGGTGTGGGCCCCAGCTGGTACGACGCCGGCCACTAGGCTGCTGGGAGCGGGCCGCTGGGAACGGAAGGGCGGGGCGCGATGGACAAGTACGACGTCAAGAAACAGTTCAAGGATCTGTACGCGCCCCGTGCCCGGGACTTCGAGCTGGTCACAGTCCCTCCGCTGAGCTACCTGATGCTGGACGGGCAAGGTAATCCGGGGAAGGCCCCCGCCTACGCCACCGCCCTCGAGGCCCTGTATTCGGTGTCCTATGCCGTCAAGTTCGCCAGCAAGCACGCGGGCCGGGACTACGTCGTCGGGCCGCTGGAGGGCCTGTGGACAGCAGACGATCCGGACGCCTTCACCCGGGGCGAGAAGGACAGCTGGAAGTGGACCATGATGATCCATCAGCCAGGCTGGATCGGCGCCGCCGAGGTGCAGGACGGTATCGCGAAGGCGGCGGCGAAGAACGTTCCGGGGCTGGACCTGCTCCGCCTTGAGACCCTCCATGAAGGCCTCTCGGTGCAGATCCTGCACATCGGCAGCTACGACGACGAGGCCCCCACGCTGCGCCGCCTGCACCATGAATACATGCCGGCCAACGGCTTCGGCTTTGCCGGCCTGCACCACGAGATCTACCTCAGTGACGCCCGCCGGGTGGCACCGGAGAAGCTCAAAACCATCCTCCGCCAACCTGTGCGGCGGCCCTGAGCCATTTCCTGCCGGTGCGGGCGTGTTGCTGCTGGCCAGGCCCCGGATTCATTGGTTAGGCTCGGCGTTGTGGCTGAACTGAGTGATGACTATGAAATCCGGCGCTTCCCAGCGGCATCCCAGGGCGAGGCTGGTTATCCCGACGCCGAATCATGGGTGAAGGCGGTCGCCTTTGGCTTCCACGAATCCACGCGGACGCCGGAGCATGTTGCCAAATCCTTGGAGACCTACGCAGCTGACCGGCGGATCTTCACCGGCGCCTACCAGACGCGGGAAGTTGCGCCTGGGTCGCTCCCTGTGGACGTACCGGTGGCAACCTTCGGCACCCTGCGCAAAACACTCAACATCGGCTTCGGCAGGCTGCTGGAAACCCAACTGGTCACCGCAGTAACGGTCCGGACCTCGCATCGGCGGCGCGGCCTGCTGCGCCGGATGATGTCCGAGGACCTGGGTATGGCGAAGGAAGATGGCCTGGCAATGGCCGCCCTGACAGCGTCAGAAGGCTCCATCTATGGGCGCTTTGGCTACGGTGTGGCCAGCTTCGAACGGACCGTGAAAGTGGACACCACCGCCCGGTTCCGGCTCAACCACCACGCCGTCGGTACCGTGGACGTCGCGGACCCGCGCGTGCTGCTGGACCTGGCGCCGGTCGTCTTCGACCGCGTGCACCGCCTGACGCCGGGATCGATCGGCCGCCAGGACTGGTACCGCCAGCTGGCTTCAGGGTCCTTGGGCCGCGAGGGCAAGGAAGATCCTGCCGTCAAGGCGGCACTGCACTACGGACCCGACGGCGCCGTGGACGGCTACGTCTCCTACAAATTCCTTGGCTGGGACACCGAGCCCTACACCATGCAGGTAGTGGACCTCGTGGCGGCCACGAACGAGGCGTACCTGGAGCTCTGGCAGTTCCTGGCCGCCATCGACCTGGTGGAACGCGTCACGTGGGAGGAAGCACCGCTGGATGACCCGCTCACCTGGGCACTGGCCGATCCCCGCTGCATCGATTCCTCAGACAGCCGGGACATGCTCTGGCTCCGCATCCTGGACGTGGCCCAGGCGCTGGAAGCCCGGCATTACCCGGTGGACGGAAGGCTGGTGCTCGAGGTGCAGGACCCGCTTGGCCTCACGGCGGGAACGTTTGCCGTGGACGTCAGTGGCGGCGAGGCCGCCGTCGTGCGTCTGGAAGCTGTGCAGGATCCGGACCTGACGCTGGATGTCTCCGCACTGTCATCCATCTACCTCGGCGCCGTCAGCCCTGTGACCCTGACGGCGGCGGGCCGGATCCGTGAACACACCCAAGGCGCGGCGCTCCGGGCACGCGGGATGTTCGCGGTGGAACGCGCCACGCACTGCCTCACGCACTTCTGAGCCCCGGCATTGCAGGCACGCTCAGCCAGGCCGGTCATTGCCATGCGCTTTGACCCTCGTTGGCCGCTGCGACTAGAATAAGTGGGCGCGTACTACGTGCGCGTTTCTAGAATCCACAAATCAGGAAGACCCGGAAGATCCCTGCGATCGCCCGAAGACCTGCGCCTGCGTTCCATAACGCGGGCGCGGCGGTTTGCCTGACCGACTAACTATCCACAACGGAGCCCCTACTACATGACCATCACCTCCACCGAGAAGCCCGGTACCCCCGTAGTCGCCATTAACGACATCGGTACCGCTGAGGACTTCCTCGCAGCAGTCGACGCCACCATCAAGTACTTCAACGACGGAGACCTCGTCGAAGGTACCGTCGTCAAGGTCGACCGCGATGAAGTTCTGCTCGACATCGGTTACAAGACCGAAGGTGTCATCCCCTCCCGCGAGCTGTCCATCAAGCACGACGTTGATCCCGGAGACGTTGTCTCCGTTGGCGATCTCGTCGAAGCCCTGGTGCTCACCAAGGAAGACAAAGAAGGCCGCCTGATCCTCTCCAAGAAGCGGGCTCAGTACGAGCGCGCCTGGGGCGACATCGAGAAGGTCAAGGAAGAAGACGGTGTTGTCACCGGTACCGTCATCGAGGTTGTCAAGGGTGGTCTTATCCTCGACATCGGTCTGCGCGGCTTCCTGCCCGCATCCCTCGTCGAGATGCGCCGTGTGCGCGACCTCGCTCCGTACATCGGTCAGAAGATCGAAGCCAAAATCATCGAGCTGGACAAGAACCGCAACAACGTTGTGCTGTCCCGCCGTGCCTGGCTCGAGCAGACCCAGTCCGAGGTTCGCTCCACGTTCCTCAACAAGCTGGAAAAGGGCCAGGTTCGTCCCGGCGTCGTTTCCTCCATCGTCAACTTCGGTGCATTCGTGGACCTGGGCGGCGTAGACGGCCTCGTTCACGTTTCCGAGCTGTCCTGGAAGCACATCGACCACCCGTCCGAGGTTGTCGAAGTTGGCCAGGAAGTCACCGTCGAGGTTCTCGAAGTCGACCTGGACCGCGAGCGTGTTTCCCTGTCGCTCAAGGCTACGCAGGAAGATCCGTGGCAGACCTTCGCCCGCACCCACGCCCTCGGGCAGGTTGTTCCGGGTAAGGTCACCAAGCTCGTTCCGTTCGGTGCGTTCGTACGCGTCGAAGACGGCATCGAAGGCCTCGTGCACATCTCCGAACTGGCAGTCCGCCACGTGGAGCTGGCCGAGCAGGTTGTCTCCGTTGGTGACGAGCTGTTCGTCAAGGTCATCGACATCGACCTCGAGCGCCGCCGCATCTCGCTCTCCCTCAAGCAGGCTAACGAGGGCGTTGACGCCGAGTCCACCGAATTCGATCCGGCTCTCTACGGCATGTCCGCTGAGTACGACGAAGAGGGCAACTACAAGTACCCGGAGGGCTTCGACCCGGAGTCCAACGAGTGGCTTGAAGGCTACGAGAACCAGCGCGCCGTTTGGGAGCAGCAGTACGCTGACGCCCAGACCCGCTGGGAAGCACACAAGAAGCAGGTTGCCCAGCACGCTGCCGACGACGCTGCAGCTGCAACGTCCGGTGACAGCGATTCCGGCACCACCAGCTACTCCTCGGAGCCTGCTGCTGAGTCCAACGCCGGTGCAGGCACGCTTGCATCCGACGAGGCTCTTGCTGCTCTGCGCGAGAAGCTGACCGGCAACTAATTGCCACCGGCCCGGGGCTTCCCGGGCCAACACAGCGGGCCCCTGCGAAAGCAGGGGCCCGCTGTGCTTAATGCGCCATCCGTGGTTGGCCGGCCATCTGACCAGCACTTAACGCTCCCAAGCGCGTGTTTCAGTGCGTCTACAGCGAGTCAGTTGAGAGTACGACGACGGCACAGACCGCGCCGCCGTCGTCGTGCGTCAGGACCGCGCCAGCGGCGGTGAGGAGCCGCTGCGCGCCGATGTTGGCTGCCGTGGTTTTGGCCACGACCTGGTGCAGTCCGGCGCGGAGGGCTTCCGCGAGTACCAGCCGCAACGCGGCGCCGCCGACACCGTGGCCGCGGTAGCTCCGGCCCAGCCAGATGCCCGTCTCAGCTGTTTCGTGTTGCGCCGTTTCCGCGTCCGTCAGCTTGAGCCTGATCGCGCCGGCCGGGCTGCCGTCGCAGAGCACTGCCCAGCTCTTTTCCGCGGCCGGTCCCTCCAGTCCCGCGGCTGCAGACCGGTGGTAAGCGAGGAACCAGTCGATGCGTTCGACATTCCAGCCCGTCCGGTTGCCCAGCGGCGGCGTGACGTCATCCGCGGACGCATCCAGCTGTGCCAGCTCCAGCAGCCGCTCCAGCATGGGGTCGTCGACGTCTGCCAGACGGACCTCAGGGGAGCGGGACATCGAGCCACTCCGTTCCGGCCGCCGTCAGCACGGTTCTCCCGGCGGTGAGCGACAACACGCGATCGGTGGCGGCAGAAACTTCCGCGGCATCGTCAGGCACGGCCAGGCGAAGGACCGTGTCCTGCGCTCCGTAGGTGGTTTCCGCCATCACAAACCCGGCCGCGCGAAGATCGTTCTCCAGCCGTCCCGCGGCGGCGTGCGGCACCGACGCCGAACAGATCCGCAGCCGGCTGCGGCGAACCAGCGGGGCCCGTTCCAGGGCCGCGGAAACCGACTCGGAATACGCACGCACCAGCCCACCCGCCCCCAGCAGGATGCCGCCGAAGTAGCGGACGACGACGGCGCTGACGTCGCTGATGTCCGTCACCCCCGGTGTTGTTTCCCTCTTGATGATGGCCTCCAGCATGGGGATGCCGGCCGTGCCGGAGGGCTCGCCGTCGTCATTGGAGCGCTGGATGTCCCGGTCCGGCCCCAGGACGAACGCCGAGCAGTGGTGGCGGGCATCGTGGAACTCGCGGCGCAGGGCGGCCACCAGGTCCCGTGCGGTGTCCTCATTCTCGGTGCGGCGCAGCACGGTAATGAACCTGGAGCGTTTGATCTCGATCTCGTGCCGGAACTCCGGCCCCAACGCGAGCGTGGTGTAGGCGGTGGCCCTGCTGTCTGCGGCGTCCGTGCTCTGTGTATCCGCTGTTTGTGCCACGTCTTCAGTCTAGGGTGGTGGGATGCTGAAGATCGGTTTGACGGGCGGCATCGCCTCAGGGAAGTCAGTGGTCGCCACACGCCTTGCCGGGCTCGGCGCGGTGCTGGTGGACGCGGACGCGCTGGCCCGGGACGTGGTGGAGCCGGGAACGCCCGGGCTGGCCAGCGTGGTGGAAGCGTTTGGAGCGGAAATGCTCGACGGCGACGGCCGGCTGGATCGGGCCAGTCTGGGTTCCGTGGTGTTCGGCAATCCTTCGCAACTGGCCGTGCTGAACGGCATTGTGCACCCGCTGGTCCGGCAGGCAGCGGCCGGCATCATCGCCGCAGCCCCGGCCGGCGCCATTGTGGTCCAGGACATTCCACTGCTGGTGGAGACGGGCCAGGGGAGCGGCTTCCATCTTGTCCTTGTGGTGGACGCGCCCGATGACGTCAGGATCGCCCGGATGCTCGAACACCGCGGCATGACGGCCGAGGACGCCCGGTCACGCATGGCTGCCCAGGCCTCGCGCGAGGCGCGGCTGGCCGCTGCCGACGTCGTGCTGGACAACTCCGGATCGCTGGCGGACGTGACGGCGCAGGTGGACCGGCTCTGGGCCGAACGACTGGTGCCGTTCGCGCGCAATCTCCGGCGCAGCGTCAGGGCTGTCAGGGCAGGCATGGCAGTCTTGTCGGTGCCGCAGCAGGATTGGGCGGTCCAGGCTGCACGGCTTGGCGCCCGAATCCAGGCCGCAGCACCGGACGACATCCTGGCTGTGGACCATATCGGCTCCACAGCCGTGCCTGGCCTGGCCGCCAAGGACGTAATCGACCTCCAGGTCACGGTGTCCGATCTCAACGCCGCGGACCGGATCGCACCGCTGCTGGCCGCTGCTGGCTTCCCGGCCGTGCCGGGGGTTGGCTTCGACACTCCGAAACCGACGGATCCGGACCCGGCGCAGTGGCAAAAACGCTTCCACGCCAACGCGGACCCCGGCCGCCCCGCCAACGTGCACGTACGGGCGGCCGGATCGTCCGGCTGGCGCTACGCGCTGCTCTTCCGCGACTGGCTCAGGAACGACCCGCAAGCCGCCGCCTTGTATGAAGACCATAAACGCGCGTTGTCCGAACAGTTTGCCGGGAGTAAAGGTACCCACGCCTATGCGGAGGCGAAGGAGCCGTGGTTCACGGACGTCGCCTGGCCGCGTATGGACGGTTGGGCCGCTGGCACGGGGTGGGTGCCGCCGTCGTACGCGTCCTGATCCTGTTCGCCCGTTTCGGGTGCTGTTCGCCGGTAACTGATCCGGCTTTCACTGTCGGTCCCCGGTTGTAGATTAGATGCATGAGCCTTGCCCAGGAGATCAACCGCGTCGTCGCTCCGTTTGAAGTCATCAGCGAGTTCCAGCCGGCCGGCGACCAGCCTGCGGCCATCACCGAACTCACGGAGCGGATCAGGAACGGCGAAAAGGACGTTGTCCTGCTGGGCGCCACCGGTACCGGCAAGAGCGCCACCACGGCCTGGCTCATCGAACAGGTCCAGCGGCCCACGTTGGTCATGGTGCAGAACAAGACCCTGGCCGCCCAGCTCGCCAACGAATTCCGTGAACTCCTGCCCAACAACGCGGTGGAGTACTTCGTTTCGTACTACGACTACTACCAACCTGAGGCCTACGTAGCGCAGACGGACACCTTCATTGAGAAGGACTCGTCCATCAACGAGGAAGTGGAACGGCTCCGCCACTCCGCCACCAATGCGCTGCTGACCCGCCGGGACGTTATTGTGGTGGCCACGGTGTCCTGCATCTACGGCCTGGGCACGCCGGAAGAGTACATTGCCGGCATGGTCACGCTCCGCAAAGGGGCGCAGATGAACCGCGACGACCTGCTCCGGAAATTCGTCTCCATGCAGTACGCGCGCAACGACATGGACTTCCACCGCGGCACATTCCGGGTCCGCGGCGACACCGTGGAAATCATCCCGATGTACGAGGAACTCGCCATCCGCATCGAATTCTTCGGAGACGAGATTGAGAACATCCACACTCTCCATCCGCTGACTGGCGAACTGATCCGGGACGAAGAGGAAATGTACGTCTTCCCCGCCTCGCACTATGTGGCCGGGCCCGAGCGGATGGCCCGGGCCATCAAGCGGATCGAGGACGAACTCGCCGAACGCCTGGCCGTCCTGGAAGGCCAGAACAAGCTGGTGGAAGCCCAGCGGCTCCGGATGCGCACCACATACGACCTCGAAATGATGCAGCAGATGGGCTTCTGCAACGGCATCGAAAACTACTCGTCGCACATCGACGGCCGTGCCCGCGGGACCGCTCCGCACTGCCTCATCGACTACTTCCCGGACGACTTCCTGCTGGTGATCGACGAATCCCATGTCACCGTGCCGCAGATCGGCGCCATGTACGAGGGCGACATGTCCCGCAAGCGGAACCTCGTGGACTTCGGCTTCCGCCTGCCGTCGGCCATGGACAACCGACCGCTGAAATGGGACGAATTCCTCCAACGCGTGGGCCAGACGGTCTACCTGTCGGCCACTCCCGGCAAGTACGAACTCGGCAAGGCTGACGGCTTTGTGCAGCAGATCATCCGGCCCACCGGACTGATCGACCCCGAGGTGGTGGTCAAGCCCACCAAGGGCCAGATCGATGACCTCCTCGGCGAGATCAAGACCCGCACGGCAAAGAACGAACGCGTCCTGGTCACCACCCTGACCAAGCGGATGGCGGAGGACCTCACCGACTACCTGCTGGGCCACGGCATCAAGGTCGAATACCTGCACTCGGACGTGGACACCCTCCGACGCGTTGAACTGCTGCGGGAACTCCGGATGGGTGTCTTCGACGTCCTGGTGGGCATCAACCTGCTCCGCGAAGGCCTGGACCTGCCCGAGGTCTCCCTCGTGAGCATCCTGGACGCGGACAAGGAAGGCTTCCTGCGCTCGGCGACTTCGCTGATCCAGACCATCGGCCGTGCTGCCCGCAACGTGTCCGGCGAGGTCCACATGTACGCGGACCGCATCACCGACTCCATGGCCAAGGCTATCGACGAGACCAACCGGCGCCGCGCCATCCAGGTTGCCTACAACACGGAACGGGGCATCGATCCGCAGCCGCTGCGGAAGAAGATCGCCGACATTACCGACCAGCTGGCCAAGGAAGACGCGGACACCCAGGAGCTGCTCAACAACAACCGGCTGGCCAAGGGCGCCAAACGTGGCAAGTCTGCGGCAAAGGGCGCAGCACAGCTCCGCAAGGACGGCCTCGCCGCGGCACCGGCCGAAGACCTCGTGGGCCTCATCGAACAACTGACCGAACAGATGCACGGTGCTGCCGCCGAACTCCAGTTCGAGGTGGCCGCGCGGATCCGGGACGAGGTCAGTGACCTTAAGAAGGAGCTCCGCCAGATGCAGGCGGCCGGCCACGCCTAGTCCACCCCCGGGGGCCGAAGGGACGTGGCAAGTCGGGGCATGTTTCCGCATGTCGGGACGCCTACTGTACAGTTAACGTCACGTAGGGGAGTATCCCGAGCGCTACGATCGTCAACACGCCAGGCACAGTTGCCTGGCCGGGCGTAGCGGGCCGCCATTTCAGCACCAAGTGCACAGGCTGGCCGGAGAGACTTACACCATTTCTCTGTACCCTGCGAAAGGCTAACCTGTGCCCGAATTACCCGTGTGGTTCGAGGTCGGCTCACTTGTCGTCCTTGGCCTGATCCTCCTCATTGACCTTCTGCTGGTCGTCCGACGCCCCCACGAGCCTTCCATGAAGGAAGCCGGCCTGTGGGTTGCGTTCTACGTCTCCCTGGCCCTGTTGTTCGCCGGGGCCATGTTCTTCTTTACCGGCGCCGAATTCGGCGGCCAGTTTGTGGCCGGCTGGGTCACTGAATACAGCCTCAGCATCGACAACCTGTTTGTCTTCATCATCATCATGGCCCGCTTCTCCGTGCCCCGTAAGTATCAGCAGGAAGTCCTGATGGTGGGCATCATCATCGCCCTGATCCTGCGCGGCATCTTCATCCTCCTCGGCGCCATCGTGATCGAGCAGTTCAGCTGGGTGTTCTACATCTTTGGCGCGTTCCTGCTCTGGACCGCCTGGAAGCAGGCCCAGGACGAAGGCGAGGACGAAGAGGACAAGGAAAACCCGCTCATCGCCCGGATCCGCAAGGTCATCCCCATGTCGGAGAAGTTCGACGGCGGCAAGCTGCGCACCACAGTGGACGGCAAGAAGGTCTTCACCCCCATGCTGATCGTGTTCATCACCATCGGCCTGACCGACCTCCTTTTCGCCGTCGACTCGATTCCGGCGATCTTCGGCCTGACCCAGAGCCCATTCATCGTCTTCACCGCCAACCTGTTCGCCCTGATGGGCCTGCGCCAGCTGTACTTCCTGCTGGGTGGCCTGATGAACCGCCTGATCTACCTGAAGCACGCGCTGTCCTTCATCCTGGCGTTCATCGGTGTGAAGCTGGTGCTCCACGCCATGCACGTGAACGAACTGCCGTTCATCAACGGCGGCAACCACATCGAGTGGGCCCCGGAGATTCCGACATTCGTTTCCCTGGCCGTCATCGTGGGCACCATCATCGTTGCCGTGATTGCCAGCCTCCTGAGCTCCAAGGCAAAGACGGCCCACCTGGACCCCCGCCTCGAGGAAGACGCCAAGAAGAGCCTCAGCGAAGCCGAGTAGGCTGTCTCCGCGTTTCGTTGACGCACACTTCATTTCCACTGATCCCGTCCGCACTGCGGCCGGGATCAGTGGCTTAATCTGGCCCCTGTAGGACCTGGCCGCCCAGGACTATGCTCGGATCATGGCCCGCACCCTGATCACGGAAAGAGGAGTGCGCCAGGTGCAACGGCGCACCGTGGTGCTGCTGAGCGCGGCCCAGGTTTTCGGTGGCATCGGCACCGGAGCCACGGTTTCGATTGGTTCCATCCTGGCCGTGGAACTTTCCGGTTCCAGCGTGTGGGCGGGCGCCGTGGCCACGGTTATGACATTGGGGGCCGCGCTGACAGCACTGCCCCTTGCTACGCTGGCGGACCGGCGGGGCCGTCGGGCCGGGCAGGTCACGGGGCTTTCCGCCGCCCTGGCCGGCACAGTTCTGATAGTGCTGTCGGTGGTGTCCGGCTTGTTCGTCCTGCTGGTGCTGGGGGCGGTGGGCATCGGGGTGGGTACCGCGGCCAGCCTGCAGGCACGCTTCGCCGCCGTCGACCTTGCGGACGCTGAACACCGCGGCAGGGCGCTTTCCGCAGTGGTGTGGGCTGTGACGGTCGGCGCCGTGGCCGGACCCAACCTGATCCAGCCCGGCACGGTGGTGGGCCTGGCCCTCGGCCTGCCGCCCGTCGCCGGACCGTTCGTGATCTCCGCAGCCGGACTCCTGGTGGCCATTGTGCTGCTTTTCGCTGGTCTCAGGCCGGACCCGCTCCTGCTCGCGCGGGAAATCGCCGCCCGGGATCTTGCCGCTCAGGAACCCGCCATGCTGGATCTCGACGCCCAGCCAGCTGGCGGGAAGATGCAGGGCACGCCACCACGTATGGCAGATCAGCAAGGCGCCACCGCGCGCAACGCAGTCGGGGGATCGCTCGTCCGCGGGCTGCGGGCAATCCGCCAGTCCAGGGCTTCCTGGCTGGCGCTTGCCGCCGTCGTCGGAGCGCATGCCGTGATGGTGGGCGTGATGTCCATGACCCCGCTGCATTTGCAGGAACTCGTGGCCGGGCCTGGTGCTTCCCATGCCGGCCACGCCGCCTCCGGCGATGTCCTGGTGATCATCGGCTTCACCATCTCCCTGCATATCGCAGGCATGTTCGCGTTGTCGCCGGTCATGGGCTGGCTGACGGACAAGGCAGGCAGGACCGAGACCATCATGATCGGCTTCGCCACGCTGATCGCTGCCGTCGCCGTCGCAGGATTTGGCCAGACGTCCACCGTCGCGGTGGCCGTGGGACTTGTGCTGCTGGGCATGGGCTGGTCTGCGGCCACCATTTCCGGGTCCACGCTGCTGGCGGAGAGCGTCCCCCAGGAGTCCCGCGTGCTGGTCCAGGGGGTGTCGGACATGCTGATGGGCGCCGCAGGTGCGGTGGGCGGGGCCACTTCCGGACTGATCCTCAGCTGGGCCGGCTACCTGGGGCTCAACATGGCAGGCGGACTGGTGGGGGCTGCTGTCCTGACCGCCGCCGTCGTTGCCCTGGTGGCGCGCCGCCGCAGCCCGGCGGCCGGCTCAGCTGCCGGCTGAGCCGGCAACCGAGCGCACCATACCCAGCAGCCGCCCGAAAATAGCCTCGCCGTCGTCCGCTATGCCGTCATGGTGGAAGTCGGCCGTCTCCCATACCCGGAGTCCGCGCACAGCAGCCGCCGTCTCCATTGACAGGCTGCGGTCCACGTAAATGTCGTCCTGGTAAACCGCGGCGGCAACCGGCACGCTGTTCGCGGCCAACTGTCTGGGGTCATACAGCGGCTTCCAGTCCGTTTTGGCGGCCAGCAGATGGGCCACCTGCCGCAGCGGCACCAAGGCGGGATCCTGTTCGAAATACCACGGGTACACCATCTCGCCGGTCAGCAGCAGCGCCTCCGCATACGGGTGGAATGCCGGATTTTCCTGCAGCACACGCCAGGCAGCCCAGTCGGTCGCCTGTCCCTGCCCGTAGATGGACTCATGCAGCAGGGCATAGAGCGGGTTCGCCAGGCGGGACACGATGCCCTGGACCTGCTCCAGGAAGGCATCGGAGAGCCTGTTCCCCTGTGGTGTCTCGGTGAAGGCGTCTTCCAGCAGGTAGTGCAGGCCGTCCACCCGCGTATTTCCGCCCAGGAAGGAGCCCACCATCTGGAACCGTTCTACCGTGAGCCGGCCGCCGTCGGGAAGGAACTCCTCGGTCTGCCGAAGGTGCGATGCGATCGCGTTCACTGTCCGGCGGTCCTCCGGATACCAGCTGAAGTACTCAGTGTTGCGGGCTGCAACGCGCGCGAACGTGGCGCGGTAGACGTCGTCGGCATGGCCGGCGAGCGGCGCAAGTCCGCCCGTGATGAGGGCGTCCTTCAGCCCGTCCGGGGCAAAGGACAGGTACGTCAGCGCGCAGAATCCGCCGTAGCTTTGGCCGTAGATGCTCCAGGGGCCGGAGCCGAGCGCCGCGCGGATGAGCTCCGCGTCGGCCACGATGGAATCCGCACGGAAATGCTCGAGGTACGCAGCCTGTGCTTCGGCCGTTCCGCGCGCGGCCAGCGTGTTCCGGTCAACGGGGGTCGACAGCCCGGTGCCGCGCTGGTCCAGCATCAGGATCCGGAAGTCCCGGGCAGCCGCCTTGCTCCAGCCGCCCAGCGAAGCCAGCCGGTTGCCGCGGCCGCCAGGCCCGCCCTGGAGGAACACCAGCCAGGGAAGCTCTTCGGCTTCAGCCTGGGTGTGGGCCGACGAGACGTACTCACGGGCGAAGACGGTGATGGTCTCGGCGTCGTCGCGGCTCCCTGGAGCGAAGTGGTCCAAGGGAACGGTGAAGTAGTGCTCGGCGGTGCGCATGCCACGGAATTCGTGCCGGGCCTTCACAAAATGCGGGACAGGGGTCCGCGTTTGCGTCGTTTGAGAGGAAGCGTCCTGCTCAGCCACGGATGGACGCTGCCGTTCTGGTGCCAAAGCTCTCCAGCGCGTCGCCGGTCAGCCGGAACGTGGACCAGCCATCCAGGGGGCGGGCGCCGAGGCTGCGGTAGAAGTTGATGGACGGTTCGTTCCAGTCCAGGACGCTCCACTCAACCCGGGCGTAGCCCCTCTCGACGGCGGTGGCGGCCAGGTGCTGCAGGAGCGCCTTGCCGTGGCCCTCGCCGCGGGCGTGCGGGCTGACGTAGAGGTCTTCCAGGTAGATGCCGTGGACGCCTTCCCAGGTGGAGTAGTTCAGGAACCAGAGCGCAAAACCCCGGGCCTCGCCTGCGCTGTTTTCAGCCATCGTGGCAAACACGCGTGGGTTCTCGCCGAACAGGACCTCAGCCAGCATTTCCGGTGTGTTGCGGACCGCGTCCGGTTCCTTCTCGTAAATGGCCAGTTCGTGGATCATCTGCAGTATGGCGGGGACGTCTTGCCGGGTGGCGGGGCGGATAACACTCATGGTCCGAGTTTACTAGCGGGGCCGTGATCCCTACTGCCAGGCTCCCTATTGCCAGCGAAGCTGCGATGTTCCGTAGCGGACGGGTCCCTTGCTGTACTCCAGCGGCACGCCGTCCGCCATGATGGGCGGCCCAACATATCGCAGGCGGCCGTAGGGGCTGTCCATCACGCGGAGGTCGGGGTCAGGCAGGGAACCGCCGTGACCGGCCACTGCGGGCAGCCGGAACAGTTCTTCAGCGGTGCTGGCCAGGGAAAGCCGGGCAGCGCCGCCACGTCCGCTTCGGAGCCGTTCGGCCAGCAAGGCAAGTGCTGCCGCCGCCAGGCCATAACCGGTGGCATGATCCAATGCCTGCACTGGAAGCGCCCCCGGCTGCCACCCGTCATCAGTCGTGCGGCCATACCGTTCGGCAATGCCGCAAGCGGCCTGTACCAGGCTGTCAAAACCGCGCCGTCGGTTCCAAGGGCCGCCGCTGCCCCAGGCACTCAGAGTGACTATGACGAGGTCGGGCCGGGCAAGCAACAGCGCTTCGGGCGCCAGCCCGAAAGGGTCCAGCCCGCCGTCGCGGTAACCCGTGACCACCACGTCGGCAGACTCAATGAGAAGCCTGACCGCTTCCATGGCGGCAGGATCCCGGAGGTCCGCCTCGGCGCTGCGCTTGTCAAAGCCCGTGTCAATGAACACATCGCTCAACTCCGGAAGCTGGGGCGGGTCGATGCGCAGAACGTCCGCGCCCAGGGCGCCCAGGAGGCGTGTGGCAATAGGCCCCGCAATGACGCGCGTCAGGTCCAGCACCTTGAGCCCGGCCAAGGGGTGGCGCGGAATTGCCGCTGGAACCCAGAGCTGCGGACTTTCACTGGCTGACGGTGGCGGACGGGAGATTCTGATCCATGGACCGGAGCTGGCCGTCCCATACATGGGGGTCGCGATCCACTCGTCCCGTGTGCGCACGGCAGCAGCGACGCCGTTGTTTGCCGTGATGGCTTCCTCGGCGGCCACGGACGTCATTCCTAACAGGGCGTGTTCCACGTCCTGTGGTGTGCTCACGGAGAGGGCCGACGTCAGCCGGGCTGCGTGGTGGGGGTAGTTGGCGTGGAGGCGGATCCAGCCGTCCGACGTGCGCCGAAAGCCGGACATCGGAGCGAACCCTTCGGGTTTCTCGCCCGCAATCCGCAGGTGTCCCAGCGAATCGAACGCCGCCGCGGTGGCTCCGGATGCCAGGGAGTACCTGCCCGGAACGCCAACAAGCGCGTTCAGCGACGTCGCTGCTGCCTGGACCGCCCCCAAAGCCAGTCCCTCGACGTCCAGCGGGCCCTTCCACCACTGCCGTGGACCGTTGGAAAGTGCCACGGGCTGGGCCTTCAGGGCATCCACAACCCGAAGGCTGCCGGTCAGGTCGGGGACAGAGTCGTCCATTCGGTCAGAGCCTAGAGCCGGTTGACGTCGGTGACACGGACCACTGCCGTACCGGTTTCATCGGAGGCCGCCAGGTCCACTTCCGCGGAGATGCCCCAGTCATGGTTGCTCGCCGGATCGTCGAAAATCTGCCGGACCTTCCAAAGGCCTGGCTCTTCGGTGATCATGAGCAGTCCGGGACCGCGCGCATCCGGGCCGGTGCCAATGTCGTTGTGTTCGTCGAAGTAGTCGTCCAGGACGTCTTCCCAGCGGTTGGCATCCCAGCCCGCGCCGCCGTCGAGCTCGCCCAGGGCTGCGGCGTTTTCGTCCGCGAACAGTTCCACGCGGCGGAACATCTCGTTGCGGACCATCACGCGGAAGGCACGGACGTTGGACGTCAGCGACGGCGGCGGGGGAGGGGGAGCGTCGTGCGGGGTGGGCATCGCGCCGGACGTCAGCTCCTCCCATTCGTCCAGGAGGCTGGAGTCCACCTGCCGCACCAGCTCGCCAAGCCAGGCGATGAGGTCTTCAAGGTCTTCCCGAAGCATGTCCTGCGGTACGGTCTGGCGCAGCGCCTTGAAGCAGTCCGCGAGGTAGCGCAGCACAATGCCCTCTGAGCGGGCCAGCCCGTAGAACTGGACAAATTCGCCGAAGTTCATGGCCCGCTCGTACATGTCGCGGACCACGGACTTGGGCGCCAGTTCAAAGTCGCCCACCCATGGCGCGGCCTTGCGGTAGACCTCGAAGGCTTCGCCCAGGAGTTCGGCGAGCGGCTGCGGATAGGTGACTTCCTCCAGCATGGCCATGCGCTGGTCGTACTCGATGCCGTCAGCCTTCATCGCGGCAATCGCTTCCCCACGGGCCTTCTTCTGCTGCGCGGAGAGGATCTGGCGGGGCTTTTCGAGGGTCGCCTCTATCACGGACACCACGTCCAGGGCGTACGACGGCGAATCCGGGTCAAGGAGCTCCAGCGCCGCCAGCGCAAACGGCGAGAGTGGCTGGTTCAGGGCAAAGTTGGCCTGCAGATGGACGGTGAGCCGTACGGTCCTGCCGTCATGGCCCTGCTCTTCTGCCGGGATGCGCTCCACCACCTCAGCGGCGAGGAGCTCACGATAGATTCCCAGGGCTTTTTTCATCAGCCGCAGCTGTGATGACCGTGTCTCATGGTTTTCGGTCAGCAGCCGGCGGGCCGCTGTGAACGGGTCGCCGGGCCGTTCCATCAGGTTCATCAGCATCGAATGCGTCACGCTGAAGCTGGACGTCAAAGGATCGGGCACGGATTCCACGAGGCGCTTGAAGGTGGGTTCCCCCCAAGAGACGAAGCCCTCCGGCGGCTTCTTTTTGACCACCTGGCGGAGCTTCTTCTGGTCGTCACCAAATTTGGCGGTGGCCTTGGCCATCGCCTTCACGTTTTCGATGACGTGCTCGGGTGCCTGGACCACCACTGTCCCCGCGGTGTCATACCCGGCGCGGCCGGCCCTTCCGGCAATCTGGTGGAACTCCCGGGAGTTAAGCGGGCGGGTGCGGACGCCGTCGTACTTGCTCAGTGCGGTGAGCAACACGGTGCGGATGGGCACGTTGATCCCCACGCCCAGTGTGTCCGTACCGCAGATCACCTTGAGCAGGCCCGCCTGGGCGAGCTGCTCCACGAGCCTGCGGTACTTCGGCAGCATGCCGGCGTGATGGACCCCGATACCGTGCCGGACCAGCCGGTTGAGCGTCTTGCCGAAGCCTGCGGCGAAACGGAAACTCGCTATCAGCTCCGCGATTTTGTCCTTCTCCTCGCGGGTGCACACGTTGATGCTCATCAGTGTCTGGGCCCGGTCAATGGCCTCGATCTGGCTGAAGTGCACCACATAGGCGGGCACCTGGCGCGTGGAGAGGAGTTCCTCGAGTGTTTCGTGGACCGGCGTCTGGTGGTAGTAGTAATGCAGCGGAATGGGGCGCTCGGCTGAACTGACGGTGGTGGTGGGGTGGCCCGTAAGTTCGGTGATGCCGGCCTCGAACCGGCTGACATCACCCAGGGTTGCGGACATCAGAAGGAACTGGGCCTGGGGGAGCTCCAGCAGCGGGACCTGCCAGGCCCAACCACGCTGGGGGTCGGAGTAGAAATGGAATTCGTCCATGATGACCGCACCGAGTTCGGCGTCGGCCCCTTCGCGGAGGGCGATGTTCGCGAGAATTTCTGCCGTGCAGCAGATGATCGGTGCGTTCTGGTTGACGCCGGAGTCACCCGTGATCATGCCGACGTTTTCTGCACCGAAGATGTCGCACAGGGCAAAAAACTTCTCCGAGACCAGCGCTTTAATGGGGGCGGTGTAGTAACTGCGCTGGCCCCGCGCCATGGCCTGGAAGTGCGCCGCGATGGCCACCAGCGATTTGCCGGAGCCCGTCGGGGTGGCGAGGATGACGTTGGCTCCGGTGGCGAACTCCATGATGGCCTCGTCCTGGGCAGCGTACAGTTCCAGGCCCCGGCTTTCGGTCCACTCAAGGAATTGGGTGTACAGGGCGTCCGGGTCGATGCCTGCGCCGGAGGGGTCTGAGGCGGACAGGACAGGCAGCTGGTCAACGAGTTTCATTGATTTCCAGCTTAGTGCCCAGCCGGTGCCGGATATCCGGGCGGGCCCGGGTTAGGCTCGCGGTACTGCCAGACAGCACCCGGCGATGGAGGTAACTGTGAAGTGGGACCCCGTAAAGTACGTCCAGTTCGGCGATTACCGTGACCGGCCGTTTTTCGACCTGACGGGGCGGATCCAGGCCGACCGGCCCCAGCACGTTGTGGACCTGGGATGTGGTCCGGGAAACCTCACGGCCACCCTTGCCCGGAGATGGCCGGAAGCGCAAGTGGTGGGGCTCGATTCGTCCAGGGAGATGCTGGACAAGGCCGCCGCGCAGGCGGGCAAGCATGCGGGCCTCAGCTTCGGGCTGGCGGATATCGCAGCCTGGACGCCCCCGGCTGAAACGGACGTGGTGGTCACCAATGCCGCGCTTCAGTGGGTGCCGGGGCATCAGGAGATGCTGGCGGGCTGGCTGGCGGCGCTCAAGCCCGGCGCCTGGTTCGCCATGCAAGTGCCGGGGAACTTCAATGCCCCGTCCCATGCCCTGATGCGGGAACTCGCAGGTTCGGCACGCTGGTCGCCCCGGCTCGACGGCGTACTTCGTGGTGGAGAGTCCGTGGGGGAGCCCGCGGACTACCTCGGCATCATGCTGGACGCGGCCTGCACGGCAGACGCCTGGGAAACCACCTACGAGCAGGTCCTCACTGGGACGGATCCGGTGCTGGACTGGGTGCGGGGCACGGCGTTGCGCCCGGTCGCGGCGGCCCTTTCGGCCGAGGACGGGCAAGCCTTTGAAGCGGAGTATGCTGCAGCCCTGCGGGCCGCATACCCGGCAACGGCACATGGCACGGTGTTTCCGTTCCGGCGGATCTTTGCCGTGGCGCAAAAGCAGCCAGGCGCATAAACTCCATTCGTTTGAGGTTCTCTGGTCGGTAATGCCTTATGACTGAGAAGAGAATGTGATGCTGGTTACAATGACGACAGCGGCTTCTGGGGATGGCAAATGGCCGGACCCTCATCGGCCTCCCAAATCCGTCCTGGAGGTGCGATGCTTTTCGGTTTGATGACCCGGCTGCTGGCTGGCCACAAAGGCGCCGTGACCGCGATCGTTGCTCTCCAGCTTGTCCAGACCGCAGGCAACCTGCTGCTGCCCACCATCAACGCTGCCATCATCGACGACGGCATCGTTGCGGGGAATACGCCGGAAATCTTCCGCTTGGGCACTGTCATGGTCCTGATAGCTGCGGTCCAGGCGTCGGCAGCCATCGCCGCGGGCTACTTCGGGGCAGTGGTTGCCATGAAGCTCGGGCACCAGCTGCGCGGCGAGGTCTTCGCCAGGATCCAGTCGCTTTCTTCCCAGGAAATGGCAGCCTTCGGCACGCAAAGCCTCGTTACCAGGGCCACGAACGACACCCAGCAGATCCAGTCGTTCGCCGTCCTGGTCTTCACCATGCTGGTGGCGGCCCCCGTGATGGCGGCCGGGGGCGTCTTACTGGCGTGGCAGCAGGACATGGTGCTTTCAAGCGTTGTGATGGTCATCATGCCAATACTTCTGCTCATCATGTATCTCATCGTCCGGCGCCTCGTTCCCCTGTACCGGCAGGGGCAGGAGCTCCTGGACCGAACAGGGGAGCTCTTTCGTGAGCAGATCATCGGCGCGAATGTGATCCGCGCCTTCGTCCGGCAGGGACACGAAACACGCCGGTTTGCGAAGACCAACAGCAGCCTCACGGGAAACAACCTTCAGTCGTCGCTGCTCGTGGCCGGCATGCTGCCGCTGATCATGATTGTGGTCAACCTGTCGTCGGTGGCCGTGGTGTGGTTCGGTGGTCACCGGGTTTACGACGGCGGGATGAAGATTGGTGCCCTCACGGCCTTTATCGCCTACATCCTGCAGATTCTCCTGGCAATCATGATGGCCATGTACGTGTTCATGACGGCTCCGCGGGCCGCTGCCTGCGCAGAACGGCTGGGTGCCGTACTCGACGCAAAACCGTCAGTCCAGGACCACAAGGCGCCCCAAGAGACCCGCCATGGGAGCTCCCTGGAGGGCGGCAGCGTCACGTTCAGGAACGTCAGCTTCTCCTACCCCGGCGCCGAAAATCCGGTACTGGAAGACATCAGCTTCACAGTCCGACCAGGAACCACTGTTGCCATCGTCGGCTCAACAGGGAGCGGCAAGTCGACACTCCTGAGCCTGGTGCCCCGGTTCCTGGACGCCACGGCCGGAACCATCAGCATCAGCGGCCAGAACATCTGCTCGATGCCCCTGGACCTCCTTCGCCGGACCATGGCGGTGGTGCCGCAACTGTCGCACCTCTTCTCCGGAACCATCGCCGACAACCTGCGCGTCGCAGCTCCGGAGGCAACCGAGGGCCAGCTTTGGGAAGCCATGGAGACAGCCCAGGCCGCCGGCTTCGTCCGTGCGCTGCCGCGGGGGATGGACACGGAGGTCGGGCAAGGCGGAACGAACCTCTCCGGCGGCCAGCGGCAGCGTCTCTGCATAGCGCGGGCCCTCCTGCGGAGGGTCCCCGTCTATCTCTTTGACGACAGCTTTTCTGCGCTGGACTTCGCCACCGAGGCCCGGGTCCGGGATGCCCTGGAGATTGCCCTTGAGGGTGCAGTGGTCATTGTCGTGGCGGAACGGATCTCCACTGCTGCCGGAGCGGGCCAGATCCTGGTGCTCGACGACGGCCGGCTGGTTGCCCAGGGAACACACCTGCAACTGCTCGAGACGTCCGCCACTTACCGGGAAATCGCCGAGTCCCAACTGGCGCTGGACGACGCGCCATGACCGCTTCGCCCGGCGCCGGGGCGTCCGAAGGATTCTGGCCCACAGCCCGCCGGGTCCTCGCGTTGCTGCGCCCGTCCAGGGGGCGGATGCTGGGTGCAGTTGCGGCCACCTGCGCTTTTGTTGCCCTCAACGTCGCGGCACCGCACTACCTCGGTGATGCCACCGATGTGGTGGTGGATGGGGTCTACAGCGGAGCGCTCGACGGGCAGCGCCTGGGACTCCTGCTGGCCGCCGTTGCCGCGATGTACATCGGCGCTTCGCTGTTCAACTGGATCCAGGGAGCGCTGACGGCCAGCGCGGTTCACGGCCTGATGTATCGCCTCCGGGCATCGGTTGAAGACAAGCTGCACCGGCTTCCTTCCACGTACTTCCAAGAGCAGTCCAGGGGTGATGTCCTGAGCCGCGTCACCAATGACATCGACAATATTTCGCAAGCGCTCAGCCAGGTCCTCACGCAGCTGATCATGTCTGTCCTGATGCTGTGCGGTGCCTTGGCCATGATGTTGTGGATCTCGCCCCTCCTGGCCCTGATCGCGCTTGTTTCGGTGCCCTTGTCCACCCTTATCACCGTTATGGTGGCCCGGAAGTCCCAAGCGCATTTTGCCCGCCAGTGGACCGAAACGGGTGAGTTGAACGCGCACGTGGAGGAGTTTGTCACCGGGCACGAGGTTATTAAGGCCTTCGGGTACCAGGACCAGGCAGCGGCAGTCTTCAAGGCAAGCAACGACCGCCTGGCCCGGGCGTCCGCACGGGCCCAGTATTCATCCGGCATTGTCCAGCCGTTGATGGTCCTTATTGCCAATATCAACTACATCGCGGTGGCGGTGGTGGGGGCGCTCCAGGTCACCACGGGGGCCATGACCATCGGCGGGATCCAGGCGTTCATCCAGTTCAGCCGGCTTTTCACCCAGCCTGTGGGCCAGATCGGCGGCATGCTCAACGTCATCCAGTCCTGCGTGGCTTCGGCGCGCCGTGTGTTCGACCTGCTCGACGCCGCGGAGATACCTGCCGAGCCCGAAAGTGACGGTCACAAACCCGGTCAGGAAGGGCGGATTGTGTTCAGTGATGTCACCTTCGGCTATGCCCGGGCTGACCCTGTGGTCCGTGGACTGTCGTTCACGGTGGAACCGGGCCGGACGGTCGCGATTGTCGGGCACACGGGCGCCGGCAAGACCACCGTTGTCAACCTGCTCATGCGGTTCTATGAGGTCGACGCCGGCAGGATCACCATCGGGGGTACCGACATTGCTGACATTCCGCGGGACGTCCTGCGCCAGGGATTCGGCGTGGTGCTGCAGGATGCCTGGCTGTTTTCCGGCACCATCAGGGAGAACATCGAATACGGCCGGCCAGGAGCCACGGCTGCGGAGATCACTGCGGCAGCCGAGGCGAGCCACATGGACCACCTCATCAGGTCGCTGCCGGCCGGCTACGACACGATGCTGGGCAACGGGGGAGAGCCGCTGAGCCAGGGGCAGCGCCAGCTGATCGCCATTGCCCGGGCGCAGTTGGCGGACCGCACTGTGCTGGTCCTGGATGAGGCCACCAGTTCAGTGGATTCCCGGACCGAGGTCCTGATCCGCCAGGCCATGCAGAGGTTGCGCCGTGGAAAAACAAGCTTTGTGATCGCCCACCGTTTGTCCACGGTCCGGGACGCTGATCTAATTCTGGTCATGGACCACGGACGCATTGCAGAGCAGGGAACCCATCGAACCCTCCTGGCGGCCAACGGCCGCTATGCACGGCTCTACAACGCCCAGTTCGCCGGACGCCCGGGCCGCGCCGGCACGTTGGAGGCCGGACGATGACAACAGCTGGTCCGTTCCCCGGAACCTGGAAGCCCAACCAGTCCAGCACGGTGGCACTGTTTGAGCAGCTGCGCCTGCATGTGATCCGCCTTGCGGACAGCGGGGCCCTTCCGCCGGGAACCAAGCTGCCGGCGGTGCGGACCCTGGCGGGGCTGCTCGACGTCGCGCCCCACACGGTGGCCAGGGCGTACAAGGAGCTGGAGGCAGCCGGTGTCGTGGCCACGAAGGGCAGGAACGGCACTGTGGTGTGCGCGCGTGATGAGCGGGCGGATGCGCTCTCCCTGGCCGCCAACTCCTATGCGTCAGTGGCCAAGGCCCAAGGTGCCACCTTTGCGGAAGCAGTCCAGCTGCTGGCGGCAGCCTACGACGCCGACTAGCCGGACCCCGCATGGATATTCGAAGAAGTTTTCGATTAGCATTAGTGGGTGCCTAAAGCCGTAGCTGAAGAAACAGCAGTCGAATCCGTCCCCGTCGCCGTTCCCCAGGCCCCAGCCACGCCTGCCCGGCCAGACCTCTCCCGCCTTGTGGTCAAAGGGGCGCGCGAGCATAACCTGCGCAACGTGGACTTGGATCTGCCCCGTGATGCCATGATCGTTTTCACCGGGCTGTCCGGTTCCGGGAAGTCGTCCCTGGCGTTCGACACAATCTTCGCCGAGGGCCAGCGGCGCTACGTTGAGTCCCTGTCGGCCTATGCCCGCCAGTTCCTCGGCCAGGTGGACAAGCCGGACGTCGATTTCATCGAGGGGCTCTCGCCGGCGGTATCGATTGACCAGAAGTCCACCAGCAAGAACCCCCGGTCCACGGTTGGCACCATCACCGAAATTTATGACTACATGCGATTGCTGTGGGCACGCGTGGGACGGCCGCATTGCCCGGTCTGTGGCGAGGTTGTGGCCCGGCAGACTCCGCAGCAGATCGTGGACCAGCTGCTTGAGCTTGACGAAGGCACGCGATTCCAGGTCCTGGCGCCGGTGGTGCGGGGGCGCAAGGGCGAGTTCGTGGACCTCTTCAAGGAGCTGACCGCCAAGGGCTATTCGCGTGCCCGGGTGGACGGTGAGCTGATCCAGCTGAGCGAGCCGCCCAAACTCGGCAAGCAGTTCAAGCACACCATTGAGGTGGTGGTGGACCGCCTGGTGGTTAAGGAAGGCATCAGCCAGCGCCTCACGGACTCCGTTGAAACGGCGCTTGGCCTGGCCGAAGGCCGGGTGCTGGCCGAGTTCGTCGATCTGGACGCAGCCGCGCCGGGACGGCTGCGGGCATTTTCCGAGAACCTCGCCTGCCCTAACGAACATCCCCTGGCCATCGATGAAATCGAGCCGCGGTCCTTCTCCTTCAACAACCCATTCGGCGCCTGTTCCGCGTGCAGCGGCATCGGTACACGGCTCGAGGTTGACGAAGAACTGATCATTCCGAATCCTGAGCTGTCGTTGTCCGAGGGCGCCATCGCGCCATGGTCACTTGGCACCGCAACAACCGAGTATTGGAACCGCCTGCTCGAAGGGCTGTCCAAGGAGCTTGGCTTCTCCATGGACACACCCTGGGAGAAGCTGGGCAACGACGTCCGCCAGACCGTCCTGCACGGCAAGGACCACAAGGTGGTTGTCCAGTACAAGAACCGCTTCGGACGCGAACGTAAATACAGCACCGGCTTCGAAGGTGCCATCCAGTACGTCCACCGCAAGCACGGTGAGACGGACTCCGAGTGGGCGCGCGACCGCTACGAAGAGTACATGCGGCAGATCGCTTGCCCCGCGTGCAATGGCGCCCGGCTCAACCCCGCCTCGCTGTCCGTCCTGATCAAC
The DNA here is from genome assembly GCF_054510915.1 of Pseudarthrobacter arbutini. NCBI lineage: Bacteria > Bacillati > Actinomycetota > Actinomycetes > Micrococcales > Micrococcaceae > Pseudarthrobacter > Pseudarthrobacter arbutini. The sequence goes on along the minus strand of NZ_JBTNDQ010000002.1, from coordinate 154,763 downwards.
GGCAAGTCCATCGCCGACGTGGCCGGCATGCCCATGCGCGTGTGCGCGGACTTCCTGAACAACCTGGTCCTCACCGGCCGCGAGGCCCAGATCGCCCACCAGGTGCTCAAGGAAATACAGGCCCGGCTGACCTTCCTGCTCGACGTCGGGCTGGAATACCTGAATCTCGAGCGCCCCTCCGCCACCTTGTCCGGCGGCGAAGCGCAGCGGATCAGGCTCGCCACCCAGATCGGTTCCGGCCTCGTGGGCGTCCTGTACGTCCTGGACGAGCCCTCCATCGGACTCCACCAGCGCGACAACCGCCGGCTTATTGACACCCTGACCCGGCTCCGGGACATGGGAAACACCCTCATCGTTGTGGAGCACGATGAGGACACCATCCAGGTGGCGGACTGGATCGTGGACATCGGGCCCGGCGCAGGCGAGCACGGCGGCCAGGTGGTGCACTCCGGTTCGTACCAGGATCTCCTGGCCAACACCAACTCACTGACCGGCGATTACCTGTCCGGCCGCAAAAAGATCGACATCCCCAAGAAGCGGCGCAAATACGACAAGAAGCGTGAGCTGAAGGTCGTCGGGGCGCGTGAAAACAACCTGGTCAACGTTGATGCGGCCTTCCCCCTGGGCCTGTTCACCGCCGTGACCGGCGTCAGCGGCTCCGGCAAATCCACCCTGGTCAACGAGATCCTCTACAAGGTGCTGGCCAACAAGCTCAACGGCGCCAAACAGGTGGCCGGACGCCACAAGAGCGTCATGGGCCTGGAGCACCTGGACAAGGTGGTGCACGTGGACCAGAGCCCTATCGGGCGCACCCCACGCTCCAACCCGGCCACGTACACCGGCGTCTTTGATAACATCCGCAAGCTCTTCGCCGAGACCACCGAGGCCAAGGTCCGTGGCTACCTGCCAGGCCGGTTCTCCTTCAACGTCAAGGGCGGGCGCTGCGAAGCCTGCGCAGGGGACGGCACGCTGAAGATCGAAATGAACTTCCTGCCGGACGTCTACGTGCCCTGCGAGGTGTGCCACGGCGCACGGTACAACCGCGAAACCCTCGAAGTCCACTACAAGGGCAAGACCATTGCGGATGTGCTCAACATGCCCATCGAAGAAGGTGCGGAGTTCTTCGCTGCCTTCTCCCCGATCGCCCGGCACCTGAACACCCTCGTGGACGTGGGCCTCGGCTACGTACGGCTGGGACAGCCGGCAACCACCCTCTCCGGCGGCGAGGCCCAGCGTGTCAAGCTCGCCGCGGAACTGCAGAAGCGCTCCAACGGACGCAGTGTGTATGTTCTCGACGAGCCCACCACGGGCCTGCACTTCGAGGACATCCGCAAGCTCCTGATGGTCCTTCAAAGTCTGGTGGACAAGGGCAACACGGTGATCACCATCGAACACAACCTGGACGTCATCAAGAGCGCCGACTGGATCGTGGATCTTGGCCCGGACGGTGGTTCGGGCGGCGGCCAGATCGTGGCCACCGGCACGCCCGAGCAGGTATCGAAATCCACCAAGGGCCATACGGCATCCTTCCTCGCGGAAATACTGGGCTAAGCGGTTGGCCTCCGATGACGTATGCCGTGTCGGGCATGCGAGTTTCAGGCATGCTCGGTGTCGTGAGAAACTAAGCCGGTGACTCAAACAACAGTGCCCGTGATCTTTGACCTGGACGGCACTCTTGTCGATCCGGCCGGCGGAATATCCGGCGGAATCGCAGCAGCCCTTGCCGCCGCAGGTCTGCCGGTTCCTGGCCAGGACGTCCTGAACTCGATGATCGGCCCCAAACTCAGCGACGCACTCCAGAGTGTCTGCAAGGTTCCGGCCGAGATGCTTGACGAGGTCATCCGGACGTACCGGCAGTACTACCTGGCCACTGGGATAGCCCAGAGCCGGCTGTACCCCGGGATCAGGGAAGCGCTGGAGACCTTCGCGGCCGAAGGCAGGCCAGTGGCCGTCGCCACGCAGAAGCCCGAAGGGCTGGCCCAGATCGTGCTGCGCCACCACGGCATCGCCAACCTGTTCCAGTCCATCAGGGGTTCGGCAGACAACGAATCGTCAACGGACGGTCCGGTGGGGAAGGCAGACATCATCGCCGCGGCCCTGACGGACCTCTCCACGCAGCACGCCGTTATGGTGGGTGACCGCGCCCAGGATGTGGCGGGAGCCATCGCGAACGGGCTGGACTGCATCGGCGTGGGCTGGGGTTTCGCTCCCGACGGGGAACTCGAGGAAGCCGGGGCCGTCACCGTGGTGGACACCACCGCGGGCATGGTTGCCGCCATCGGGCGCCTCGAAGCCATCCACGCTGCCGCGATGAGTGAGGTGCGCAACGATGGCGCTGTTTGAGGCGGTCCGCTGGACATTTCGCGGGCTCGTCGCGGGCACCTGCCGGCCCACCGTCGTCGGCCTTGAAAACGTCCCAAAAGAGGGGCCCTTCATTGTGGCCCCGAACCATCTTTCCTTCTTTGACAGCGTCATTGTCCAGGCACTGATGCCGCGGCCCGTGGCCTTCTTCGCCAAAGCCGAGTACTTCACCACCGGTGGCGTGAAGGGCAGGGTCATGAAATCCTTTTTTGAGTCCGTGGGTTCCATCCCGGTGGAGCGCGGCGAGCAGGCAGCAAGCGTCCAGGCGCTCAAAACCCTCCTGGACATCCTCGAAGCGGGCAAAGGCATCGGCATCTACCCCGAGGGCACGCGCTCACGGGACGGTATTCTCTACCGCGGCCGCACCGGCGTGGGCTGGCTTGCACTGGCAACCGGAGCTCCCGTGATCCCGGTCGGACTGATCGGGACGGAGAACCTGCAGCCGGCCGGTGAGAAGGGCTTCAAGCCGCATCACTTCACCATGAAGGTGGGGGAGCCCCTGTATTTCGACAAGACCGGCCCGGATCATTCGCTGCCGGCGCGGCGGCAGGTAACGGACCGCATCATGGATGCGATCGCCGAACTCAGCGGCCAGGAACGCTCCACCAGCTACAACCAGAGCAAGGCCGCGGACTAGGCGTTAGTAGAATGAAGTAGTGGCAGATCCAGCAAGTTACAGGCCCCAGACGGGTGAAATTCCCACCAACCCCGGGGTGTACCGGTTCCGCGATCCCCACGGCCGGGTCATCTACGTCGGCAAAGCCAAAAGCCTTCGCTCCCGCCTGAACTCCTACTTCGCGAATCCGGCGGGCCTGCTGCCCAAAACCCACGCAATGGTTCACACGGCCAGCAGTGTCGAATGGACAGTGGTGGGCAGCGAGCTGGAGTCGCTGCAGCTTGAATACACCTGGATCAAGGAATACAAGCCACGCTTCAACGTGGTCTTCCGCGACGACAAAACCTATCCGTACCTGGCCCTCACCATGAGCGAGAAGCTCCCCAGGGTCCAGGTCATGCGGGGGGACCGCCGCAAGGGCACCCGGTACTTCGGCCCGTACACGGCCGGCGCGATCCGGGAAACCATGGACACCTTGCTGCGGGTTTTCCCCGTCCGCAGCTGCAGTGCCGGCGTCCTCAAACGGGCCCAGGCGAGCGGCCGGCCGTGCCTGCTGGGCTACATCGATAAATGCTCCGCCCCGTGTGTTGGCCGGGTGACTCCCGAGGAACACCGGGCCCTGGCGGAGGACTTCTGCGCGTTTATGGGCGGCGAGGCCAAGCGTTTCATCACCAAACTCGAAAAGCAGATGGCCGACGCCGTTGGCACCCTCGACTACGAGCGTGCGGCGAGGCTCCGTGATGACATCTCCGCCCTTCGGAAGGTCTTTGAGCGGAACGCCGTGGTGCTCGCCGACGATACCGAAGCCGATGTCTTCGCACTGCACGAGGACGAGTTGGAGGCTGCCGTCCAGGTGTTCCACGTCAGGGGTGGCCGGATCCGTGGCCAGCGCGGCTGGGTGGTGGAAAAAGTGGAGGACGCCACCACCCCGGATCTGGTGGAACACCTGCTGCAGCAGGTCTACGGCGACGACGGCGACAGCCATGGCAGGCTGCCCCGCGAAGTCCTGGTGCCCGTCGAACCCAGCAACGCCGCCGAGCTGACGGAATGGCTCGGCGGCTTGCGCGGAGCCAAGGTGGATGTCAGGGTGCCGCAACGCGGCGACAAGGCCGCGCTCATGTCCACCGTCCGTGAAAACGCCGAGCACGCGCTCAAACTGCATAAGACCCGCCGCGCCGGGGACCTCACCGTGCGCTCCCAGGCACTGCAGGAGCTGCAGGAAGCCCTGGACCTGCCCGTGGCGCTCCTGCGGATCGAATGCTTCGACGTCTCCCACGTCCAGGGCACCAACGTCGTGGCGTCCATGGTGGTGGTCGAGGACGGACTGCCCAAGAAGTCCGATTACCGAAAATTCTCCGTCACCGGGGCAGCCGCGGCAGATGACACCGCCGCCATGCACGATGTCCTGACGCGGCGCTTCCGGCACTACCTGCAGGACAAGTCGGCGCAGGTCGAAGCGTCCGCCCTGCCAGGGCACCAAGCCGCCTTGGAAGCGGCCGCCGATGCGGCCATCCTGGACACCACGACTGCGGCGCCGCGGGCGAAGTTCGCGTACCCGCCCAACCTGGTGGTGGTCGACGGCGGCAAGCCCCAGGTGAACGCCGCAGCCCGGGCGCTGGCGGATCTTGGCATTGAGGATGTCTACGTGGTGGGCCTGGCCAAACGCCTTGAGGAAGTCTGGCTGCCGGACAGCGACTTCCCCGTGATCCTGCCCAGGACGTCCCAGGGACTCTATCTGCTGCAGCGGATCCGTGACGAAGCCCACCGCTTCGCCATCACCTTCCACCGGCAGAAGCGCGGCAAGGCCATGACCGTCTCGGCGCTGGACGGAGTGCCGGGCCTTGGCGAGTCCAAACGCAAGGCCCTGCTCACCCACTTCGGATCCGTCAAAGGCGTGAAAGCCGCCACCGCGGCCGAGCTCACGGCGGCCAAGGGCATTGGACCATCCCTTGCCAACGCCATCGTGGCCCACTTCAGCGGCGACGACACGGCCGGCGACGCGCTTCCGGCCGTGAATATGGCCACCGGCGAAATCATTGAAACCTAGGTAGGGTAAGGAACGCAGGTTTCCGCCATTGCGGGCGCCTGCCTTCATCTGGACAGAAACGGGGCGGAACGAATGGCAGACTCTACGGCGGAATCCGGGACGGAGCAGGACGGGCTGACGCCGGTCAAGCCCCTCGAAGCGGAACTGCTGGTGGTCACCGGTATGTCAGGGGCGGGACGCAGCACCGCCGCGGACGCACTTGAGGACCATGGCTGGTATGTCGTGGAAAACCTGCCGCCGCAGATGCTCGGCACCCTGGCCGAGATTGTCTCCCACGCTCCGCAGTCCATTCCGCGGCTGGCCGTGGTGATGGATGTCCGCAGCAAAGGCCTCTTTGTAGACGTCCGTGCGGCCCTGGGGGCCCTCGCCGCCAGTGGTGTCAAGTTCCGGGTCCTTTTCCTCGACGCCAAAGACGACGTCCTGGTCCGCCGGTTCGAGCAGGGCCGCAGGCCCCATCCGCTCCAGGAAGGCGGCCGCATCCTCGACGGCATTGCAGCCGAACGGGAGGTGCTGAAGGAACTGCGCGACAGCTCCGACGTCGTACTGGATACCTCGACCTACAACGTCCACGCCCTGGCTACCGCCATCACGGAACTCTTTAGCGAGACCGGCCCGGTGGCACTGCGGCTCAACGTCATGAGCTTTGGCTTCAAGTACGGCCTGCCGGTGGATTCCAACTACGTTGCTGACGTCCGGTTCATCCCGAATCCGCACTGGGTCCCGCAGCTGCGCCCGCATACGGGCCTGGATAAGGACGTCAGCGATTACGTCCTCGAGGCGGAAGGTGTAAAGAACTTCGTGGACCGCTATGTCCTGGCGCTCGAGCCCGTCCTGGACGGCTACCGGCGCGAAAACAAGCACTACGCCACCATCGCCGTCGGCTGTACCGGCGGCAAGCACCGGTCCGTGGCCGTCGCCGTCGAGCTTTCCAAGAAACTGGCACAGTATCCGCGCGTGACCGTGACCACCACCCATCGGGATCTGGGCCGCGAGTAATGGGGATGTTCACCGGGCCCCTCCCGCTCGTACCGGTTTCCAGCGGAACGGCCGCCGGCCAGCAGGACAAGGGCCCCAACGTCGTGGCGCTCGGCGGCGGGCACGGACTGTCCGCTTCGCTGTCGGCGCTGCGGCTGCTCACCTCCGAGCTGACCGCCATTGTCACTGTGGCTGACGACGGCGGGTCTTCAGGGCGTCTGCGCGACGAGTACGGCGTCCTGCCGCCCGGAGACCTGCGCATGGCGCTCTCCGCCTTGTGCGATGACACGGACTGGGGACGCACCTGGCGCGACGTGATGCAGCACCGTTTCCGGCCCGGCCAGGGCAGCGGCGGATCGCTGGACGAGCATGCAATGGGCAACCTGCTCATCGTCACCCTTTGGGAACTGCTGGGCGACACCGTGGCCGGCTTGAAGTGGGCCGGCGCCCTGCTCGGTGCCCGTGGACAGGTCCTGCCCATGTCCACCGTTCCGCTGACCATTGAAGGTGACATCCGCGTCACTGCACCTGACGGCACGTTCGCGCTTCAGACAATCCGTGGGCAAGCGCGGTGCGCCGTTGCCGGCTCGCTGGAGCACGTCCGGCTCCTGCCCGAACAGGCGCCGGCCTGCGTTGAAGCCCTGACAGCCATCGAACTGGCTGACTGGGTCATCCTGGGGCCGGGGTCCTGGTACACGTCCGTGCTGCCGCACCTGCTGCTCCCGGAAATGCGTGACGCCCTGAGTGCCACAGCCGCAAAACGCTGTCTCACCATGAACCTGGCCACGGACACCAAGGAGACCACCGGCATGTCGGCGGCGGACCACCTGTACGCACTGCGCCGGTATGCGCCGGACTTCAGCGTCGACGTTGTCCTGGCGGATCCCGCGTCGGTGCCGGACCGGCAGGAGTTCGAGAAAGCCGCCGGGATGATCGGCGCCGAGGTTGTCTTGGGTAAAGTGGGGGCGTCGGGCCGCCGACCCGTCCATGACCCCCTGCGTCTGGCAGCGGCGTACCACGACATTTTTGGGAACAGTTAGGAAGGTGCCATGGCACTGACATCATCGGTCAAGGAAGAACTGTCCCGTCTGGACATCAAGAAATCTTCAGTCCGCAAGGCAGAGGTCTCGGCCATGCTGCGCTTCGCCGGCGGCCTGCACATCATCTCTGGCCGGATCGTGATCGAAGCCGAGGTTGACCTCGCATCCACGGCGCGTAGGCTGCGGGCAGCCATCGCTGAGGTTTACGGCCACCAGAGCGAGATCATCGTTGTCTCCGGCGGCGGACTGCGCCGCGGCAGCCGGTACGTGGTGCGGGTAGTCCGCGACGGCGAGTCCCTGGCCCGGCAGACAGGCCTCCTGGACGGCCGCGGCCGGCCGGTGCGGGGGCTTCCCTCGGCCGTCGTCAACGGCTCGGCTGCCGACGCCGAGGCCGTGTGGCGTGGTGCGTTCCTGGCCCACGGGTCCCTCACGGAACCGGGCCGTTCGTCATCGCTGGAGGTCACCTGCCCGGGCCCCGAGTCCGCGCTTGCCCTCGTTGGTGCCGCCCGCCGTCTTGGCATCCAGGCCAAAGCCCGCGAAGTCAGGGGAGTGGACCGGGTGGTGATCCGCGACGGCGACACCATCGCCGCCCTGCTCATCCGCATGGGCGCCCACGATGCCCTGATGGTCTGGGAAGAGCGCCGGATGCGCAAGGAAGTCAGGGCCACGGCCAACCGGCTGGCCAACTTTGACGACGCCAACCTGCGGCGCTCCGCCCAGGCGGCCGTGGCCGCCGGAGCCAGGGTGGACCGGGCACTGGAGATCCTGGGCGACGACGTCCCGGACCACCTCAAATACGCCGGCGAACTCCGGGTGGCCCACAAACAGGCGAGCCTGGACGAGCTGGGGCGCCTGGCAGATCCGGTAATGACCAAGGACGCCATCGCCGGCCGCATCCGCCGGCTTCTGGCCATGGCGGATAAGCGGGCCATAGATTTGGGGATCCCTGGCACTGATGCCAATGTGACGCCTGAGATGCTGGACGAGTAGCGGCGCCCCTAGAATCAGAGCGTTCACCCTGATCTTCCGGATGCCAGTCATCCGGATGCACAATCCGAGAGTTACAACCCGGACAGACCGTCCACGACATTGGAGGATTTTGTGACCGAGTACGTACTGCCAGAACTCAGCTACGACTACGCGGCGCTTGAGCCGCACATTTCGGCGCGCATCATGGAGCTGCACCACAGCAAGCACCACGCTGCCTACGTTGCAGGTGCCAACAACGCCCTTGCCCAGCTGGCAGAGGCGCGCGACAAGGGCGATTTCGCCAACATCAACCGCCTTTCCAAGGACCTCGCATTCCACACCGGCGGCCACATCAACCACTCGGTGTTCTGGAACAACCTGTCACCGGACGGCGGCGACAAGCCTGAGGGCGAGCTGGCAGCTGCCATCGACGACGCCTTCGGTTCCTTCGACGCCTTCCGCGCACAGTTCTCCGCGGCTGCCCTTGGCCTGCAGGGATCGGGCTGGGGCTTCCTGGCCTACGAGCCGATCGGTGGCAACCTGGTCATCGAGCAGCTCTACGACCAGCAGGGCAACGTGGCTCTCGGCACCACGCCGCTGCTGATGCTGGACATGTGGGAGCACGCCTTCTACCTGGACTACGTCAACGTCAAGGCTGACTACGTCAAGGCCTTCTGGAACATCGTCAACTGGGCCGATGTCGCCAAGCGCTTCGATGCAGCACGCACCAACGCCACGGGCCTCATCACCCTGCCGTAGTGACCCGCAGTATATGAGCGTGTAACAAACTTCACATTTCGGCGTGATTTCGGCCGGAATGTGGAAGGTCCGCCCCCGCACTTGCGGGGGCGGACCTACTTAAACGTAAGATGGATCACGGAAGGCGGTCTGCCTTCAGCAATGTGGCTGGTCGCCCTCCGATCTGTTAATCATCTCTGCCCAATGGCGTGCGGGATCTGTTAGTTGGCTTCAATGCCCGCTCAACTAGTTTGTGCTTAATCAAGCACCAAGGAGACTGAACAAGTGACGACCCGTATTGGTATCAACGGCTTCGGCCGCATCGGCCGCAACTACTTCCGCGCAGCCCTCGCGCAGGGCGCGGACCTGGAGATCGTTGCCGTCAACGACCTCACCAGCCCTGAGGCACTGGCCCACCTGCTTAAGTACGACTCCGTCGGCGGCCGCCTGAAGGAAACCGTTGAGGTCAAGGACGGCAACATTGTTGTCGACGGCAACGTCATCAAGGTCCTCGCCGAACGCGATCCCGCCAACCTGCCCTGGGGCGAGTTGGGCGTTGACATCGTCATCGAGTCCACCGGCTTCTTCACCAAGGCCGCTGCCGCGCAGAAGCACATCGACGCAGGCGCCAAGAAGGTCCTGATCTCCGCACCTGCCTCCGACGAGGACATCACCATCGTGATGGGCGTCAACGAGGGCCTGTACGACAACGCGGCGCACAACATCATTTCCAACGCGTCCTGCACCACCAACTGCCTGGGCCCGCTGGCCAAGGTCCTCAACGACACCTTCGGCATCGAGCGTGGCCTGATGACCACCATCCACGCCTACACGGCTGACCAGAACCTGCAGGACGGCCCGCACAACGACCTCCGCCGTGCCCGTGCCGCCGCCATCAACATGGTCCCCACCTCCACGGGTGCGGCCAAGGCGATCGGCCTGGTCCTGCCCGAGCTCAAGGGCAAGCTGGACGGCTTCGCCATCCGCGTGCCCGTCCCCACCGGCTCGGCCACCGACCTCACCGTCACGGTCTCCCGCGAGACCACCGTCGAGGAAGTCAACGCGGCGCTGAAGAAGGCTTCGGAGTCCGACGAGTTCCAGGGCGTCCTGACCTACACGGACGCACCGATCGTGTCCTCGGACATCGTCGGGGACCCGGCGTCGTCGATCTTCGACTCCGGCCTGACCAAGGTCATCGGCAACCAGGTCAAGGTTGTTTCCTGGTATGACAACGAATGGGGCTACTCCAACCGCCTCGTGGACCTCACGGAGCTCGTCGCAGCCAAGCTGGGCTAGGGTTAGACACATGACATTCCACACCCTCAACGAACTGATCGCTGAAGGTGTCCGCGGGCGGTACATTCTTGTCAGAAGTGACCTGAATGTGCCGCTCGACGGCTCTACAGTGACTGACGACGGCCGCATCAAGGCCTCTCTGCCAGTACTGGGAAAGCTCACGGACGCCGGTGCCCGCGTGCTGGTAACAGCCCACCTCGGACGCCCCAAGGGCGCTCCGGAGGAAAAATACTCCCTCCGGCCTGCCGTAGCGCGGCTCGCCGAACTTGCCGCCTTCAAGGTTTCGCTCGCGCAGGACACCGTGGGCAGCTCCGCCAAGGAACTCGCCGCCTCGCTTCAGGAGGGCGAAGTCCTCGTCCTGGAGAACGTGCGCTTCGACGCCCGGGAGACCAGCAAGGACGACGCCGAACGCGGCACCTTCGCGGACGAACTGGTGGCCCTGACCGGGGCCAACGGCGCCTACGTTGACGACGCCTTTGGTGCCGTGCACCGCAAGCACGCCAGTGTCTACGACGTCGCCACCCGGCTCCCGTCCTACCAGGGCGACCTTGTGCACACCGAGGTGGAGGTGCTGCGGAAGCTGACAGCTGACACGCAGCGGCCCTACGTGGTGGTGCTCGGCGGCTCTAAGGTGTCCGACAAGCTGGCGGTCATCGACAACCTCATCGGCAAAGCCGACACCATCCTGGTGGGCGGCGGCATGCTCTTCACGTTCCTGGCAGCAGAGGGCCACAGCGTGGCCGGCAGCCTCCTGGAAGAAGACCAGATCCCGGTTGTACAGGACTACCTGAAACGGGCTGCCGGTGCAGGCACCGACTTCATTGTGCCCACCGACGTTTTGGTGGCCGGTAAGTTCGCGGCCGACGCTGACTACGAGACTGTCCCCGCGGACGGCATCGAGGGCAGCAGCTTCGGTGCCCAGGGCATCGGCCTGGACATTGGGCCGGACTCTGCAGCCGCTTTTGCGGACCGCATCAAGGGCGCCAAAACGGTGTTCTGGAACGGGCCCATGGGCGTCTTTGAGTTCGAAGCATTCTCCGGCGGAACCCGCGCCGTGGCCCAGGCCCTGACTGAGGTCGACGCGTTCACCGTGGTCGGCGGCGGCGACTCCGCTGCCGCCGTGCGGACGCTCGGTTTCGCTGACGACCAGTTCGGGCACATTTCCACCGGCGGCGGCGCCAGCCTGGAATATCTCGAAGGCAAGGAACTCCCGGGACTCAGCGTCCTGGACCGTTAGGAACCTGGACTGCCAAGTCCTCCGGCCGGCAGGGTGCCCGCGGGCACCCTGCCGGCCGCATACATATCAAGTACTTTTGGAGAACACGTGACTACGTCAACGAACGGCGCTTTTGACCGCACGCCTCTCATTGCAGGCAACTGGAAGATGAACATGGACCATGTCCAGGGCATCACCCTCCTGCAAAAACTGGCCTGGACCCTGTCCGACGCCAAGCACGACTACAACCGGGTTGAGGTGGCCGTCTTCCCGCCATTCACCGACCTCCGCGGCGTGCAGACCCTCGTCCAGGGCGATGAACTGGACATAGCCTACGGCGGCCAGGACCTCTCCCAGTTCGACTCGGGCGCCTACACGGGCGACACATCCGGCCAGTTCCTGAACAAGCTGGGCTGCCGCTACGTCCTGGTGGGGCACAGTGAACGCCGCACCATCCACCAGGAATCCGACGAAGTGCTCAACGCCAAGGTCAAGGCAGCGTTCAAGCACAGTGTCACTCCGGTCCTTTGCGTGGGGGAAGGCCTGGAAATCCGCCAGGCCGGCACGCATGTCGAGCACACGCTGACACAGCTCCGGGCGAACGTCGCCGGTTTGACGGCCGAGCAGGCGGCAGAGCTTGTGGTGGCCTACGAGCCCGTTTGGGCCATCGGCACCGGTGAAGTGGCCGGGCCGGAGGACGCCCAGGAAATGTGCGCCGCCATCCGCGCGGAACTGGCCACCCTCTTCGGCGATGACGTTGCGGCGAAGATCCGGCTGCTCTACGGCGGCTCGGTCAAGGCCAATAATGTCGCCGCGATCCTGAAGGAACGCGACGTCGACGGCGTGTTGGTCGGCGGGGCAAGCCTCGATCCCGCGGAGTTTGCTAATATTGTCAGGTTCGAGAGTCACCTGGTGACGGACTAGTCCGTCACGAAACTCCAGGCTCCCGCAATTCCAATCTTCTGAAAGGCCGTCGTGGACGTTCTTCATGTCATTCTGCAGATTCTCCTGGGCATCACCAGCCTTCTGCTGACCCTGCTTATCCTCCTCCACAAGGGCCGGGGTGGCGGGCTGTCGGACATGTTCGGCGGCGGTATGAGTTCCGGCCTCAGCTCCTCAGGCGTCGCGGAGAAGAACCTGAACAGGTTCACCGTGATCCTGGGCGTTACCTGGGGCATCGTGATCATCGCCCTTGGCCTAGTCATGCGCTTCAGCGGCGCAGGGGACTCATAGCTCCTGCAACTGATCGTCGCCCGGCACTGCCGCGATGGGGATCTCCGAACTAAACTGTGGCTGTTGGCTTCCAACAGCCACAGTTTTTTGTTTAAGCAGGCAGGAGTCCCGATGGTACATAGTGCGTCAGCGTTCCGCGGCACCCGCGTGGGTGTCACAGAAGGAGCCGGTCCCAAGAACCAGTCAGAAGCGGCCTCGGGCGAGAGGGTGCCCCGTATCAGGGTTTCCTTTTGGTGCGCCAAGGGGCATGAGACCCAGCTTGTCTTCCTGCGGTTGCCGGATGAACAGCTTCCCACGGTCTGGGACTGCCGGCGCTGCGGGGCTCCGGCATCACGGGACGGCAAGGAAGCCGACCTGCCGGACCCGCTGGACGAAGGCTTCAAGAGCCACCTTGAATACGTTAAAGAACGGCGCTCCGACCAGGACGCCGAAGCTGTCCTGGCCGGAGCGCTGGAAAAACTACGCGCCGGCGGCGTCCTTCCGGACGAGCTGCTGCGGGACGCGTGACGCTGCGTTTTCATCGATAAGCCACAGCGTGCGGGATGTTCCCCTCGGGCCGGCCGCCGGTACCTGTACCGGGTTGGCGCCCGCCAGTGCCAGGCCCACCGCGCCGGCCTTGTCCTCGCCGGCCACCACCATCCAGACCTCGGCAGCAGTGTTTATGGCGGGAAGCGTGAGCGAGATCCGCTGGGGTGGCGGCTTGGGGGAATTGCGGACGCCAACGACTGTCCGCTCCTTCTCCCGGATTCCGCCCTGCTCCGGGAAGAGCGAGGCTACGTGGGCGTCCGGGCCAACGCCCAGCAGCACAACGTCCAGCCGCGGCAGTACTCCCGGTTCGTCTGGACGGTCATCGGACATGTCGGCAGCGTGTTCGGCCTGGGCTGCTTCCCGGAGCCTGCGCGCGTAGTCCTCGGCGGCTTCTTCGGGCGTGTCGAAGTCATCCGAGGAGGCAGGCTGGTTGATCCTTGCAGGATCAACCGGAATGCTCGACAGGAGTGCAGCAAACGCCTGCCTGGTGTTCCGGTCGGGATGGTCCGCGGCAACAAAGCGCTCGTCACCCCACCAAAAGTTCACCTTGGACCAGTCGACGGCCGGCGCTGCCGGAGAATCGGCAACAGCCTTCAGCGTTCCGATGCCTACTGTGCCGCCGGTCAGCACCACCGTGGCCTCACCGTGCTTGTCCTGCACATCCACCAGCTTGGTGATCAGGCGGGCCGCAATGGCGGCCATCAGGACGGACGAATCAGGATGGATGCTAACTCTTGGCTCAACGCTCACTGGGTCGGACGCTCCTTAGATTGGTACGTGGCAGTCCAATAGTAATCACTTCGCCGAACACTTCGTCGGGGTCGAGGCGGCGGAGTTCCTCGGCGAGGCAGTCTTTGAGGCTGCGGCGTGGCAGGGAGATGCGTTGGGCGGGCTGTCCGGGCTGGGTGAGTTCGGCGACGGAGAGTCCGGGGCGGAAGAGCTGCACGTCGCCGGTGTGGCGGGTGAGCCTGACGCGGCGGATGCCGGTCCCGGCGGGGTCCGCGACGATGGTCACGGGCGCGTCCAGGGCCAGGGTAAGCCATGCTGCGAGCAGGATGGTGGATGGGGAGTCGGAGGCGCCTTCGACGGCCACGGCGGTCACAGGCGAGGAGTCCACCTGGTCCAGGACTGCCGCGAGCTGGATCCGCCAGTTGGTCAGCCGGGTCCAGGCGAGGTCGGTGTCGCCGGCCTTGTACGTGGCCCGGATGTTCTCCAGCGCGGCCTGGGGATCGGTTTCGTTGGCGGAGTCGGTGATCCGGCGGTGCGCGATCCGGCCCACGGAGGTTTCGCAGGCGTTCTCCGGTGCCCCGTGCGGCCACCAGGCCACGATCGGGGCGTCCGGCAGGAGCAGGGCCGCGACCAGGGATTCGCTTTCGTGGGCGAGCTCGCCGTAGCCGCGGAGCACGATGACCTCGGACGCGCCGGCGTCACCGCCCACCCGGATCTGCGCGTCGAGCCGGTTCGGGGCCTGGGCTCCGGCGTCGGCGAGGACGATGATCCGGCAGGGGTGTTCGCGGCTGGCCTCGTTCGCGGCCTCAATCGCTTCTTCCTCGAGCCCGGAGCGGGTCACGACCACGAGGGTCAGGACCCGGCCCAGCGCGATCACCCCGCCCTGCTCACGCAGGGAGGTGATCTTCTTGGAGATCTTCGAGGTGGTGGTGTCCGGCAGATCTACAATCATGGCCTTCTCCAGGTTCGTCCGTCGCGGGCCAGCAGTTCATCGGCCGAGGCAGGGCCCCAGGACCCCGGGGCGTAGGGCTCGGGCTGCTCAGCCAGGCCGGCCCAGTAGTCTTCAAAGGGATCCAGGATCTTCCAGGACAGCTCCACCTCCGCGTGCCGCGGGAACAGCGGCGGCTCGCCCAGGAGCACATCGAGGATGAGCCGTTCATAGGCTTCGGGGCTGGACTCGGTGAAGGAGTGCCCGTAGCCGAAGTCCATGGTCACGTCCCGGACTTCCATCTGCGTGCCCGGGACCTTGGACCCGAACCGGATCGTGGCGCCCTCATCGGGCTGGACCCGGATCACCACGGCGTTCTGACCGAAGTCATCCTCACCGTGGTCACGGAACAGCAGGTTCGGGGCGCGCTTGAACACCACCGCAATCTCGGTCACGCGCCGGCCCAGGCGCTTGCCCGCACGCAGGTAGAACGGCACACCGGACCAGCGGCGGGTATGGATGTCCACCCGGATCGCAGCGAACGTCTCGGTCTTCGAATCAGCCGGGATACCCTCTTCCTCCAGGTAGCCCTGGACCTGTTCCCCGCCCTGCCAGCCGCCGGCGAACTGCCCGCGCGCCGAGTGGGTGGAGAGGTCGTCCGGGAGCTTGACCGCGGCCAGGACCTTTTCCTTCTCCGCCCGCAGGTCATCGGCGTTGAAGGAAATAGGCTCCTCCATCGCCGTCAACGCCAGCAGCTGCAGGAGGTGGTTCTGGATGACATCGCGGGCCGCGCCCACACCGTCGTAATACCCGGCGCGGCCGCCCGTGCCGATGTCCTCGGCCATGGTGATCTGGACGTGGTCCACGTAGTTCGCGTTCCACAACGGTTCGAACAGCTGGTTCGCGAAACGCAGCGCCAGGATGTTCTGCACCGTTTCCTTACCCAGATAGTGGTCGATCCGGAACACCGCATCCGGCGGGAACACCGACTCCACAATGTCGTTCAACTGCCGGGCCGACTCAAGGTCATGCCCGAACGGCTTCTCAATCACTACCCGTCGCCACTTATCCCCGTCGCCCTGCGCGAGGCCGTGCTTGGACAGCTGACGGCAAACCTGCTCGAAGGCCTTCGGCGGGATAGAGAGGTAGAACGCGTGATTCCCGCGCGTTCCGCGCTGCTCATCGAGCTCATCGATGACCTCACCGAGCCGCTCGAAGGCGTCATCGTCGTCGAACTCGCCCTGGACAAAGCGGATACCCTCAGCGAGCTGGTTCCACACCGCCTCATCAAACGGCGTCCGTGAGTACGCCTTCACCGAGGCCTTCACCTCGGCGGCGAACTCCGCATCAGTCCAGGGACGGCGGCCGAAACCCACCAGCGCGAAACTCGGCGGCAGCAGGCCCCGGTTCGCGAGGTCATACACGGCCGGCATGAGCTTCTTACGGGCAAGGTCACCGGTCACTCCGAAGAGCACCAACGAGGACGGACCGGCAATCCGGTTCAGGCGGCGGTCGCGGGGATCCCGGAGCGGATTACGCCCTGATCGTCCGGAACGCGTCGCGGAATTCCTGCCGT
The DNA here is from genome assembly GCF_054510915.1 of Pseudarthrobacter arbutini. Lineage (NCBI taxonomy): Bacteria > Bacillati > Actinomycetota > Actinomycetes > Micrococcales > Micrococcaceae > Pseudarthrobacter > Pseudarthrobacter arbutini. The sequence continues at coordinate 138,511 of NZ_JBTNDQ010000002.1, read as the reverse complement.
TTTCAGTTTCTGGCATGTTTGCTGTTGAGCCTTAGTTTTCGGTGACGGAAGCTGACCGGGCTGCGAGTGCTGCAATGATCTCCTGCAGCTGTGCAACTCCGGCGGCGCGGTCGGTCAGGTGCAGTCGCAGGACGGGGCGGCCATGGCCGGCCAGGACCTGGGCGTCGCCCGCGGCCTGGGCGGAAATCAGTTCCCCGAACGTGAACGGACGGTCCGGGATGGCCAGGTCTTCCGCAGGAGCGGCCGTGACCTGGAGAAAGACTCCAATGGCGGGTCCGCCCTTGTGGAACTGCCCGGTGGAGTGCAGGAACCGCGGGCCCCAGCCGAACGTGACGGGACGGCCGCTGACGGCGGCAAGCGGGTCGCGGATGCCCTCCAGCTCTGCGAAGGCCAGCCGGTCAAAGTAGGCATGGACGCTGAGGTAGCTGTCGTCGTCGAGCGTTCCAAGGAGGGCGCCGACGGCTTCCTCCGCGGTGGCTGCCCCACGGAGCCAGTCACCGCCGCGGACCTCAATGGCGCCGTCCACGAAGGCGGCAGGGGTCGGTTCGGGCTGGGCATCCAGCAGGCCGCGGGCGGCAACCTTGGCTGCCTCCACGTCCGGCTGGTCATACGGGTTGATGCCCAGGAGGCGTCCGGCCACGGCAGTGGCGAACTCCCACACCATCATCTGGGTGGCCAGGCCGCCCGCGATGGCTACCTCATTGTCACCGAGTTCGACGTCGGCATCCGCGGCTACCAGCCGTACCACCAGGACGTCGGCGGCGCCGGAGGCGACCTCCGGCGACGTGGGTCCGGCAACCACCGGCAGGACGCCGGTGCCGAGCTTGCCGGTGGATTCGGCGATGAGCTGTTCGGCCCAGTCGGCGAAGCCCACAATGCCGGAGCCATCCTCGGCGATGACAATCTTGTTGCGCAGCGGGTTGGTTCCGCCCAGGGCTGTTCCGAGGGCAAGACCGATGTTCTCGGCGGCGTCCTCGTTCAGGATCTCGGCAGCTTCCTCGGCCTCATCCAGGAAGGCCTGGATATCCACACCGGCAAGGCCCGAGGGGACCAGCCCGAATGCGGTGAGGGCCGAGTAGCGGCCGCCCACGTTCGGATCAGCGTTGAAGACGGCGCGGTAGCCGGCCTCACGCGATGCCTTGTCCAGCGGGGAACCGGGATCGGTGACGATGATGATCCGGCTCTTCGCTTCGATGCCGGCCTCGGTGAAAGCGTGCTCGAAGATCCGGCGCTGGGAGTCGGTTTCCAGGGTTGAACCGGACTTGGATGAAACCACGATCGCGGTTTCGGCCAGCCGGTCTGCGAGGGCAGCACGGACCTGGTCGGGGTCGGTGCTGTCCAGCACTGTCAGCTCGACGCCAGCGGTGCCGGCGATGACCTCGGGAGCCAGCGAGGATCCGCCCATGCCGCAAAGCACGATGCGGGTCACGCCGTCAGCCTTGAGGGCATCACGGAGCTCGAGGATGCCGGCCACGAGGGCCTGTGAGACGGTGGCCGCCTCCACCCAACCGAGGCGGACAGCGGACTCGGCCTCGGCGTCGGGACCCCAGAGGGTGTGGTCCTTGGCGAAGATCCGGGTGGCGATGCGGTCCGCCACAAGGACGGGCAGGTGCTGCTCGAGTGCCTGCTGCGCGGCACCGGTGGCGTCGTAGCTGAGAGTGCTCATAGCGGGTTAGGAGGCCTTCCGTGCAGCGGCAAGGGCACCTTCGACGTCGCCCAGGAGTTCCTTCCAGCTGGCCACGAACTTGTCCAGGCCTTCGGATTCGAGGAGGGCGACAACCTCGTTGTAGGAGATACCCAGTGCGTCCAGCGCGTCCAGCGTGGCGTTGGCCTCGGTGTACGTGCCGGAGACGGTGTCGCCGGTGACGACGCCGTGGTCGAACGTGGCATCCAGGGTCTTCTCCGGCATGGTGTTCACGACGCCGGGGGCGGCCAGTTCGGTCACGTACAGGGTGTCCGGGTAAGCCGGGTCCTTGACGCCGGTGGAGGCCCACAGCGGACGCTGGGGGAGCGCGCCGGCTTCGGCCAGCAGTGCCCAGCGCTCGGTGGCGAAGAGCTCCTCGTAGACCTGGTACGCCAGGCGTGCGTTGGCCACGCCTGCCTTGCCCTTGAGTGCCTTGGCCTCGTCGGTGCCGATGGCGTCAAGGCGCTTGTCGATTTCGGAGTCCACGCGGGACACGAAGAACGACGCAACTGAGTGGATCTTGGACAGGTCGTGGCCGTTGTCCTTGGCCTGCTCCAGGCCGGACTGGAAGGCATTGATGACGGCGCGGTAGCGCTCGAGCGAGAAGATCAGGGTCACGTTGACGCTGATGCCCTCGGCCAGCGTCGCGGTGATCGCTTCGAGGCCTTCAAGGGTTGCCGGGATCTTGATGTGGACGTTGTCCTTGTTGACCTTCTTGTACAGGTGCTTGGCTTCGGCAATGGTGCCGGCCGTGTCCCAGGCAAGGCGCGGGTCAACTTCGATGGACACGCGGCCGTCAACACCGTTGGTGGCTGCTGCCACCGGTGCGAAGAGGTCGCAGGCGTCAGCGACGTCGGTGGTGGTGATTTCGAAGATGGTCTCCTCGACGCTGGCGCCGGCTGCTGCCTGCGCCGCGATGATGGCGTCGTAGTCCGTGCCGGCCGTGATGGCGGCGTGGAAGATGGACGGGTTGGTGGTCACACCAACAACGTTCTTCTCTTCGATCAGCTTCTGCAGCGTGCCGGTCTCAAGGCGGCTGCGGGAAAGGTCATCGAGCCAGATGGATACTCCGGCGTCGGAGAGCTGCTGTGTAGGGGTAGTCATGGTGATATCTCCTAAAATCTGGTTCAGGCCTGCAGGCCAGCGAGGGAGTCCTTGGCAGCGGCGGCGACAGCCGCCGCGGTGATGCCGAACTCCTGGAAAAGGCGCTTGTAGTCGGCGGAAGCGCCATAGTGCTCGAGCGAGATGGAACGTCCGGCGTCGCCGACGAATTCCCTCCAGCCCAGGGCCAGCCCGGCCTCGACGGAGACCCGGGCCTTGACGGCAGCGGGGAGCACGGACTCGCGGTAAGCGGCGTCCTGCTTGTTGAACCACTCCACGCAGGGCATGGAGACAACGCGGGCAGCGATGCCTTCAGCCTGGAGGGCTTCGCGGGCCTGGACGGCCAGCTGGACCTCGGAGCCGGTGCCGATCAGGATCACGTCGGCGGGGACGGTGGCGCCGTCCTTGGAAGCTTCAGCCAGGACGTAGCCGCCCTTGGCCACACCGGAAACGGAACCGAACGTGTCGCCGTCGGCTTCGCTTTCACCACGGGCATAGGTGGGGATGTTCTGGCGGGTCAGGACAATGCCGGCCGGGTTCTCGTGGTTCTCCAGCATGGTCTTCCATGCCACCGCGACCTCGTTGGCATCGCCGGGGCGGACCACGTCCAGGCCCACGATGGCGCGCAGGGAAGCGAGCTGTTCCACCGGCTGGTGGGTGGGGCCGTCTTCGCCCAGGCCGATGGAGTCGTGCGTCCAGACATACAGAGACGGAACACCCATCAGGGCGCCGAGCCGGATGGCGGGCCGCTGGTAGTCGCTGAAGATCAGGAACGTGCCGGAGAACGCGCGGGTCCGGCCGTGCAGGGCGATGCCGTTCACGATCGATGCCGCGGCGTGCTCACGGATGCCGAAGTGCAGGACCCGGCCGTAGGGGTTGCCGGACCAGGTATCGGTCTGCTTGGAGGCGGGCACGAACGACGGCGAGCCTTCGATGGTGGTGTTGTTGGACTCGGCGAGGTCGGCGGAGCCGCCCCAGAGCTCCGGCATGACCGGTCCGAGTGCGTTCAGGACCTTGCCGGAAGCGGCGCGGGTGGAGACGTCCTTGCCGGCCGGGAAGACCGGAAGCGCGGCGTCCAGGCCGTAGGGCAGTTCGCGGGCCTCGATGCGCTGCAGGAGTGCAGAGCCTTCGGGGTTGGCGGCCTGCCAGGCGTTGAAGGACTCTTCCCATTCCTTCTTGGCAGCGGCGCCGCGGTCCACGACGGAGCGGGCGTGGGCCAGGACTTCCTGGTCAACGTCGAAGGACTTGGCGGGGTCGAAGCCCAGCACGGACTTCAGGCCTGCGACTTCCTCTGCACCCAGTGCGGAACCGTGGATCTTGCCTGTGTTCTGCTTCTTGGGCGCCGGGTAGCCGATGATGGTGCGCAGCGAAATGATGGAGGGCTTGGACGTCTCGGCCTTGGCGGCGAGCAGTGCGGAGTAAAGCTCCTGCACGTCCTCTTTGTATTCGCCGGTCTTGGTCCAGTCGACGCGCTGGGTGTGCCAGCCGTAGGCTTCGTAGCGCTTGAGGACATCCTCGGTGAAGGAGATGTCGGTGTCGTCCTCGATGGAGATGTGGTTCTCATCGTAGACAACTACGAGGTTGCCCAGTTCCTGGTGGCCGGCCAGCGAGGACGCCTCGGACGTCACGCCTTCCTGCAGGTCCCCGTCGGAGGCGATAACCCAGATCGTGTGGTCGAAGGGGCTTTCGCCGGCCGCAGCATCGGCGTCGAACAGGCCGCGCATCCGGCGCTGGGAGTAGGCGAACCCGACCGACGAGGCCAGGCCCTGGCCCAGCGGCCCGGTGGTGATCTCCACACCGGCGGTGTGCTTGTACTCCGGGTGGCCCGGGGTCAGGGAATCCCAGGTGCGAAGTGCCTCAAGGTCCTTCAGTTCCAGGCCGTAGCCCGACAGGAACAGCTGGATGTAAAGGGTCAGCGACGTGTGGCCGGGAGACAGGATGAACCGATCGCGTCCCAGCCAGTCCGGGTTGCGCGGGTCGTGGCGCATCAGCTTCTGGAAGAGAAGGTAGGCGGCGGGTGCCAGGCTCATGGCCGTGCCCGGGTGGCCGTTACCGACCTTCTCGACGGCATCCGCAGCCAGAACGCGGATGGTGTCCACCGCGCGCTGGTCCAAGCTGGTCCATGACAGTTCTTGCTCTTCCAAATGTGGCACGAAAACCGGGCCCCTCTCTGTGCTGATGGTGGGCGGTACACGGGATCCGTTTCGGGGCACGCTATGGTGCCCGCTGCGGTGTGTACCAGCCGTTCACCATCGAAACGTTGATCTATCATTCAGCAGGGCTATGGGAACGCGTTATCCAACGCTTTTCTGCCGCTTGCTGATCTGGTGACAGCTTAGCTCGATTCCACACTGCGGTCAGTGCCAATCTCACCTTTTGGACGCAATTTCCCCTTATGTGAATCGCCATTTCGTGAGGTTGAGTTAATCTGCTCGAATCACCCTGCGCGCAATCATCAGGGCCTAATCAGGGGGCATCTGTTACAAATGCGCACGGTATGATATTTGGAGGCCGACGCCGGTAGCCGAGCCCTTTAGGGGCGGCGGCAGACCCGGGGCGTTGCCGGGACCTCTTCTGATGACCATTGGCGGGCTGCCCGGCGAACGGCCGCAAGACACAGCTGCACCGCCAGACAGAACTGCCAACCAGAACGGGTGACTGCCACCGTGAGCACAACAGATACGCCGCTTAATGCTTCCCGCACCAGAGGGGGAGCCGGGTTCGCCCGTAAGGCCAAGGCGTATTTCGCCCTCACTAAGCCGCGTGTCATTGAGTTGCTTCTGGTCAGCACCCTGCCCACCATGATCTACGCCGAGCGCGGCTTCCCGCCGATCGGTCTGATCCTGGCCACGCTGGTCGGCGGCGCGTTTGCTGCCGGCAGCGCCGGTGCCTTCAACTGCTACCTTGACCGCGACATCGACAAACTGATGCACCGGACCGAGAACCGTCCGCTCGTCACTGGCGAGGTGACCCCGCGCGAGGCGCTGGTGTTCTCCTGGCTGCTCGGGGCAGCCGCCATTGCTATTCTCTGGTTCGGCGCCAACCCGCTGGCCGCGTGGCTCGGATTAGCCGCAATTTTCTTCTATGTAGTCATCTACACCATCATCCTCAAGCGCCGCACCGCACAGAACATTGTGTGGGGTGGAGCCGCGGGCTGCTTCCCGGTGCTGATCGCCTGGGCCGCCGTGACCAACACCGTCGAATGGCCGGCCGTCATCCTGTTTATGGTCATCTTCCTCTGGACGCCGCCGCACTACTGGCCGCTTTCGATGCGTTACGGCGAGGACTACCGCAACGCCAACGTGCCCATGCTTGGGGCAATTGCCGGCGCCAAGGTGGTTTCCGTCCAGGTTGTCCTCTACGCCTGGGCCATGGTGGCCTGCTCGCTGCTGCTGGTCCCCGCCGGTGGCGCGGGCTGGGTCTACACGGCCACCGCAGTGTTGGCGGGTGCATGGTTCCTTTACGAGTCGCACTCCCTCCACAACCGGGCGCAGCGCGAGGACATCTCGGACAAGCGCGCAATGAAGGTCTTCCACGGCTCCATCAGTTACCTGACGCTGCTGTTCATCGCATTGGCCGTGGATCCGTTCGTCGGATCAGCGATCATCGGTTAGCAGTACCCCCATCCAACGCTCTCTCACTAAATGTGGGTTTCTTACCGACCCTCTACCTGCAGCTTTCTTAGCGGCCCTCTCACCAACGGTGAAGGAGGGTCGCTTCTTTGTCTCCAGGAGGTAAGGGAAGATCCTGCGAAACAACGCAGGGAATGAGACAGGGCCTGCCCACTTCCTGCATTAAGTGCGAGAGGGTCTGCCCACTTCCTGCATTAAGTGCGAGAGGGTCTGCCGATTCCATGCATCAAGTGAGAGAGCGTCCTTAAATGCGGGTGCCACGGTTCGTCGGGAACCGTGGCACTCCTGTTGGGCAAAAACAGTGGCGGCTACGAGACCGGGCTCGAGCGGGCGAGGTCGGCCGAGTTTGTTGCCGCGCTCATCAGCAGCGCCGCCCCCAGCATGTGGGCGCCCACCAGCAACGCGGGGATGCCGTTGTAGTACTGGGTGAAGCCGATGACGGCCTGCAGCAAGGTCACGGAAAGCAGCAACAGGACGGACGTGCGGAACGGGCCCTGGATCCGGCGGACAATGACCAGCACCAGTGCGAACAGTGTGCCGGCCGTGATTACGTACGCCGGAACGGCATGGATGTGGGAGAACAGGTCCCAGTCGAGGCCGTTGCGGGGCGCGTCGGCGTCACCGGCGTGGGGACCGGAGCCGGTCACCACTACGCCGAGCATTACGGCGAGGGCGGAGAAAAGCCCGACGGCGGCAGTCGCCGGACGCATAACGCCCGGCAAGGCGGGGAGCTGGACGCTGGCATGGCGGCCCGTCCTGCCGTAGGCCCGGTTGATGAGCAGCGTGGCAATCACCACGAGGGCCATGGAAACGAGGAAGTGCAGGCCCACCACCCACGGATTGAGGTTGGTCAGCACGGTGATGCCACCGATCACCGCCTGTGCAGGGATGCTGGCCAGCAGGCCCAGCGCCAGCAGGAAGAGGTCCCGGCGCTCCTTGCGAAGGTTCCACAAGTACACAAGCATGGCCAGCGCAACCGCCGCCAGGGCAAACGTCAGGAGCCGGTTGCCGAACTCAATGAAGCCGTGGATTCCCATTTCGGCAGTGTTGACCAAAGAGGTCTCGGTGCAGCGCGGCCAGGTGGGGCAGCCGAGGCCGGATGCAGTCAGCCGCACCGCCCCGCCGGTCACCACTAGCAGCGTCTGGCCAACCAGGGACGCCACCGCGAGGCGGCGGACGCTGTCGTCCACGGTTCGGGGCAGCCTCGCGATAAGGCGGCCGGCGATCTGGGGGAGGCGTGAAGCCGTGCTCACGGATATCTCAATTCCACTTGAACCAACGGATGGCTGCTGCTCCGGCAAGAACCGTCCAGAGCAGCAGGATAAGCGCGGCGCCGCCGTTAAACGAGCCGTGCAGGAAAGCTTCGCGCATGGCCTCGCCGAGTGCGCCAGAGGGCAGGTAGTGGACCGCTCCCTGCGCCAGTGCGGGCAGCCGTTCCGCTGGAATGACTATCCCTCCCAGGGCGCCCAGCAGGATCCACAGCAGATTGGTGATGGCGAGGGTTGCCTCGGGCCGGACTGTGCCTGCCACCAGGAGACCCAGCGCGGTGAACGCCACGGCGCCCAGGGCCAGCAGTGACAGCCCAGGGAGCCAGCCGGAGGCAGGCGGCTGCCAGCCCAACGGAAGCGCCACCAGCGTCACCACTGCCACCTGGAGGCAGAGCACCGCCAGGACCGCCAGCACCTTACCCGCGATGAGGCCTTCGCGGCCCAACGGTGTGGTGGACAGGTACCGGAGAACCCCGTACCGCCGGTCGAAGCCGGTGGCGATGCCCTGCCCGGTGAAGGCCGTGGACATGGCGCACAATGCCAGGATGCCGGGGACGGCCACATTGATACGGCTGGCTCCGAAACCGTCCAGGAAAGGAGTGACGGTGAGCCCCACCAGCGCCAGAAGCGGCAGGACGACTGCAAGGATCAGCTGCTCGCCGTTCCGGAGCATCGTCAGTGATTCGTACTTACCCTGCAGCAGGACACGGCGCAGCAGCGTGGCCGGTGCTCCCTGGGCGGCGGTGGCTGCGGGAGCCGTCATCGGATGTCCTTTCCCGAGATGTCCAGGAAGACATCTTCCAGGCTTCGTGCCGCCAAGCTCATGGAACCGGGCATCACGCCGTGGGCTGCCCACCAGGCGGTCAACGACGCGAGATCGCGGGGTGTCAGTGCACCCGAGGCCACGTAGCTTCCGGCCCGTGTTTCGGAGACGGCGATGGCATCGGGCAGCACACCGGTGAAATCCAGCCCCGGGGGAGCCTCGAACACCAGGGTGCGGACGTGGTCGGTGCCGGCCTCCACAGCCGGGTCCCGCTGCAGCAGCTGGGAAACTGTTCCCTCGGCGACGTTCCTGCCGGCGTCGATGATGTACACGTAGTCCGCCAGCCGCTGGGCGTCGTCCATCAGGTGTGTTGTCAGGATGATGCCCATCCCGGCCGCCCGCAGTTCCGAGATCAGCTCGAAGACCAGTTGCCGGGACTGGGGATCCAGGCCTGCGCTGGGCTCGTCCAGGAATAGGACTTCCGGATTGCCGATCAGTGCTGCGGCGAGGGCCAGACGCTGCTTCTGCCCACCGGAGAGTCTGCGCACGCTGGTCCTGGCGAAAGTATCAATGCCGAGCCGTTCCACCAGTTGGTCAACTGAGCGGGGCCGCGCGTACATTCCGGCGATGTGCCGCAACAGCGGGATGGGACGGGCCGACGGCGGGAGGCCACCGTCCTGAAGCATGACGCCGACGCGGGACCGCAGCTCAGCGCCCGAACGGCCCGGATCCTGGCCGAGCAGCGAGATGCTTCCGCCGCTGCGCTTCTGCAGGCCCTGGGCGCATTCGATGGTTGTGGTCTTTCCGGCTCCGTTGGCACCCAGGAGGGCCGTGACCTGGCCGCGTTCGGCCATAAGGGATACGCCGTTGACCACCCGGAGCATTTTTCCGTCCAGGCTGGCCAGCGGACCAACATCCTTAATTAACCCGCTGATGGACAGAACCGGGGATTCGGGGGATCGCACCCCAGCATTCTACGCGATGTAGTACTGGCGGGGCCGCAGGGAACTCCGCCCGCAGGTCAGCCTGACCTTACTAGAACGTGGGACTAAATTACGACATGATTGTGTTGTGTATTCCATGACCAATGCTACTGCTGTGCCGTTTGCCGGGCACGGAGCGCCGCGTACCGCCGCTGACCGCGGCCAGGTGGGCGCTGTGCCGGTGGCGGACTCGGACGAGCGTACCCGGGACCGGGTCCTTGGTGCCGTGCTTGAGCACGGCCCCATCAGCGCGGCGGAACTCGGCGACATGCTCGGTTTCACACCCGCCGCGGTCCGGAGGCATCTTGATCATCTGGCCCGCAGCGGGGTTATTGAGGTCAAGCGCGTGGCCAAGGCCGGCGCCGGCGCGGGACGTCCCGCCCGCCGCTACGTCCTGAGCTCGCAGGGCCAGTCCACGCTTGGCAATGATTACCTCGACATCGCCGCCCTCGCGCTCAAGCAGCTGCAGGCAGTGGCGGGCGAACAGGCAGTCCGCGCGTTCGCCGTCGAACGTTTTGCCGACATGGAACGCCGGTACGCGCCGGAGGTCGAACAGGCCGGACCGGACATCACCGCCAGGGCGCGGGCACTGTCCGCGGCGCTGAGCCGGGATGGCTTCGTGGCGTCAGCCGCCTCGATCGAGGCCAAAGCCCCGCTGCCGGCAGCACTGTCCAGCGTCCAGCTGTGCCAGGGGCACTGCCCCATCCAGCAGCTCGCCGCCCAGTTCCCTGTCTTCTGCGACGTGGAGACCGAAGTGTTCGCCCGGCTCGTAGGCGTTGACGTACGCCGGCTCTCCACGCTGGCTCGCGGTGGACACGTCTGCACCACCCATATACCCACAGGCCGGCTGGCTGCAGGGGGACCCCGCGTCCCGCAGGCAGCCCCCGCCAGCCTGGATGAAGTAACCAACCATCAGCAAGAAAGGCCGTGATGACGGACCAACTATCAGAGAAAGCGGTAGCCGAAGACACTGTGATCTCGGAGATTCTGGAAAAGAATCCCGAGCTCCACGGCATCGGCACGTACGAGTACGGCTGGTCTGACAAGAACGATGTCGGCGCCAACGCCCGCCGCGGCATCAATGAAGACGTCGTCCGCGACATCTCGGCCAAGAAGAGCGAGCCCGAATGGATGCTCGATCTTCGCCTCAAGGGCCTGAAGTACTTCGACCGCAAGCCCATGCCCACCTGGGGTGCAGACCTCTCCGGCATCGACTTCGACAACATCAAGTACTTTGTGCGGTCCACCGAGAAGCAGGCCACCAGCTGGGAGGACCTGCCCGAGGACATTAAAAACACGTACGACAAGCTCGGCATCCCCGAAGCCGAAAAGCAGCGCCTCGTCTCCGGCGTTGCCGCCCAGTACGAGTCCGAGGTTGTCTACCACCAGCTGCGTGAGGACCTTGAAAAGCAGGGCGTCATCTTCCTGGACACCGACACCGCGCTGCGCGAACACCCGGAGATCTTCCAGGAATACTTCGGCACCATCATTCCCGTGGGCGACAACAAGTTCGCGTCGCTGAACACGGCCGTCTGGTCCGGCGGTTCCTTTGTGTACGTCCCCAAGGGCGTCCACGTGGACATCCCGCTGCAGGCATACTTCCGCATCAACACGGAAAACATGGGCCAGTTCGAGCGCACCCTGATCATCGCCGACGAGGACTCCTACGTCCACTACATCGAAGGCTGCACCGCGCCGATCTACACCTCGGACTCGCTGCACTCCGCCGTGGTGGAAATCATCGTCAAGAAGGGCGCCCGCGTCCGCTACACCACCATCCAGAACTGGTCCACCAACGTGTACAACCTGGTGACCAAGCGTGCCATCTGCGAAGAAGGCGCCACCATGGAATGGGTTGACGGCAACATCGGCTCCAAGGTCACCATGAAGTACCCGGCCGTATACCTGGTAGGCGAGCACGCCAAGGGCGAGACCCTGTCCATCGCCTTCGCCGGCGCCGGCCAGCACCAGGACACCGGGTCCAAGATGGTTCACATCGCGCCGAACACCAAGAGCTCCATCATTTCCAAGTCCGTGGCCCGCGGCGGCGGGCGTGCTGCCTACCGCGGCCTCGTCCAGGTCCGTGAAGGTGCCAAGCACTCGGCAAACACCGTCCGATGCGACGCGCTGCTGGTGGACACCATCAGCCGTTCGGACACCTACCCGTACATCGACATCCGTGAGGATGACGTGGTGATGGGCCATGAAGCAACTGTTTCCCGGGTCAGCGAAGAGCAGCTCTTCTACCTGATGTCCCGCGGCATGCGCGAAGACGAGGCTATGGCGATGATCGTCCGTGGCTTCATTGAGCCCATCGCCCGCGAACTCCCGATGGAGTACGCACTTGAGCTGAACCGCCTGATTGAACTGCAGATGGAAGGGTCCGTCGGATAACGATGACTGAAATCACTACTGAAAAGGCCCGCATCGGCGCGCCCTCGGCCCAGCCGTTTATTAACGGTTTCACGGAAGAGGGCGAAAGCCTGTCTCCGATCAACTCGAACGCTTCCAAGGCCCCGCTGGCCGGCGAAGCCGTCAAGCGCCACTCGCACGGCGGCGGCGTCGGCATTCCAGACAGCTCACGCGCCGGCCGGCTGACCTCGTACAACCTGTCGGACTTCAAGCCGCTCACCGGGCTTGAAGAAGACTGGCGTTTCACCCCCCTCAAGCGCCTGCGCGGCCTGCACAGCGAGGTCCTGGCGGGAGTGGCTCCCGCCGTCACCGTCAGCGGCCCGGAGCAGATCACGGTTGAGACCGTGGCACGCGGCGACAAGCGCATCGGTTCGGCCGGCATCCCGGAAGACCGCGTGTCCGCCAACGCCTGGGAGAACTTCAGCGAAGCCACCGTCATCACCATCCCGGCCGAGTTTGAAGCCGACACCGAGGTCACCGTTGTGATCGAAGGCACCTCCACGGAGGCAGCCGCCCAGCACCTGGTGATCGTGGCGGAGAAGTTCTCCAAGGCCATTGTGGTCCTGAACCACCAGGGCTCGGCCGTGGTGTCCGAAAACATCGAAATCGTTGTTGAAGACGGCGCCAACCTGACGGTTGTCTCGCTCCAGGAATGGAACGACGACGCCGTCCACGCCTCCTCCCAGCAGGCGAAGATCGGCCGCGACGCCAAGTTCAAGCACGTGGTGGTCAGCCTCGGCGGGGATCTGGTCCGCGTCACGCCGTCCACCCGTTTCACCGCCCCCGGCGGCGAAGCGGAAATGTTCGGCCTGTACTTCGCCGACGCCGGCCAGCACCTGGAGCAGCGGCTCTTTGTTGACCACGCCGTGGCGAACTGCACCTCCAACGTGCTGTACAAGGGCGCGTTGCAGGGCCGTAATGCCCACGCTGTGTGGGTAGGCGACGTCCTGATCCGCAAGGAAGCCGAAGGCACCGACAGCTACGAGGCCAACCGCAACCTGCTGCTCACGGACGGCGCCCGCGCCGACTCCGTGCCGAACCTCGAGATCGAAACCGGCCTGATCAAGGGTGCCGGCCACGCCAGCGCCACCGGCCGGCTGGACGACGAGCACCTGTTCTACCTCATGGCCCGCGGCATCCCCGAGGATGTTGCCCGCCGCCTGGTGGTCCGTGGCTTCCTGCACGAGATCATCCAGCAGATCAAGGTACCGGCCCTCGAAGAGCGGCTCACCGAGGCTGTTGAGCGCGAACTCGCCGTGACGAACAACTAAACGGCGCGGAAAACAGATGACTGACCAGCCAAAGGGCGAATTTGTCTGCAAGACGGATGAAATCCAGCTCAAGCAGGCGCTCCGGATCCTGATCGATGACTACCCCGTAGCCATCGTGAAGGACTCCATGGGAGACATCCACGCCATCGGGGACACCTGCTCGCACGCGGACATCTCACTGTCCGAGGGCGAAGTGGAGGGCTGCATGATCGAATGCTGGGGCCACGGCTCCCAGTTCGACCTGCGCAGCGGTGAGCCGCTCCAGCTGCCCGCCTACGATCCCGTCCCGGTGTTCGCCGTCGAGATCGTCGGCGATGAGGTCTACGTGGACTTCACGAACGTGCTCAACGGAGCGGAAGCCCCGAACTTCAGCTAGCAGCATCAACCGGGCAGATCAGCCGCGAGCAGCAATACCAAGCAACAGAACCAAACTTCCAGATACAGACCGCACCACCGCCGGAGGGCGCGGTGCAGAGGAGAACAAGACCTATGTCTACTCTTGAGATCAAGGACCTGCACGTCAGCATTGACACGGAGCAGGGCACCAAGGAGATCCTGAAGGGCGTCAGCCTGACCATCAAGACCGGTCAGACCCACGCCATCATGGGCCCCAACGGTTCAGGCAAGTCCACCCTGGCATCCACCATTGCCGGGCACCCGCGCTACAAGGTCACCAACGGAACCATCACGCTCGACGGCGAAGATGTCCTCGCGATGACCGTTGACCAGCGGGCCCGCGCCGGCGTCTTCCTGGCCATGCAGTACCCCGTGGAGGTCCCCGGTGTCAGCATGACCAACTTCCTGCGCACCGCCAAGACCGCCATCGACGGCGAAGCACCCAAGCTGCGCACCTGGACCAAGGACGTCAAGGCGGCCATGGCCCAGCTTCGCATCGACGCAGACTTCGCCGAGCGCAACGTCAACGAGGGCTTCTCCGGCGGCGAGAAGAAGCGCGTGGAGATCCTCCAGCTGGAACTCTTCAAGCCGAAGTTCGCCATCCTCGACGAGACCGACTCAGGCCTGGACGTTGACGCCCTTAAGGTTGTCTCCGAAGGCGTCAACCGTGCACACGAAACGGGCAACATGGGCACGCTGCTCATCACGCACTACACCCGGATCCTGCGCTACATCAAGCCTGACTTCGTCCACGTCTTCGTAGACGGCCAGGTTGTCGAAGAGGGCGGCCCGGAACTGGCTGACCGCCTCGAAGACGAAGGCTACGACCGTTACGCCACGGGCGCCGGCGCAGCCACCATCGCTGCTGCCGCACAGGCCTAGATAGGACTTGCCATGACCGAAATCAATGCGGCCCGCACGGGCCTCGAAGATGTCGAAGAGGCACTCAAGGACGTCATCGACCCGGAACTCGGTGTGAACATCGTGGACCTCGGGCTGCTGTACGGCCTGAAGTACTCCGACGACGACGGCGCGCTGCTGATCGACATGACGCTCACCACGGCCGCTTGCCCGCTCACCGATGTCATCGAGGAGCAGGTAGGCAAGTCCCTTGACGGCGTCGTCGATGACTGGCGCCTGAACTGGGTGTGGATGCCGCCATGGGGTCCGGAGCGGATCACCGATGACGGCAAGGACCAGATGCGGGCCCTCGGCTTCAACATCTGATCCCCACCGCCTCCCTAGCCTCGCTTCGCTCGGCCAGGGAACCCTCCCCGCTACCTCCCCAATCTCGCAAGCTCGATCGGGGCCCCGCGGTAGCGTGGGCCCATGGCGTGGGCCCTGACATGAAAAGTACGACGACGGCCGGTTACCTCCCCAGCGGAGGTAGCCGGCCGTCGTCGTCCTCGATGGAATCAGAGAGTAGGCGCCGAGAATGTGTCGCACTGGTTGATGTCGCCGGTCTGGTAGCCGGTGTAGAACCATTTCTGGCGCTGTTCGCTGGATCCGTGCGTCCAGGCCTCGGGCGAGACCTGTCCAGTGGCGGCTTCCTGGATCCGGTCATCGCCCACCGCTGACGCTGCGGACAGGGCATCGTTTAGGTCCTGCTGGGTGATCGGTTCCAGGAACGGCTGGCCGTCGGGTCCGGGCTGGGTTGAGGCGTGCTTTACCCAGAGGCCGGCATAGCAGTCGGCCTGGAGTTCCACGCGGACGGCGCCCGACTCGGGCCCCTGCGGGTCCTGCTGCGCGCGGTCGATGTACCCCAGCACGTTCTGGATGTGGTGGCCGAATTCGTGCGCCACCACGTACTCCTGCGCCAGGGGACCTCCCGAGGATCCGAAGCGGTCCACGAGATCCTGGAAGAACCCGGGATCGAAGTAGGCGGTGCTGTCAGCCGGGCAGTAGAAGGGGCCCACCGCGCTGGAAGCCGTCCCGCACGCGCTGTTGACGGCCTGGTCGAAGATCACAGTCTCCGGCTGCGGGTACTGCACGTTGTATTGCTGGAGATACGCCGGCCAGAACGCGTTCAGGCTGTTCACCGTGCCGGTGATCCGGCAGTCCAGCCGCGCGTCGGCGTCGGCCCCCGTGGTGCAGGCCGGGGCCGTGCCCTGGTTCTGATCAGCCGTGCCCGCCCCGCCGGTCAGGCCTTCGAGCAAGGCGGGGTTGACGCCAAGGAGCACAGCTATCAGCAGGACGATTCCGCCACCGATGCCGCCGCCGACTTTGGCCCCACGGCCCATGCCCCGCCGGTCCTGGACCTGGGAAGGGTCCAGCTGCACGTTGTCATTGAAGCTCATGAAGTCACAATAGCCCTTAGCCGCACCACCGAAGCGGCGTCCGGCCGGTAAAGTTGGGACGATGCCTTTTCTCGATAGAATCCAGCGCTGGGCCGAAGAACGCCCCCATAACACCGCCGTGGTGGTGGCGGGCCGGCGCCTGCGCTGGGCTGAGCTCCGGGACGCCGCCGCAGCCGCCCTTCCCGAGACGGCAGCCGTCACCGTCCTTGCCGAGGCCAACTCGGTCGACTTCGCCGCAAGGTTCGCCGCAGCCGTTGCCGGCCGGCGGCAATGCGCCATCCTGGACCCGACCTGGCCGGAGTCCCTGCACCAGGAGATCGTTCAACGGCTGGCACAGTCGGCCAAGCCCGGCAGGGTTTCCGCAGCGGATGCCTTGGCGGACGGGCCGCCGGACTCGACGTTCCTGATCGGA
Organism: Pseudarthrobacter arbutini; assembly: GCF_054510915.1. Taxonomy (NCBI): domain Bacteria; kingdom Bacillati; phylum Actinomycetota; class Actinomycetes; order Micrococcales; family Micrococcaceae; genus Pseudarthrobacter; species Pseudarthrobacter arbutini. The sequence goes on along the minus strand of NZ_JBTNDQ010000002.1, from coordinate 122,292 downwards.
CTCACCTCCGACACCACGTCAGTGCCCAAGGCGTTTACCCGGTCCAGGCAGTCCTGGCGGCAGTCCTTTGACGCGTCCGTTGCGTTCTTCGGCCTCGACCAGGACGACGTCACGCTCGCGCCCGGGCCCTTGTCCGCCAGCCTTAACCTCTATGCCCTGGCTGAGTGCCTCTACGCCGGCTCTGAATTCCAGACGCTGGAGAGTTTCGACGTCGGTGATGTCCACGCCGCCATCACGCACGACGGCGTGACCCGGCTCATCCTCGTGCCCACTATGCTGCGGCTGCTCAGTGAGCGCGGCCTGACCGGCGGCGTGGATGCCTCCGGCATCCGTACCATCATCTGCGCCGGCTCGAAGCTGGACGCACGCACCCTCGAAGCGGCACGGCGCTGGGCGCCGAACGCCACCATCTTCGAGTACTACGGCGCGTCCGAACTGAGCTTTGTCTCCGGTGTGGGGCTGGCGGCGGGGGAGCTCCTGGACGCCGGGGGAACAGGCATCGGACACCCGTTCCCGGGCGTGGACGTCAGAATCCTGGACGATGAGGGTTCCGAACTGCAGGACGGCGAAGCCGGCAATATCTGTGTCCGCAGCGGTATGGTCAGCAACGGCTACCTGTGGGGTGACGACGGCCAGGCGCTGCGCTCCTTCAACGGCTGGTTCACGGTGGGGGACCAGGGCTACCTCGCCGACGGCGAACTGCACATCCTGGGCCGGCGCGCCGACATGATCCTGACATCGGGAAAGAACGTCTATCCGCACGAAGTGGAACTCGCCCTGGCGGCCGTGCCGGGGGTGGCTGCTGCGGTGGCCGCCGGAATACCCGATGATCTCCGCGGCCAGCGCGTGGTCGCCGGCGTCGTTCCGTCCCATGGCGGAGTCACGGCCATGCAGCTCAAGGCGGGACTCGAAAACATCCTGCCGCGGGACAAGAGGCCCCACCAGTACTTCGCGCTCTCCGAACTTCCCACCACGGACCGTGGCAAGGTCAGCCGGAACATCCTGCTGGACTGGATCGGCTCCAAGGACCCCAGGGCGCGGCACCTTGACCGCTGACCTGCTGCCCCATGGCATGCCGCCCGGCGACGTGCTGCCGGCGGACCGGCAGCCCGTGATCATCGCGGCGCGGCGTACCGCGGTCCGGCGCGCCAACGGTGCCCTGAAGGAACTGCGTGCGCACCAGCTTCTCGCACCGGTCCTGGTCAACCTGCTGGCAGACACCCACGTGCCGGCCGAAGAAGTCACGGATGTGGTGATCGGCAACGCCGTGGGCGGCGGCGGCAACGTGGCCCGCCTTGCCCTGCTTGAGGCAGGCCTGCCGGTCGGTGTCCCGGGACTGACCGTTGACCGCCAGTGCGGGTCAGGCCTGGATGCCATCGTTCTGGCCGCCCGACTGGTTGCCGCCGGCGGCAACCCCGTCTATCTCGCCGGAGGAGTGGAGAGCATCAGCACGGCTCCGCTGCGGGCCCACCGTAACGACGACGGCGAGCCCGACTTTTTTGCCCGGGCCCAGTTTGTGCCGCACAGCTTCGGCGACCCGGATATGGGGGTCGCGGCCGAGAACGTAGCGGCCCGGTTCACGGTCAGCCGGGAGCGGCAGGATGCCTCGGCGCTGCGCAGCCACCAGCGGGCGCTGGCCGCCGCTAAAGCAGGCTCTTTTGCCGGCGAGATCACCACCCTGGAGACGTCCGCTGGACCCATCAGCGCCGACGACGGCCCCCGCCCCGGCCTGTCCGCCGCGGTTCTCAAGCGGTTCCCGCCCGCCTTTGTGCCGGGAGGGACTGTCACCGCCGGGAACTCATGCTTCGACGCGGACGCCGCTTCCGCCGTCGTCGTTACTTCATTGCAGCGGGCACGGGAACTGGGAGCCACAGACGGGCTCCTGGTGCTGGCCACGGACACCGCCGGTGTGGACCCCGAACTGCTGGGGATCGGCGCAGCGGTTGCCGCGGAGCGGCTCCTGCAGGCGAGGGGGCTCTCGGCTGCCAGCGTGGACCTGGTGGAATTCAACGAAGCCTTCGCGTCCCAGACCCTGGCCTGCCTGGACCAGCTGGGCATTGATCCGGATCGGGTCAACCTTGACGGCGGGGCGCTGGCATTGGGCCACGCCTACGGGGCGTCCGGGGCCGTACTGGTGACCCGGCTTCTCGCGCAGGCCCGGCGTGCCGGCAATCCTGGATCGTTGGCGCTGGCGCTCATCAGTATTGCCGGCGGCATGGGCACGGCCGCGCTGCTGCGGTACGAGTTGCTGGCCGGCGCCCACCAGGTCCCCTAAGCAGCAAGAAATTGCCAGCAGCCCGTCAGTCTTCCGCGTCGCCCAGCCCGCGGGCAGCCAGCGCTTCGCCGGTCTGACGGGCGAAGGCCACGGTGGTGATGAAGACTGGCAGCACGAGGGCACGCGGGTTGCGCTCAAGCCCGCGGGCCCGGGCGGAATCCCTGACGTCTGCAAAGGCGCCGGCGATATACGGGATGCTGCGGAGCATGATGGCGATGGTCAGCGCAAAACGTTCAGGGTCCGCGCCAAAGCGGCGGAACGGCGTGGCCAGCGACACCACGCCGTCCAGGATCCGCTGCATGGGCGTGGTGGCCGTCAGCAGGGACGCCGCCACCACGCAGACCATGATGTTCAGGACAATCCGGGCGGCTGTGGGTCCGCCCAGCTGCCACCACTGGAACAGGCCGATAACCACCAGCACCACGGCAACAGGACGGACAGCACTTACGAGTCGCCGGGCTCCGGCGCCTGTCAGGAGAAACAGCACGCCGAGGGCGGCCAGCACAGCGGCGGAAACCAGCCAGTCGACCACCAGGAAGGACACTAGGCCGCAGCCCACCACCAGCAGGAACTTCACTGCCAGCGGCGTCCGGTGGATGACGGAATTCCCCGGGACGTAGTTGGCCAGCAGGAAGCCGTGCCCTCTCATGGCGCGGCCAGGCCGTGGGTGACCAGCGCCCGGTACGCGTCCACGGCTGCCGCCGCGCCGCCGTCGAACATCACGCGCCCTGCCTCCACCACCAGCACGCGGTCCATTTCCAGGGCAAGGTCGAGGTCGTGTGTGGACATCACGATCTGCTGGTCGAGGCCGGCCAGCGTGCGGCGCAGGAGTTCACGGTTCCGGAGGTCCAGGAGGGTTGACGGTTCATCCAGCACCAGCACAGCGGGGTTCACGGCCAGCACAGCGGCGAGGGCCATCAGCTGGCGCTCACCGCCGGAGAGTTCGTAGATGCTTTGGTCCGCGAGCGGCATCAGGCCGAGGCGCTCCAGGGCCGCTTCGGCCAGCCTGCGCCGCTCCGCCCCGTTGCGGACCTGGCGGCGGAGCGAAAGCTCCACGTCTTCGCGCCCCGTTGGCATCACCAGCTGCGACAAGGGATCCGTGAAGACGAACCCCACCTGCCTGCGGACCGCACGCACGGCACGGACGGTGTCGGCGCCGTCCACCGACACTGAGCCGGAACTTGGCTGGACCAGGCCGTTAATCATTCGCAGCAGCGTGGACTTACCGGACCCGTTGGCCCCGATCACGCCGATGCGCTGTTCGGTCAGGTCAAGCGTGACGTCCTGGAGCAGGGACTTGGGTTCCGGGCGGTTGTCAACGGCGACGGCCACGGATGCCTGCCGGAATGAAATGGTTGCCATGGCGGGACTAGTTGTTGATCCGCTTCACCCGGCGGACCAGGACGTCGGGGAATGCCCGGTGCAATGCCACGGCGATCACCGCGGCGAGGATGTTCTTAATCACGTCACCGGGGTAGAAGATCAGGTCTGCGAGGAAGGCTTCACCTAGCGACGCTTTGGTGTTCAGGGCGATCCCGGCAACTCCGAGGGTGTGCACGACGGCGATGCTGGTGACCATCGCCGACGCGAAGAACCACAGCGCCCGGGCGCGTGTTGTCCGCCGGATCACCACGGTGGCAAGCCAGCCTACAACGGCTGCCGCGATGGGGAAAGCAATGATGTAGCCGGCCGACGGTCCGGCCAGGATGCCCAGGCCGCTGCGGCCCTGGCTGAAGATCGGCAGGCCGGCCAGGCCCAGGAGGATGTACAGGCCGACGGCGGCGAAACCCCGGCCCGGGCCCAGCATCAGTCCGGTGAGCATCACCGCAAGGGTCTGGAAAGTGATGGGGATGCCGAACACGTTCGCCGCGATGCCGGGCACCATGGCGGAGCCGGCAACGAGTGCAGCGAAGACGGCGATCAGGCCTAAGTCGGTAGCGTTCCAGCGGTTCCGGAGGCGGGAAGCGGTGCCGTTGACGGCAGTGTCAGTCTGGCTCATGGGGTGTTCCTGTCGTGGTTGTACAAGCGAAGCATGGGGTGATCCTGACGTTACCGGCCGCCGTCGGGCGCCATTTTGTAGGGGACCTACTAAGCGGGAAGCCCGAGACTGACGGCAGGGCACAAACGCTGAGTCAACGCACGACGGCGGTGCTGCGGTTATGGGGTCAAGCTGAGGCCGGTAGACTTGGAAAGGCCGTTCTGTCGGCCATTCTGCCGGCTGCTTCCAGACATCACCCGTTGAGCTGCGGCGTTTCCCTGTTGTGAAAGGCCTTACCTGCTGTGATTACTGTCCAGGATCTTGAACTGCGCGCCGGCGCCCGGCTCCTCATGGACCAGGTGAGCTTCCGCATCGACAAGGGCGACAAGATCGGCCTCGTCGGCCGTAACGGCGCAGGCAAGACGACCCTGACCCGGGTGCTCGCGGGCGAAGGCCAGCCCGCCGGCGGCAAGGTTACGCGCAGCGGCGAGATCGGCTACCTGCCGCAGGATCCCCGGACCCCGGACATGGAACAGCTGGCCCGCGACCGCATCCTCTCCGCCCGCGGCCTGGACATCGCCGTCAACAAGCTCAAGCAGACGCATGAGGACATGGCCAGCGAGGACACCGAGATCCAGCGCAAGGCGATGAACCGCTATGACCGGCTGGAATCCGAGTTCCTGGCCGCCGGCGGATACGCGGCCGAGGCCGAGGCCGCCGCGATCTGCTCCAACCTGGCCCTCCCGGACCGGCTGCTGAACCAGCCGCTCAAGACCCTGTCCGGCGGCCAGCGCCGTCGTGTGGAACTCGCCCGGATCCTGTACTCGGACGCCGAAACGATGCTCCTCGATGAGCCCACCAACCACCTCGACGCGGATTCCATCACCTGGCTCCGCGAGTTCCTGAAGAACCACCAGGGCGGCCTGATCGTGATCAGCCACGACACCGAGCTGCTCGAAGCCACCGTCAACAAAGTGTTCCTGCTTGATCCCAACCGCGCCAAGGTCGACTTCTACAACATGAACTGGAAGCGCTACCTGCTCCAGCGCGAAACGGATGAGCGCGCCCGCAAGCGTGAGCGCGCCAACGCGGAGAAGAAGGCCCAGGTCCTCATCGACCAGGCCAACAAAATGCGCGCCAAGGCCACCAAGGCCGTGGCAGCGCAGAACATGGCCAAGCGTGCCGAACGTCTCCTGGGCGGCCTCGAAGCCGTCCGCGCGACCGACCGCGTGGCAGCCCTGCGCTTCCCGGATCCGTCACCCTGCGGCAAGACCCCGCTAACCGCGGACGGACTCAGCAAGTCCTACGGCTCACTGGAGATCTTCACCGACGTGGACCTGGCCATCGACCGCGGCTCCAAGGTGGTTATCCTGGGCCTCAACGGCGCCGGCAAGACCACGCTCCTGCGGATGCTTGCCGGCGTCGACAAGCCGGACACCGGCGAGGTCGTTGCGGGCCACGGCCTGAAGGTGGGCTACTACGCCCAAGAGCACGAGACGCTCGACGTGGACCGCACCGTCCTGCAAAACATGCGCTCCTCGGCCCCGGACATGAACGACGCAGAGGTCCGCAACATCCTGGGCTCGTTCCTGTTCTCCGGAGACGACGTCGACAAGCCCGCCGGTGTGCTCTCCGGCGGCGAGAAGACCCGGCTGGCCCTGGCCACCATCGTGGCCTCAAGCGCGAACGTGTTGCTCCTTGACGAGCCCACTAACAACCTCGACCCGGCCAGCCGCGCCGAAATCCTCGGGGCCCTGAGCAACTACACCGGCGCCGTCGTCCTCGTGAGCCACGATGAAGGTGCCGTCGAAGCGCTGAACCCCGAGCGCGTCGTGCTGCTGCCCGACGGCATCGAGGACCACTGGAACGAAGACTACCTGGACCTGATTACGCTGGCTTAGTCTTGGCGGCCCTGCTTGCGTTCGGTGCTTGGGTCGCGTTCGCTCCGCAACGCGCGTGATTTCCCGCGTGCTGGCTCGTCCCTCGCCTCTGACGCACGCTACATAAATCACCCACGCTGCTCCGCTTGCGGTCCGGCCACCTTTGGGCGATTCAGCGGACCGTTAATTCTTCGGCGTTTGTGATCCTTCTTAGCTGTTCGTAGGTGATGCTGAACATTGAGTTGTGGTCTCCTGCTCCGGCCCAGAGGAGCTGGTGGGCTTTGAGGGAGTTGTCCAGGAGTGTCCTGATCTTTGTCGGGTGGCCTATCGGGGCTACTCCGCCTACTTCCTGGCCTGTGTGGTGCAGGACGAAGGTGGCGGTGGCCCGGCGGATCTTTCCTGTTCCCAGCTGCGCCGCCACGAGCTTTGTGTCTACCTTGGCGGCACCACTGGCCAGGATCAGGAGCGGGGCGCCGTCGGCATCGAAGATCAGGCTGTTGGTAATGGCCGCGACGTTGCAGCCGAGCGCCTCAGCCGCGGCAGCCGCCGTCGGGACCTTGGTGTCGAAGATCCGCACTGTGTCCTGGACACCGGCCGCGGTCAGGGCGCTTTTCACATTCGCCACTGGGACGGCAACTTCCACACTATGCATGCGTCAGTAGCCCTGCGCGTCCAGGAGTGCGTCTTCCTCTTCTTCGGCGGTCGCCTTCTTGCGCTTGCGGGCAACGGGGGGACGACGGCGGGCGGCGGCAGCCGCTGAGTGGACGGTACTGCCCGAATCCGTCAAGCCTTTTTCGCCCTCTGCGGCGTCCTCGGCGTCAATCGCGGCATTCCTGGCCTGCTGCCGTGCGGCGTACCCGAAGCCCACGAACATCAGCACCCCAAACGCGAACCACTGCAACGAATAGGACAGGTGCGTGCCTTCTTCGGTGGCCGGCTTCGGGAACGGGAACGGCATGTCAGCGGGGGCGGGAGATTCAGACGCCAGCTGCCCGTAAGCGCCGGTGAGTACGGGATAGCCCAGTTGGTCGGCGTAAGTGGGGAGATCGATGGAAGCAAGCTGGCCGTCGGGGGCGCCGCGGTCCAACTGCGGCTCGCCGTGCTTGAGGCGGACGACGGCGGTCACGGGTCCGGCGGGAGGCGCCGGGATGGAATCAGGACTGCCCGGGTTCTTGTTGCCGATGGGCAGCCAGCCGCGGTCGATCACCACGGTTTCACCGGTCTCCAGCTTGAACGGGACAACCACCTCATACCCGGGCTGCCCGTTCAGTGGACGGTTGCGGACAATCCGCTGGCCGTCGGGATCATACGTGCCCTGGAGTTCCACCTGGGTCCATTCCTTCGACGGGTCCAGGGCGGAGAACTCGTCCCTCGCCTCGTCGAAGGAGATGGGTGTGGCGGAATAGTTGGTGACCACGCGGTTGATCTCCGCGAGGGTCTCTGCGCGGCGGTCCATCTGCCAGCGGCCGAGGAAGACGCAGGCAGCGGCAAAGATGGCGGCAAGCAGGAGGTATCCCAGCCACTTGCTGGAAAAGAGGAAGCGGTACATTCAGCCGTCCTGCCCTACCGGCGCCCGTCCGGTGTCCTGCCCCGAATCCAGGACCAGGGTTTCCTTCCAGAGCCCGCGGGTCTGGAGGTAATCTTCCAGCCAGTCACGGTGGTCATCGCAGGCAAGCCAGGTCTTGCGGCGTTCCGGCGTATGGATTTTGGGGTTGTTCCAGAGCAATTGCCAGGAAGCTTCCGAGCGGCAGGCCTTGCGGGAGCACATGGCCGCCATAGCCGGCGGCGGACCAGCGGTCCCTGCAGCCAGGTCAAAAATGTTCATGAGGCGCGCCGTTCCTGTCCTTGCGTGGGTTCGTCGTCGTCATCAATGAGCTCGCCCTGGATGACCGCGGACGTGGAGTCGTCCTGTTCCGGCTGCCAATACGGGCTTTCCAGCTCGGCAAGCGGGGCCGAGTCGAGCAGCGAGTCGCTGTGGACCTCCGCCTGGTCGCTGCCATTCGCGATCACCACCGCGATCCACGGGAGGAAGACGGCGCCGGCGACCATTACGAGCTTGAACCAGCCGTCCACCACAAAAATGAGGATGAGGCAGACCATGCGGATTCCCATGGCCACCGCGTACTTGATCATGCGCTGGCGCATGTCCTCCGAGTGGGCGGCCGCCGCGTCCGTAATGCTGTGGACCCCGGAATCCCCAGAGAACCTTTCGGGATCTCCGGGCACGGACTGTCCAGCATGGTTTTCAAGGGTCACGGCTGATTGATCACGCTCCAAAGGCTTGCCTCAATTCTCTCACCATCGTCAGTGGCGCCCAAACGCGGGCTAAGATCGGAGGCAGCAAAATCACACCCCTTACAACCGCGGCTGCACATGCCGCAGAATCCCGGAGCGTTTTATGTCTGAAGCAGCTACAGCGGCCCGCAGCGTCCTGATCACCGGTGGAAACCGCGGCATCGGCCTGGCCATCGCGCAGGCTTTTGTGGCCAACGGCGACAAGGTGGCCGTGACTTACCGGAGCGCGTCGGAGCTGCCGGCCGGGATTCTGGGCGTGAAGGCCGATGTGACTGACGAGGCCTCTGTGGATGCAGCCTTCGCCGAGGTGGAAGCTGCCCACGGTCCCGTTGAAGTCCTGGTGGCAAACGCGGGAATCACCAAGGACACACTCCTGATGCGCATGAGTGAAGATGACTTCACGTCCGTGATCGACACCAACCTCACCGGCGCTTTCCGCGTCATCAAGCGCGCCTCCAAGGGCATGATTCGGATGCGCAAGGGCCGCGTGGTCCTCATTTCCTCGGTCTCCGGCCTCTATGGCGCGCCGGGACAGATCAACTACTCGGCCTCCAAGGCCGGTCTGGTGGGCATTGCCCGGTCCCTGACCCGAGAACTCGGTTCACGCGGGATCACAGCAAACGTTGTGGCTCCCGGATTCATCAACACGGACATGACGGCAGAACTGCCCGAAGCCACGCAAAAGGGCTACCTTTCCAGCATTCCTGCCGGACGGTTTGCAGAGGCAACGGAAGTGGCGAACGTGGTCCGTTGGATCTCCAGCGACGAGGCCGCCTACATTTCAGGCGCCGTCATTCCCGTTGACGGCGGACTCGGCATGGGCCACTGACCACGCTGCATTGACCAGGAGACCTGTCAGGCGGCAGCGTCGAACCCTTCCCTGAGCCAGGCGGTGACCTCGACGTCGATGTCGCGATCTCATGGCGTGAGCGTATGCCCTCCCCAAGCTGAAGGACTCAAGTTATCGATAGCATCCAAGCACTGGCCTGCGTGCCGTGTGCAGTGTCAGGATTGAGGACAGGACACAAGCGAAGGCTAGAGGAGGCTCGTGGATGACCGATGAGACGTCAGCCGCACCCGAAACCGGATACGCGTCGGTCAACGGACTTCAGATGTACTACGAGCTGCACGGCGACGACGGCGGCGGTGGCACTCCGCTGTTGCTCCTGCACGGCGGGCTCTTCGACATCGAGCAGCAGTTCGGCGCGCTGATCCCGGGCCTGTCGGCCGGGCGCCGGGTGATCGCCACGGACTTCCAAGGGCACGGACGCACCAACGACACCGATCGGCCGCTGGGCACTTCCGACCTGGCGTCCGATGTCATCGGGCTTCTTGAATACCTCGGTGTCGACACCGTCGACGTGTTCGGGTTCAGCGTCGGCGGTGCGGTCGCGCTGGACCTCGCGATCCACCACCCGGAACTCGTGCGCAAGCTCATCGTTTCGTCGGTGTCGTTCCGTCCAGAGGGCGACCGTGGCGGCAACGCCGAAGCGGTCGCGGAGATGACGGTGGACATGATCGCGGGTACGCCGATGGAGGAACGCTACCTCGCCGTGTCGCCGCATCCCGATCGCGAGCACCTGCAGGGCCTGCTCAACAAGCTTGCACGCTACGGCGCGGGCGAGACCGGATGGAGCGACGACGAGATCCGCGGAATCGCCGCCCCGACGCTCTTGACGGTGGGTGACTGCGACATGGTCAGGCTCGACCACGCGGTGAAGTTCCTCCAACTGCGCGGGGGAGACGTGAACGGCGACTTCGAGGGTGTGCCCGCGTCGCAGCTCGCGGTGTTCCCCGGCACGACGCATTTCTTCGGGCTCGCCCGGACCGACCTCGTGCGCGACGTTGTGATCACGTTCCTCGATGCACCCGAGCCCAAGGGCTGGGCCGATCGGTGAGAGTGTCACTGACGTCGAATCGCAGTGTCACCCCGCACGCCTGATTGTCTGACGCGAGGCGCCATGGTCCAAAGACCCCCGAGGACCCGAAGAAGTCAGTCACGGACTTCCGGCGAAGGACTCGAAGGAGACACCAGAAGGCCAGTCCGAAACTAGCGTGACCGGGCTTCTTTGTGGGGGTCATACAAGCGAATGTGCGGCGGGCGCTGGCATGATGGACTCCAGACCTCAAGCGATTTAGACGTTTCAAACAAAGGAGCCCATATGGGACTGCTGGACAACAAAACCGCCATCGTGACCGGATCCTCACGGGGAATCGGCGCTGAAGTGGCCAAAAACCTCGCTGCCGAGGGCGCCGCCGTCGTGGTTAATTACCGCCAGAAGGCGCCGCGCGCCAACAAGGTGGTCGCAGGAATCGAAGCTGCCGGCGGCCGCGCCACCGCCGTAGGTGCGGACCTCACCACCCAGGAAGGCGTGCAGGCCCTGGCCAGCGCGGCCATGGAGAACTTCGGTTCGCTGGACGTCCTGGTGCTCAACGCTTCCGGCGGCATGGAGTCCGGCATGGCAGACGACTACGCCCTGAAGCTGAACCGCGATGCGCAGGTCAACATGCTCAACGCCGCCGTGCCCCTAATGAAGGAAGGCTCACGCGTGGTATTCGTGACCAGCCATCAGGCCCACTTCATCAACTCCGTGCCCACCATGCCCGAATACGAACCCGTAGCCCGCAGCAAGCGTGCCGGCGAGGACGCCCTGCGTGAGCTCCTGCCGAACCTGGCGGAAAAGGGCATCTCGCTGGTGGTTGTCTCCGGCGACATGATCGAAGGCACCGTTACGGCGACGCTTCTGGACCGCTCGAACCCGGGTGCCATCGAAGCCCGCCGCGCCGAGGCCGGAAAGCTTTACTCCGTCGAGGAGTTCGCTGAAGTTGTGGCCAGCATGGCTACGGCCGACGTCGAATCCGGCCATACTGAGTACGCTGGCGGCTCCGACTACTTCGGCAAGGGCGCCGAATAGCATTCCCGGGCACACCTGAAGGGCCGTATTTCCACGCGGCAACCCATCACCATGACGAGCTCCGGGCAGTACTCCTGCCCGGAGCTTTTGTCTGTCGCGAAGCAACGGTGAGCCCAGGGCGTTGTCTACGCGAGCAAGGCCGCCTAGGGTTTTGTGCATGGCACAGCAGCGAGAAGTGACAGGCCGTAGCTATCCAGCGGGTGTTCCCTGCTGGGTGGACACCCAGCAGGCCGATGTGGAGGCCGCCATGCAGTTCTATGGCGGAATTTTCGGGTGGGAGTTCGAGGACACTACCCTGCCCGGCGGCACTGGCAGGTACGTCATAGCCACCCTTGGCGGCCAAGAGGCCGGCGCGATCACGGGCCCCGGAACCGGCGCTGCCGTGTGGAACACCTACGTCTCCGTCGACGATGCGGACGCTGCCGCGAACCACCTGGTCTCGGTCGGGGGAACACTGAAATCGGCCCCTGCCCCTGCGGGTTCAGGGGGCGTGCAGGCGGCGCTGGCGGACCCCGAGGGCGCCGAGTTCCGCATCTGGCAGGCCCGCGAGCGACTCGGTGCCCAGGCGGTGAACCTTCCCGGTGGATGGAACTTCAGTGACCTGCACACCACGGACACCGAGGGGGCCATCGCTTTCTATACGAAGGCCTTCGGCTGGCAGTTCGACGACCTCGGCTTCGGCACGATGATCCGCCGCCCCGGTTACGGTGATCACCTTGAGGCCACTGTCGACCCCACCATCAGAGATCGCCAGTCGGGCGACCTGGTTCCCAGCGGCTTCGAGGACGCTGTTGCCTGGCTTGCCGCCGCGGCGCCGGGGGAGCGTCCGCAGTGGCACGTGACGTTTACTGTCGCAGATCGGGACCGTGCGGCGGAGACAGCGGAGCGCCTGGGCGCGGTCATCTTGGGGCAGGACGATAACGAGTGGACGCGCACTGTCCTGATCCGGGATCCCGGCGGAGCCGTCTTCACCGCGAGCCAGTACACGCCGCCGGCGGGCTGACCGGGACCCGGCTGAGTCCACCCGGTCTGAGTCCACCCGGTCTGAGTCGACCCGGGCGGCGGCCCAGCGGGACGGAGCCTCAGACCCCGGCGATGTGGCGCACGGCATCGAGGTACGGCATGTTGATCGCCGAGTCCGCGACAGCCCGGACCGCAGGTTTGGCATTGAACGCCACACCGATCCCGGCGGCCCCGAGCATGTCCAGGTCGTTGGCGCCGTCGCCCACGGCAATGGTGTGTTCCATCGCGATTCCTTCTGCGGCCGCCCACTCGCGCAGGTACTTTTCCTTCGCCGCACGGTCGATGACGGCACCGAGCACCTTGCCGGTCAGGGCCCCGTCCACAATCTCAAGTTCGTTCGCCAGCCAGTAGTCCAGGCCCAGGTCCTCAGCGATGGGCCCCAGGATCTGGTTGAACCCGCCGGACACCACGGCCACCACGTGGCCTGCAGCCTTGAACGCCGCAACCAGCTCAGCGGCACCTTCGCTCAGCTTCACTTCCGCCCGGACGGAATCGACGACGGCGGCCGGCAGCCCTGCGAGCACGGCCACCCGCGCGTGGAGGCTCTGCGCGAAGTCCAGTTCACCGCGCATCGCCGCTTCGGTGACTGCCGCCACCTCCTCCCGCTTGCCCGCATAGGCCGCCAGGAGCTCGATGACTTCCTGCTGGATCAGCGTCGAATCAACGTCCATGATCAACAGCTTCCGCGGAGCCGCACGCAGGCCAGCGGGAACGATGGCGGTGTCCAGGCCATCCTGCGCCGCCTCGGCCACCGCCCGGCGGAGGGCCGAAATGCCGGCGTCCGTGCCATCCGCGACGGCGACCTCGGCAGTGTGGACCTCAAACCGGCTGTCCCCGCCCCTTGATTCGGATTGGAGCGTGGCGCCACTGCCCGTCAGGGCGGAGCGCAGCCTGTCGAGCCCGGAGGCAGTCAGTTTTGGGCCATAGCTGACCGCAGTCACGTTCGAAGTCATGGCTGCAATCTTAGCCAGCGGGGGAGAGCCGCCCGAATTGATTGCGCCACGTTGATGGCGAACCCGTGGGCCAGCCAGCAGACGGGCCGTGGCCGGGACTGTGACAAGCGTCGCTGTCCACGTTTCAGTTATCAGTCCGTCCCTGTTTTGTCCTAGTGTCTACTCCTATGAGTGATGTTCTTGAATTGGCCGCCGTCAGCGTTGTCCGTGGGTCTAAGACGCTCCTGAACAAGGTGGACTGGCAGGTCAAGGAGGGCGAGCGCTGGGTCATCCTGGGACCCAACGGCGCAGGCAAGACCACTCTCCTGCAGATTGCTGCAGCCCGTCTTCACCCCACCAGCGGCATAGCCGGCGTCCTGGAGGAAATCCTCGGCTCCGTGGACGTGTTTGAACTCCGGCCCCGCATCGGCCTGTCCTCCGCCGCACTGGCCAACCAGATTCCCGGGCACGAAACGGTCCTCAATGTTGTTGTCACCGCGGCGTACGGCGTGACGGGGCGGTGGCGTGAGGGCTATGAGAGGGCTGACGAACGCCGGGCTTTCAGGCTGCTGAATGATTGGGGCATGGGGCCGTTCCTGAACAGGGCTTTCGCGTCCCTGTCCGAGGGTGAGCGCAAGCGCGTCCAGATTGCCCGTGCCCTGATGACTGACCCGGAACTCCTCCTGCTCGACGAACCTGCCGCCGGCCTGGACCTGGGTGGGCGCGAGGACCTGGTGCACCGCCTCACCGAACTGGCCCGTGATGACGCCGCTCCGGCCATTGTCCTGGTCACCCACCACCTCGAAGAAGTGCCGCCTGGCTTCACCCACGCGATGTTGCTCCGTGAATCCAACGTGGTGGCGGCAGGACCCCTCGAGGGTGTGCTCACGGCGGAGCACCTCAGCAAGACCTTCGGCGTGGAACTCGACGTCACCGTCAACGCCGGGCGCTACACCGCCACCGCCCGCCGCTAGGCCGCGGGCGCCGCCAACCGTGGATCTTCTCAGCAGCATCTTTGTGTTTTTTGCCGGCCTGTGGGCTGGCACCATCAACGCCGTTGTAGGCTCCGGCACACTGGTCACCTTCCCGGTCCTGATCGCCCTCGGCGTCACTCCGGTGGTCGCTTCCATGAGCAACGCGATGGGCCTTGTGGCCGGCACCGCAGCGGGCGCGTGGGGCTACCGCCGCGAGCTCAAGGGCCGCGGCCTGCAGCTGCTGAAGCTCCTCCCGGCGTCGCTGCTGGGCGGCATCACCGGAGCCTGGCTGCTGCTGCACCTGCCGGAGAAGGTCTTCCACTACGTCGCACCGGTCCTCCTGGTCCTTGCCCTGCTGATGGTGGTGTTCCAGCCGCGGCTGCAGGCCTGGGTCCGCAACCGCGAAGAAAACCCCGTGCACGCCATCAAGGACAAACGCCATGGCATCCTCCTGATCGTGCTGGTGTACCTGGCCGGCGTCTACGGGGGCTACTTCGTGGCCGCCCAAGGCATCCTCCTGGTCGGCATTCTGGGCGTGTTCCTCACCGGCACCATCCAGAACGCCAATGCCATGAAGAACATCCTGGTCCTCGGCGTGAACCTCGTGGCCGCAGTGTCCTACCTGCTCTTCGCGTTTGACCGGATCAACTGGCTGGTGGTGCTCCTGATCGCCGTGAGCTCCACGATCGGGGGCCTCCTGGGCTCCAAGGTGGGACGGCGGCTGTCCCCGGCTGTGCTGCGGACTGTCATCTTTGCGCTCGGCCTGATGGCGCTGGGCTTTATGATCGCCAACCTGATGAAATAATCAGCCGGTGACAATCCAGTACCTTCAATCGGCCGGGGATCCCCGTGTCTCCGACTACACGCAGCTGACGGACGTGCACCTGCGGAAGCTCCGTGAACCGGCTGAGGGAATGTACATCGCCGAATCCTCTCGGGTCCTGCGCCGGGCGTTGGCGGCCGGCCACCGGCCAAGGTCGTTCTTCCTGGCGGAGAAATGGCTGGCTGACCTGCAGGATGTCCTCAGTGCCCATCCGGACGTTCCCGCCTTTATTGGCAGCGCTGCCCTGCTCGAAGAGATCACCGGGTTCCACCTCCACCGCGGCGCCATGGCGGCCATGCAACGGCCGGAACCGGTGCCCCTCCACGACTTGCTGGCCGGCGCGCGCCGGGTCGCTGTCCTGGAGGACATCGTGGACCACACCAACGTGGGTGCCATCTTCCGGTCGGCCGCGGCCCTGGACATCGATGCCGTCCTGATTTCGCCGCGCTGCGGCGATCCGCTCTACCGCCGCAGCGTCCGGGTCAGCATGGGAACGGTCTTCCAGGTGCCCTGGGCGCGGCTGGAGTCCTGGCCGCAGGACCTGTCGCTGCTTAAGGAAGCCGGCTTCACGGTGGCCGCGCTGGAACTCACCGGGGATGCCGTGGACGTGGACGCGCTTGCCGCGCGCAATCCTGACCGGCTGGCCCTGGTGCTCGGCACCGAAGGTGCCGGCATGAGCGCCGAGACGCTTGCCGCCGTCGACCTCGCCGTGAAGATCCCCATGCGCGCCGGCGTGGACTCCCTCAACGTGGCCGCCGCCTCCGCCGTGGCGTTCTGGGAACTCCGGCCCCGCGGTTCGCAGGGTCCGCGTTGATCAGCTATTATTAACAGCTGGCTGTCCTGTGCTTTCTGCCATGCGGCAGTGAAGCAGGCACCAGCCATCCCATTCATACCTGGCAGCTGGCAAAATCCAGTTGTGCGAACAAAGGCCCCATTATGAAGTCTGATATCCACCCGAAGTACGAAGCTGTTGTTTTCAACGACCTGGCTTCCGGCGTCAAGTTCCTGACCAAGTCCACCGTGTCTTCCAAGAAGACCATCGAGTGGGAAGACGGAAACACCTACCCGGTCATTGACGTCGAAATCTCCTCCGAGTCCCACCCGTTCTACACGGGCAAGCAGCGCATCATGGACTCTGCAGGCCGCGTCGAGCGCTTCAACGCTCGCTTCAAGGGCTTCGGCGGCGCGAAGTAATTCACCCCCCAAGGTTCTTTGGAAAGCCCGCACCGGCAACGGTGCGGGCTTTTTGCGTCCGGGGTTTTGTCGTTTCGGGGAGCCCCTATCGTGGGGCAGGATGGATGTCATGACTGCCTCGCCGTTTGCCGCTGAAGACCGCCCCCGCAGCCACCACGGTGAGTACAAAGTCCCCGGCGGCAAACTTGTGGTGGTGGATTTCGACGTTGTGGACGGTGTCCTCGCCGACGTCTCCCTCAGCGGCGACTTTTTCCTCGAACCCGACGAGGCTCTACCGGCCATCAACCGGGCGCTGACAGGACTTCCGGAAAGCACGACGGCGGCCGAGCTGTCCGCGGCCGTCACCGCTTCGCTGCCGCCCGGCGCTGTCCTGTTCGGCTTTTCTGCCGACGCCGTGGCCGTCACCGTTCGCCGCGCGTTGGCGAAGGCCACGTCCTGGACTGACCACCACTGGAACATCATCGCTCCCACTGTGCTGCCCACGCATATCAACGTCGCCCTGGATGAGGTGGTGACCGAAGAGGTGGGCGCCGGCCGCCGCAACCCCACCCTGCGGTTCTGGGACTGGGAAGAACCATCCGTGGTGATCGGCAGTTTCCAGTCCTTCAGGAACGAGCTGGATCCCGACGGCGTCGCCCGGCACGGCATCACCGTGGTCCGCCGGATCAGCGGTGGCGGAGCCATGTTCATGGAGGCCGGCAACTGCATCACGTACTCCCTGTACCTGCCGCAGACGCTCGTGGACGGGATCAGCTTCGCGGACTCCTACACATTCCTCGACGCCTGGGTGATGGCCGCCCTCGAGAAAATCGGGGTAACGGCGTTCTACGTGCCCCTGAACGACATCGCGACGGACCAGGGCAAGATCGGCGGAGCTGCCCAGAAACGCCTGGCCAACGGGGGCATGCTGCACCACGTCACCATGAGCTACGACATCGACGCCGACAAGATGGTCGAGGTGCTGCGCATCGGTAAGGAGAAGCTCTCGGACAAGGGGACGCGCAGCGCCAAGAAGCGGGTTGATCCGCTGCGCCGGCAGACCGGGATGGCCCGCACGGAGATCATCGCGGCCATGATGGAGGTTTTCACCGAACGGTACGCCGCCACCCCTTCCGAACTCACTGCCGCCGAGCTCACTGCCGCCCGGGACCGGGTGACCACCAAGTTCGGCGCCGAGGATTGGCTGCACAGGGTCCCGTAAGAGCCCTTGCCGGTGATCTACAGAGCCTGTGCGGTGAGCGCCCTCAGAAGGTGGCTCCGCTGCTCCGCAATGATCCGGCGCAGCGCCCGCGGCGCGTCAGAGTTGGCCGTCAGCCAGGCATCCGTGCGGAGCACCACGCCGTGCTCCGCAGGCAAGGTCCCCGCCGGCAGATCCTGCGCCAGGGGATAGAGCCCCCGGACGATCCGGATGGCGATTTCAATGCTCCTGTTGTCCCAGACACCGCGGAGGCACTCGAAGTACGGCTCCACATAGGGTTCCAGCAGGGCAGCAGAGGCGGTGGTAAATCCAACGATGGTGGCGCTGAGCAGCTGGTTCGACAGCTCCGTCCCCTCCACGGCAGAGTGCCATGCGGCGGCCTTCACACCACGCTCCGGACGGGCGGCGACGGCTGTGGCGTGGCCCGCGCGGCCCGAGGCGGTGGTGTCGCGTTCGAGTTCTGCGTCCAGCTCTTCGGGGGTGGCCTGCCCGTTGGCCGCCAGGGCCTGCCAGAGGCTCCAGCGCAGCTCGGCGTCCACGGCCAGGCCGTCCACCACCACTGTGCCGTCCAGAAGGCCCCTGAGCCGGGGGAGGAGGGCAGCGTCATGACGGCTGACGGCGGCGAGCGTCCGCGCCCAGGCCAGCTGGTGGTCCGAGCCCGGCGCTGCCTTACCCAGCTGGGCGTCGGCCGCCGCCAGGAAGGCGCCGCGCACCGCGTCGCGTTGGGCCAAGCGGGTGTAGCGTTCGACGGCGGTGGCGGCGTTCTCGAGGATGTTCAGCAGCACGCCGACTCCCGTTTCGGACGGGGCGAACGACGTCACGGCCTCCACGTAGCGGGAGGCCGGGCTTTCCCCGTCGCGGGCGGAGTTCCACAGCGCGGTCCAGCAGAGGGCGCGGGCCATCGGATCGGTGATGCGGTCCAGGGATGCCAAAACTGTTTCCTCGGACACCGGGTCCAGCCGGACTTTTGCGTAGGTCAGGTCATCATCGTTGACGAGCAGGAGGGCGGGCCGCGGCTGCCCAGCCAACTCCGGGACCTCTGTCCGCGCTCCGGCAACGTCCGTTTCGATACTCCCGGTGCGGACCAGGGCGCCGTCGGCGTCGAAGGTGTACGAGCCCACGCGCAGCCGGTGCGGCCGCAGTTCCTCCCGTCCGTTAACGGGGTCCACTGCAGCCTGGACGATCGTTACGGCGCCGAGGACGCCGTCGTGCGTGTCCGTCTCCAGCGACAGTGTGGAGATGCCGGAGGTCTGCAGCCAGGCGGCAGCCCAGCCGGCAAGGTCGCGACCGGAAGCAGCGCTGAGGGCCTTGAGCAGGTCCGCCAGTGTGGTGTTTCCGTAGGCGTGATCGCGGAAGTACTGCCGTGAGCCGGCGATGAAAGCATCGAACCCGACGTACGCCACAAGCTGCTTGAGTACGGACGCACCCTTGGCGTAGGTGATGCCGTCAAAATTCTGCTTGGCGGCCTCAAGGTCAGGGATGTCGGCAACGATCGGGTGGGTGGTGGGCAGCTGGTCCTGGACGTAGGCCCACGCCTTGCGCTTGTTGGCGAAGTTCACCCAGGCTGTCTCCCAGTCCGTGGCACGGTCCACACCGAGGGTACCCATGTAGTCCGCAAAGGACTCCTTCAGCCACAGGTCGTCCCACCACTGCATCGTGACCAGGTCGCCGAACCACATGTGCGCCATCTCGTGCATCAGCGTGTTCGCGCGGGCCTGGTACTGCGCGTCGGTGGCGCGGGACGTGAACACGTAGCTTTCGGTGAACGTGACCAGCCCCGGGTTTTCCATCGCGCCCAGGTTGTATTCGGGCACAAAGGCCTGATCGTATTTCCCCCACGGGTAAGGAAAATCGAAAAGCCGGTTGAAGAATTCCAGCCCGTTTTTGGTCAGCCGGAAGAGCTCCGCGGCATCGAACGATTCCGCCATGGAAGCCCGGCAATACAGCGCCAGCGGAACCTCCAGCTGTGTGCCGTCGTCGAGCGTGGCGCTCCAGTGGTCCTGGGCTTTGAAGTACGGCCCGGCGAGCACTGTGGTGATGTAGGTGGACATGGGGCGGGTGGTGGCGAAGTCCCAGCGGCTGGTGGCCGGATCGCTGGTCAGTTGTGTCCGGGCCGCTTCCACGCCGTTGGAGGCCACCTCCCAGCCGGACGGTGCCATCACGTGGAATGTGTACTCGGCCTTGAGGTCAGGCTGTTCAAAGTTGGCGAACACTCGCCGGGCGTCGGCGGGCTCATACTGCGTGTAGAGGTAGCACTGGCCGTCAGCCGGATCCACAAAGCGGTGCATGCCCTCACCGGACCGGCTGTACAGGGCGGTGCCGGTGACGGTGACCTGGTTCTCTGCCTGCAGGTTGTCCAGGCGGATCCGGGAACCGTCCACAACGTCGGCCACGGGCAGTCCTTTGCCGTTGAGGAACACGCTGTGGACCTCACCGGCGATGAAATCCAGAAATGTAGACGCCACCTGCCCCTGGCCCGGCACGGCGGCCGAGAAGTGGATAACGCTGCGGCTGATGTAGCCCGCCACGTCCGGGTCCGCTGCCTGCCGCACATCCAGGGCGACGTCGTAGCTGTGGGTGCTGATCAGGGCTGACCGTTGAGCGGCTTCATCGCGCTGCAGATTCTCATGTGACACTCAGCTATCTAATCACGGGACCCGGGCGTGCCGGTCACCATCCGGCTGCCGGCCTAGGCCGTCATCAGGAGGGCCGCTGCCAGGCCCAGCAGCGCGATCAGCAGCCAGGCCGCCAGCGCCGCGAGCAGCGCCCTCGCTCCGGTGTGCAGGAGCGTGCGGATCCGCACGGCCGACCCGAGCCCGAAGAGCGCCGCTCCCAGGAGAATGTCCTGCAGCCCCGCACCGGCGTCGAGCCAGCCGACCGAGAGCCAGTCCGTGGACCGAAGCGCCACCATGGCCACAAACCCCACCACGAAAAGGGGCACCAGCGGCGGCAGCGCGTGTTGTCCTGACGTGCTCATGCGGTGGTGCACGCCCGCCACGGCCACCACCGGTGCCAGGAGCAGCACGCGGGTGAGCTTAACGACGACGGCGATGCCCAATGCTGCGGTGCCGGCGGTCTGCGCCGTGGCCACCACCTGGCCGACGTCGTGCACCGATGCACCCGTCCAGGCGCCGAAAGCGAGGGGGCTCAACTGCAGGGGATGCATCAGCAGCGGCAGGATGCCGATCGCCAGCGTGCCGCACAGTGTCACCAGCGCCACCGGCAGGACAGTATCCGCATGCCGGATCCGTCGCACGGCCGCCATGGCACCGATGGCGGACGCCCCGCAGATCGAAAAGCCGGTTGCCACCAGCAGCGCGGTCTCACGCGGCAGCCGGAACAGCCGCACCAGCAGGTAGGTGCCGCCGAAACTCAGCAGCACCACACCCGTTATCAGGACCATGGCCAGCCAGCCGAGGCCCAGGATGTCCATGATGCTCACCTTGAGGCCCAGCAGGACGATGCCGCCCCGCATCAGGTGCTTGCCCCCGAAGTCCAGGCCCGGACGCGCCCGTCCGGCGATCCACACCGCCGTGCCGGGCAGGTTCGCGGCGAGCAGGCCCAGCGCCACCGCGCCGGTCATGGCGGGCAGGGCCGGCACCACGGCATGTACAGCGAAGGCCACGGCCAGTGCGGGGGTGGCCGTCAGGAGGCCGGGCAGGAGCCGGCGGGAACGCATCGTCGCGTCACGAACGCGGGCCCTCAGGCCGCTGTTCCCGCCCTCGCCGGAGCCACCGGGATTACTTGATTCTGCCACTCACCTACTTTGCCGGATAGGACACGGATTCAACGAACCGACGCTGTCCCCCGGCAACACGCCACAATGGATGGCAGTAATGATTTCGAAACAAAAAGATGGTTGGCTAAAGGACATGTCAGACCTATTTCAGGATTACTCCGAGGCCGCCGGGCGCACGGGCGCCTACGACGAGATGTTCGCCCCCGGCCAGGAGGCCCGCGATTCGTATGCGGAGGTGGCGGATGCGCTCCGCAAGCTCTCCCTCGCCGATGTCAGCGCCCGGGCGGACTCCATGGCACGGACCTTCCTGGACCGCGGTGTGACCTTTGACTTCGCGGGGGAGGAGCGGCCGTTTCCGCTCGACATCGTCCCCCGCGTTATCCCCGCTGATGAGTGGACCGTGCTGGAAAAGGGTGTGGCGCAGCGCGTCCGGGCCCTGGAAGCCTTCCTCAACGATGTCTACGACAAGATGAACGTCGTGGCAGACGGCGTCATCCCGCGCCAGCTCGTCACTACCAGCGCCCACTTCCACCGCCAGGTTCACGGCTTCGAACCGGCCGGCGGAGTCCGCGTCCACATCTCCGGCATCGATGTGGTGCGTGACGCGGCGGGCACCTTCCGTGTCCTGGAAGACAATGTGCGGGTGCCGTCCGGCGTCAGCTACGTCCTGGAAAACCGGCGGGCCATGGCCAAGGGCCTGCCCGAAGCATTTGGCCAGCAGCTCATCCGGCCCGTGGAAGAGTACCCCCGCCGGCTGCTGTCCGCCCTGCGCAAAACGGCGCCCGCCGGCGTCGACGATCCCACCGTAGTGGTGCTGACCCCCGGCGTCTTCAACAGCGCCTACTTTGAACACACCCTGCTGGCCGGCTTGATGGGCGTGGAGCTTGTGGAAGGCCGCGACCTCATCTGCCGCGGCAACCGCGTCTACATGCGCACCACGGCCGGTGAGCAGCGCGTGGACGTGATCTACAAACGCATCGACGACGAGTTCCTGGACCCGCTGCAGTTCCGCTCTGATTCCATGCTCGGCTGCCCCGGGCTGGTCAACGCCGCCCGGGCCGGCGGGGTGACCATCGCCAACGCCGTGGGCAACGGCGTGGCCGACGACAAACTTGTCTACAGCTACGTTCCGGACCTCATCCGGTACTATCTCAGCGAGGAACCTGTCATCGCGAACGTGGACACGTTCCGGTTGGAGGAGAAGGAGTCCAGGGAGTATGTCCTCGACAACCTGGCTGAGCTCGTGGTGAAGCCCGTGGACGGCTCCGGCGGCAAGGGCCTGGTCATCGGGCCGGACGCCTCCAATGATGAACTCGAGGCCCTGCGAAAGCGTGTCGTCGCTGACCCGCGTGGCTGGATCGCCCAGCCCGTACTGCAGCTTTCCACCGTGCCCACTTTGGGCGGGGATAAGTTCGGCCCGCGGCACGTGGACCTGCGCCCCTTCGCTGTCAACGACGGCGACGACGTCTGGGTACTCCCCGGCGGACTCACCAGGGTGGCGCTCAAGGAAGGCTCCCTTATTGTGAACTCCAGCCAGGGCGGCGGCTCCAAGGACACCTGGGTGCTGGCAGACTCGCCCCAGGTGCCGGTGGAAACTGTTCCGCGGCCCACCATTTCCATCCGCGAGCGGGTTTCCGTCTGGCCAGTGGAGAGCAACTGGCGCGACCGCCAGTCGGAGCAGCAGCAGTGAGCCGGGCCATCGAACCGGCACAAATGTTCACAGGTTCATTCCCACAGATTTCGGACGCGCAGGAGGTCACCGCGAATGCTTAGCCGTATTGCTGAGTCCCTATTTTGGATCGGACGCTATGTGGAGCGGGCCGACGGCACCGCCCGCATCCTGGACGTGCATCTGGAACGCCTGAACCACCTGCCCATAGACGAGCGCCGCAGGGTGGCCCAGGAGCTGCTCGCAGTGATGGGCGCCCGGCCGCAGAGCGAAGACTTCGGCCTTCCCGAGCTCCTCCACGCCCTGGCATACGACAAAACCAGCGCAACGTCCATCGCCGGGTCGCTGGGCGCCGCGCGCGAGAATGCCCGCCGTGCCCGCGAGACCGTGTCCTCGGGCCTGTGGGAAAGCCTCAACACCACCTACTACGGGCTGAGCCAGCACCGCAAGGACGTGGTGGGAACGTACCGCTTCTGCAACTGGACGCTGGAACGGACGGCCATGGTCAGCGGCCTGGCCGACACCACCGTGAGCCATGATGAAAGCTGGCTCTTCCTGGTGTTGGGC
This sequence comes from Pseudarthrobacter arbutini, assembly GCF_054510915.1. Lineage (NCBI taxonomy): Bacteria > Bacillati > Actinomycetota > Actinomycetes > Micrococcales > Micrococcaceae > Pseudarthrobacter > Pseudarthrobacter arbutini. Next base: position 98,830 of record NZ_JBTNDQ010000002.1, on the reverse strand, counting down.
CGGTCCCTGGAACGCGCCGACATGACAGCCCGGATGCTCTCCACCCGGGATGTCCTCTCTGCGGGTATGTCCTGGGTCAACATGCTGCGCTGCGCGGGAGCCTATGAGTCGTTCCTGCGGACCCGCCGGGCCGCCTTCGGGGACCAGCACGCCGCCGAGTTCCTCCTGCTCGACCGGCTGTTCCCGCGGTCCATCGTCTACGCCCTGCGTGACGCCGATGAGTGCCTTGCCAAGCTGGACCCTTCGGCACAGCGCGTGGGCTTCATCAACGACGCCCGCCGGATCGTGGGCCAGGCCCGCACCTTCCTTGAGTTCCACCGGACGGACGATCTGATGTCCGAACTGCCCGAGCACATGGAACGCGTGCAGAAGGCCGTCTCGCAGGCCTCGGACGCCATTTCCCGTAAATACTTCAATCAGGCAGACGAACTGGCCTGGGTGGGAGAAGTTTCATGACCAGGCTGAGCATCATCCACACCACGGCCTACAAGTACAACAAGCGCGTCACGCTCTCCTACAACGAGGCCCGCATGACACCGCTGACCGACCCCCAGCAGGTGGTCCTGGAATCCGTCCTCAAGGTCTCGCCGTCGCAGGCGGCCGTGAGCACTTACCGGGACTACTGGGGCACACGGGTCACCGCCTTCGACATGCAGATGCCGCACGACCACCTCGAGGTCGTTTCCAACATCACCGTCGAAGTGCACCGGGCCGAGAAGATCCCCGCAGACGCTGACATTGCCGGCTGGGACGTCCTGGCGTCTGCGGAGTCGCTGAACACGTTCAGCGACTGGCTGCCGCAGTCCCAACTGAGCGGTCCCGGTGCCGAGGTGCTGGGCATCATTCCAGGCGTCGTGGAGGGCAAGAACCCGCACGAGGCCGCCATGGCCATCTTCGAATGGATGCGCGGCGAGATGACGTACATGTCCGGTTCCACCGCCGTCACCACCAACGCCGAGGAAGCGTGGGGGCAGCGGCAGGGCGTCTGCCAGGACCTCGCGCACCTTGCCATCGGCGCGCTGCGCAGCTGCGGCATTCCCGCGCGCTACGTTTCCGGCTACCTGCACCCGCGGTCGACGGCGGCCATCGGCGAGACAGTCGCCGGCCAGTCACATGCGTGGCTGGAGTTCTGGGACGGCGAGTGGCGCAGCTGGGATCCCACGAACCACAAGCCGGCAGGGGACTACCACGTCACCGTCGCCAGGGGCCGCGACTACCGGGACGTACCACCGCTGAAGGGCATCCTGTCCGGCGGCGGCGGATCGGCGCTCAGCGTGAGCGTGGAAATCACCCGCCTCGCTTAGGCCGTCGGGGGCGTTTCCTCGTCCTGCCCAGGGTCCGGCCCAGGACTACTCCGGGGCTGCCTTGGCTGCTCCGCTGAGCTGGGTCCACCAGGTCATGGGTGCGGTGACTTTGAACCGGCGCCCGGTCACCGTTCCTGGGCTCACCCGGACAAAGGTGTCTTTCTTCCCGGCCTGCCATGGGAAGAGGTACAGGGCTGCGGAGTCCAGGATGCCTTCGGTTCCTGTGATGGCCTTTGCCGGTCCCTTGACCACCACGCTCCAGGCCAGGCCACTGACGGCATCCACGCCGTCTGCCTCCAACGCCACAGCGGCACCTCCCGAGGCGGCGGCCAGCTTGGTTCCAGCGCCGGTGCGGAACACTAATGTTCCGCCGTCCACCGTGTAGTTGATGGGGAAGATATCCGGCTGGCCGTCCACCAGGACGGCCAGCCTGCCTACCGAAACCGTCCGCAACAGGGCCCAGCATTCGTGGTGTTCCAGGTTCTGCACCTGGGACGTTGACTCGCCGGAGTTGGACTCTCGGGACGTTGACTCGTTGGACGCTGGGTCACCGGACATTGGTTCACCGGACATTGGCTCGCTGCTCATGCCGCCGAGCCTACGCCCAACACCCTGCGCAGGACAGTGTTCGTCCTACCAGGGGCTGGGCTTGTAGTCCTTGAGGAAGACCCCGTACTGGTCCTCGCCGTTTTCGCCCATCACGATCGGATCGTAGACGCGGGCGGCGCCGTCCACCAGGTCCAGGGGCGCGTGGAAGCCCTCCTCCATGAGGCGGACCTTGGTGAAGTGCGGCCGTTCGTCAGTGATCCAGCCGGTGTCTACCGCAGTCATCAGGATCCCGTCGGCGTCCAGCATCTCCTGGGCGCTGGTGCGGGTCATCATGTTCAGGGCTGCCTTGGCCATGTTGGTGTGCGGATGCCCGGGGCCCTTGTAGGCGCGGGAGAACTGGCCTTCCATGGCGGAGACGTTGACGATGTACTTCCGGTGCGCCGTGGAGCGCTTCATGGCGTCCCGGAGCCTGCTAACCAGCAGGAACGGGGCCGTGACGTTGCAGAGCTGGACTTCCAGCATTTCCAGGGGGTCAACCTCGTCCACCACCTGGGTCCAGCTGTTGATGTCGGCCAGGTCCGGGACCAGGCCGCCGGCGTCGATGGCTGTACCGGAGGCGATCCGCTCCAGCGAGGCCGATCCGGTGGAGAGCGCCAGCGAAGTGATGGCGTCGCCGGCCAGCACCGGATGGTCCGTGACACTGCTCGCCAGGGCGAGGGGGTGTTTGTCGTGGGCGTGGCCGAAGGTCACCAGTTCCGGTCCGCCGTTGGCCGGCTCCAGGGCGGCGGGCAACGGCTCGTCCTCGGCGTCCACCAGGGGTTTGTAGGCGTTGCCGGATCGGCGCACCGTCTGGGCGGCGTTGTTGATGATGATGTCCAGGGGGCCCGCTGCGTTGAGCGAATCCGTCAGGGCCATCACCTGTGACGGGTCGCGCAGGTCGATGCCCACGATCCGGAGCCGGTGCAGCCACTCGCTGCTGTCTTCCATTGCCGCAAAACGGCGTGCGGCGTCTTTGGGGAACCTGGTGGTGATCGTGGTGTGCGCGCCATCCCGGAGCAGGCGCAGCGCGATGTACATGCCGATTTTGGCCCGCCCGCCGGTGAGCAGCGCACGCCGGCCTGTCAGGTCGGTGCGGGCATCCCGCTTGCTGTGGCTGAAGGCGGCGCATTCCGGGCAGAGCTGATGATAAAAAGCGTCCACCTGCGTGTAGTGCTTCTTGCAGATATAGCAGGGGCGGGAACGGATCAGGTGCCCGGCCACCTTGCCCGTCGCCGAGGTCTCCAGCTTGTTGCCGCGGGTCTCGTCGTCGATCCGGTCCGGTGCTGCCGTTGCCGTCTGGGCGAGCACGGCCCGGTCGGCTTCGGAGATAAGGTCCCGCTTGGTGACGCGGCGGTGACGCTTCACGGCCTTGAACATCTTCCCGGTGGCACGGCGCACCGAGACATAGTCGGGGTGTTCCTCGTCGTAGACGTGGATGGTGTTCAAAACCTTGAGGCAGGCCTGGATTTCCTCAGGCGTCAGATCGGGGGAGCTCATTGTACCGATTTTACAGCCTGGCGAAGATCCAGCCTGACCGTGCCGCGGGGTTCGCAGCCCGGCCAGGCCTGGATGTCCTTCGTTTAGGCGCGGCGGCCGCCCGGGGCGGCCTGGGCTGCTGTTTCCGCATGGACCGCAGCGGCCTGTTCGACTGATTCGCGGAGTTCGGGGTATTTGGCTGTGGCCGCCTTGACGGCGTCCGGTACCAGGTGGAGGTTCTTTGCGGCGAGCGCACGTTCCGCGTCCCCGGGCTCGGGCACTTGCTGGCCTTTGGCGAGCACGGTGATGCCGGAGTCGGTCACCTTGAAACCGCGGGCGCGGTCCAGGTCATGGTCCAGGCCGATCGCGGCGCCGGCCGGAACCTTCACGTTCTTGTCCAGGATGGCCCGGTTGACCACGGCACCTTCGCCGATGTTCACCTTGTCCATCAGGACCGAGTCGATGACCCTGCTGCCGTTCCCCACAAAGACGTCGTTGGACAGGACGGAACCCTCTACGACGCCGCCGGAGATGACCACGCCGCTGGACACGATGGAGTCCAGGGCGGTGCCCACGGTGTCGTTTTGCCCGCGGACGAACTTAGCGGGCGGGGAGATGCTCTGGCGTGTGTAAATGGGCCATTCAGCGTTGTAGAGGTTGAACACAGGCAACGGCGAGATGAGGTCAATGTGGGCGTCGTAGAACGAATCGATGGTGCCGACGTCGCGCCAGTAGGTCCGGTCGCGTTCCGTGGAGCCGGGGATGTCGTTGAGGGTGAAGTCGTAGACTCCGGCCTCACCCTGGCTGACGAAGTAGGGGATGATATCCCCGCCCATGTCGTGCTTGGTGTCGAGCCGTTCGGCGTCCACGTGAAGGGCATCCACCAACGCGTCGGCGTCAAAGACGTAGTTGCCCATGGAAGCCAGGAACTGGGTGGGATCAGCGGCCAGGCCAGGAGTTGTGGCGGGCTTTTCCACAAAAGCAGCGATCTTCTGCGGGTCCTCCTGGTCCACCTCGATCACACCGAACTGGTTGGCCATGCTCAACGGCTGGCGCACGGCGGCCACAGTGGCCTTGGCACCGCTCTGCACATGCTGCTCCACCATCTGGGCGAAGTCCATGCGGTACACGTGGTCCGCACCAACCACGACGACGATGTCGGGGTTGGCGTCATGGATCAGGTTCAGGGACTGGTAGATGGCGTTGGCGCTGCCGAGGAACCAGCTCTTGCCGACGCGCTGCTGCGCCGGCACGGAGGCCACATAATTGCCCAGCTGCGTGGACATCCGCCAGGTCTCGGAAATGTGGCGGTCAAGGCTGTGAGACTTGTACTGGGTCAGGACCACGATCTGCAGGTAGCGTGAATTCACCAGGTTGGACAGCGCAAAGTCGATCAGACGGTAACTGCCGGCAAACGGCACTGCAGGTTTCGCCCGGTCTGCCGTCAGTGGCATTAGCCTGTTTCCCTCGCCGCCCGCGAGGACAATGGCCAGGACTCTTTTATTCAACGGCATGGTAGTAGCTCCTGTACGCCTTCGTAACCCCAAACAGTCCGGCATGCCCGGACTCCTTCACACTAGAACAGATAGTGCGGAAGGACTACCTTGGGTAACGTGCGAATAGACATTGTGACTAAAGAGTTCCCGCCCGAGATCTACGGAGGCGCCGGAGTCCACGTGGCCGAATTGAGCAGGGTGCTTAGTAAGCATGTTGACCTGCAGGTTCGTGCCTTCGGTGCACCCCGCGACGCCGATTACCACGGTGCCGGGGTGACCTCCTATTCCGTTCCCGAAGACCTGGGCTCGGCCAACGCCGCCGTCCAGACGCTCGGGGTGGACCTGCGGATCGTGCCGGACGTGGCAGGTGCCGATCTGGTCCATTCGCACACCTGGTATGCGAACATGGCCGGCCATCTGGCGTCCCTGCTCCACGGCATCCCGCACGTATTAAGTGCCCACAGCCTGGAGCCCCTGAGGCCGTGGAAGGCCGAGCAGCTTGGCGGCGGCTACGCGTTGTCCTCCTGGGTCGAGAAAACTGCCTACGAGGCGGCAGCAGCGATCATCGCCGTTTCAGAAGGCATGCGCCAGGACATCCTCCGCAGCTACCCCGACGTTGACCCTGCCAAAGTCAGGGTGGTCCACAACGGCATCGACGTCGAACTGTGGCAGCGCGATGAAAACCAGGACGCCGTCCGCGCCCTGGGCATTGATCCAGATAAGCCGAGCGTGGTGTTTGTCGGACGCAACACGCGCCAGAAGGGCGTGCCGTACCTGTTGCGTGCCGCCGCGAAGCTTCCGGCCGATGTGCAGCTCGTGCTGTGCCTTGGCGCGGCGGATACCCCCGAGCTCGCCGCAGAAACTGCACGCCTGATCGAGGAGCTGCAGAGCCAGCGGACAGGCGTCGTGCTGATCGAACGGATGCTGCCGCGGAACGAACTCATCCAGGTCCTCAGCCACGCCACAGCGTTCGCCTGCCCGTCCATCTATGAACCGCTGGGCATCGTCAACCTCGAGGCGATGGCCTGCGGTGCTGCCGTGGTGGCCAGCGCTACGGGCGGCATTCCCGAGGTGGTCCAGCATGGCGAGACGGGCCTGTTGGTGGACCTGGAGCAGGTCACCGACGGTACCGGCACGCCGCTTGATCCGGAGAAGTTCGTGACGGAATTTGCCGCCGCTCTGACCGAGGTGGTGTCCGATCCCGAACGGGCACGTGCCATGGGCCAGGCCGGCCGGCGCCGCGCGGAGGAGCACTTCTCCTGGGACTCCATCACCGAGACCACCCTCGAGGTCTACCGCTCAGTGCTTTCCTGACGGACGGCAGGAACCGCAGCACTGGTGACCAAACAGCGCACGACGGCGCCGCCCCCACCGAGGGGACCGGCGCCGTCGTCCGTACATAACGCCTGATCCAACGCGAGGTCACAAAGTGCCCATTCCGGGGCGTCGGAGGGGCTTGAAGTGACCTCGCGTTGCTTTATCGGGAGGTAGCCGTGCGCGCCAACAGCACCTTTTCGTCGACGGGTGCGTTGCCGCTGGCCCGCTGTGCCCTGACGTACGCGCGGGCCTCGTCCTGCCGGGTCTTCTCGGCACCGGTGGCGATCGATGCGCGCACGTGCTCGTCGCCGTACCCGAAGGCGTCCACGAGGTCCAGGGCGTGTGGCCTGATCTTGACCAGGAGCCGGTTGATGTAATCACCCACGGTGCGTGCCCGCTGCATGGAGAGCCTGCCGTTCATCAGGTACCAGGACAGGTTCTTTTCGATCAGCGACAGGCCGAACAGGTCGCGCAGCCAGGTCAGGACCCGCTTGGTGCCGGGGTCCGTGACGCCTTCCAGGGCCGCCGTGAACGCCTCCCATTGCAGGAGCTCCGCGTGGGCCTGCGCAGCATCGATCAGCTCGTTCTGGTGCTGGTTGAAGAGGGCCGCCCCCTTTTCGACGGGCAGTTTGTTGGCGCCCTTCAGGGCCGACCCGACGTCGGCCACCATGGTCTGGACCCGGTCCGTCAGGAGGGCGCGCTGGCCTTCCTCGTCCCGGAGCGCAATGGCGGCCTTCTGGACTGATCCGGTATCGGCGACAAACTGTGCCACCTGCCGCAGGCCGGTGCGATGGATCGCCACGCCCGTTGCCTGGGCCACCACGTAGCGGGCCAGGACCCCGAAATCGACGTTCCTGAACTCCTTGGCGTAGTCGGCCAGGAGGCGCTTGGCCACCAGCTGGAGCAGCACGGTATTGTCGCCCTCGAACGTGACGTAGACATCCAGGTCAGCGCGCAGGGAGGCGAAGCGGTTTTCGATCAGGAAGCCGGCGCCGCCGCAGGCCTCACGGCATTCCTGCAGGGTGTCCAGGGCGTGCCACGTGCTCAGCGGCTTCAGGGCCGCGGCGAGAGTCTCCAGGTCCTGGCGGTCCTCATCGGTATCGTGGGCGCCGGAAAAGACGTCGTCGAATTTCTGGAGGAGCTGCTCGTGCGCGAAGCCCGCGGCATACGTCGTGGCCAGCCGGGTAAACAGGCGCCGCTGGTGGCGCTGGTAGTCCAGGAGGACCTCTTCGTCAGTGTGCGACGACGCGTTGAACTGGCGCCGTTCGGTGGCGTAGCGGATGGCTGCTGTCAGGGCGACCTTCGACGCCGCCACGGCCGCGCCGTCCAATGACACGCGGCCCTGGACGAGGGTTCCCAGCATGGTGAAAAAGCGGCGGCCCGGGCTGGCGATGGACGACGTGTACCTACCATCCGGGGCCACATCGCCATAACGGTTCAGCAGGTTCGTGCGGGGGATACGGACGTTGTCGAAATGCAGCCGGCCGTTGTCGATCCCGTTGAGGCCGCCCTTGACGCCGTCGTCCTCGCCACCGATCCCGGGCATGAACTCCTTGGTCTGGGGGTCCCGGAGGTCAACGTAGAACGCATGCACACCATGGTTGACGCCATTTGTCACGAGCTGGGCGAAAACGACGGCGCCGAGACCGTCGATGGCTGCATTGCCGATGTAGTCCTTCCACGCAGCGCGGAACGGTGTGTGGACCACAAATTCCTGGGTTTTGGCGTCGTACGTCGCCGTGGTGGCGATGCTGGCCACATCGGAACCGTGGCCCGTCTCCGTCATGGCGAAGCAGCCAGGGATCTCCAGGCTCATGATGCCTGGCAGCCACTTGGTGTGGTGTTCTTGCGTGCCCAGGTGCATCACGGCCGAGCCGAACAGGCCCCACTGGACACCAGCCTTGATCTGCAGCGACGGATCGGCCGTGACCAGTTCCTCGAACGCCGCGATGTTGCCGCCATGGTCGTCGGAACCGCCCAGAGCCGTCGGGAAGGCCCGGTGCACGGCGCTGTTGTCCACGAGGTACTTCAACTGGCCGAAGGTTCGCGTCCGGTGTTCGGTGTGCGTCAGTCCTTCAATTTTGTGCAGTGCAGGGTCACTGGCCAGCGCGCGGGATTGGCGACGGGAGTCCGCCCATTTGCCCAGGAGTTGCTCGCCGAGGGCGGCAACGTCGACGGCGGGCTGCACAGCCGAGCCGTAGTTGGCGCTGGTGACCGCTGGGCCCGCAGCGGCTGTATTCGTTACGGCGGCGTCCGGGCCGGTGGGGCGGTCCACTACTTCGGTCATGTCAATGTCCTTCGTTGGTTCTGACAGGAGGGTGTGAGGTTCTTGGGGCGGAATCATGCCGCGCTGGCGGGGCTAAGCTCGGGGGCGATCCCCACGCATAACCAGGCCGTGATCTGGCGGGCCATGGCTTCCTGGTCCGGCTTCGCCGCCGAAGCCGGCGTGCTGAGCCATTGCTCACCGGCATTTCGGACCAGGCCGATGGCCGCCGTGGGCCAGTAGCCGATCACCGCTTCTTTGCCTTCGCCGAGGTGGGTCCGCATTGGCACGGCGATCATCTCCGCGATGGAATCGAAGAAGTGGCCAAGGGCTCCCGAAATGGCCGCCGATCCCTGGTGGCTGTCCGCATCCACCGGCGCATAGCGGGTGACGAAACTGTAGACATTGGGGCTGGTTTCCGCCATCTGGAGATAGGCGGAAATCATGGCCAGCAGCCCTTCCCGAGGAGTCTGGGCACCCTGTGCCGCTTCGCGGATCTTGCGCTGCATCTGGCTCAGGACCACTTCCCCGACGGCGTGCTGAAGTCCTGCCTTATCGCCGAAATAGCGGTAGAAGACCGACTTTGAGGTGCCGGCGGCTGCTGCAATCTCCTCCATGGAGGCGTCGCTGCCCAGCGCGTGGACCGCGCGGCGTGCGGACTTGATGAGCTCCCGGCGTCGTTCCTCCCGGTGGGTCTGCCAGCGGGCCGAACGGCCGTCGGCAATTGCGCCGGCAGCCGGCGTCGGGACTTCTGCGTGGAGGTTGTTCACGATACTCAGCGTATCAGGTACGCTGGGTATCGGTAACCGTCGCAGATCAGAGGAGTCACCCATGTCCGTCAATGGACAGTCCGGCACCGAACCCCACGAATTCGCCAGCCCCACGACTTCCGGCGCGGCGCGTCCAGGCCGCCGGGCCGTAATTGTGGGTGGTAACCGGATCCCGTTTGCCCGGTCCGGCGGGGCCTACACGAAGTCATCCAACCAGGACATGCTCACTGCCGCACTGGACGGTCTTATCGCCAGGTTTGGCCTCCAGGATGAGCGGATCGGCGAGGTTGCGGCGGGGGCCGTACTCAAGCACTCCCGCGACTTCAACCTCACCCGCGAGGCAGTCCTGGGTTCGGCGTTGTCGGCGGAAACCCCCGCCTACGACCTGCAGCAGGCGTGCGCCACCGGCCTCGAAACGGTTCTGGGCCTGGCCAACAAGATCAAACTGGGCCAGATCGATTCCGCCATCGCCGGTGGTGTCGACTCGGCGTCGGATGCCCCCATTGCTGTCAGTGAAGGCCTCCGCGAGATACTCCTGGACCTCAACCGCGCCAAGACACTGCCCCAGCGCCTGCAGGTACTCAGCCGCCTGCGGCCCAGGGACCTGGCCCCCGATGCTCCGAGTACGGGGGAGCCACGCACCGGCCTTTCCATGGGCGAGCACCAGGCGCTGACCACCGCACAATGGAACATTTCGCGCGAGGCCCAGGATGAGCTGGCCTTCAACAGCCACCGCAACCTTTCCGCCGCGTATGACGCAGGATTCTTCGATGACCTCCTGACGCCATACCGAGGCCTCGCCAAGGACTCCAACCTGAGGGCGGACACCACATTGGAGAAGCTGGCTACACTCAAGCCCGTCTTCGGGAAGAGCCTCGGCGCCGAGGCCACCATGACGGCGGGAAACTCCACACCGTTGACCGACGGGGCCTCCACGGTCCTGCTCGCATCCGAAGACTGGGCTGATGCCCATGACCTGCCGAAGCTCGCCACCGTCGTGGATGGTGAAGCCGCCGCGGTGGACTTCGTCCACGGCAAGGACGGACTGCTCATGGCTCCCGCGTTTGCGGTCCCCAGGCTGCTGGCCCGCAACGGACTGACGCTGGATGACTTCGACTTCTTTGAGATCCACGAAGCCTTCGCCGGGACTGTCCTGAGCACCCTGGCCGCCTGGGAAGATGATGAGTTCGGCCGCACCCGGCTGGGACTTGAGGGTGCCTTCGGCAGCATCGACCGCACCAAGCTGAACGTCAACGGCTCCTCCCTGGCCGCGGGCCACCCGTTCGCAGCCACCGGCGGACGGATCGTGGCCTCGCTGGCCAAGATGCTGCAGGCCAAAGGCACCGTCGAGGGAAGGCCTGCGCGCGGACTTACTTCCATCTGCGCCGCCGGCGGCCAGGGCGTCGTCGCAATACTCGAAGCACTCTAGGGGCACCGGATGACGGATAAATACACCACGCTCGTCAACCAGGGCGTAGGCAAGAACGTCGCCAAACGGCTGGGCCTGCCCCAGCCTGCCGTGCTGCGCCGCTTCAAGCCGGGCCAGCCCCTGGTCACCGGCCCCGTCCTCGTCCAGGGCAACACCGCCGGTGCCGACGAACTGGCCGCCAAGCTGCTCTCCTGGGACCTGGACGTCCGGCGCCACGGGGTGCCCCGCGAAAAACTTGGCGCGATCATTATGGTCCTGGATGAGCTGACCCGGCCCGAGGATCTTGAAAAGCCTGTGCTGTCCGCCGCGGCCTCACTGCGTGATCTCGGCCCCAGCGCCCGCGTCATCACTATCTCCCGGCCGGCCGCCGAAACCGCGTCCCCTGCACAGTCGGCTGCCCGGCAAGGCGTGGATGGCTTCCTGCGGTCGCTTGCCAAGGAACTCCGGGCCGGCGCAACAGCGAACGGCATCGTCCTGGCAGAAGGTGTCCAGAGCACCAGCCCCAGCGCTCTGGCAGCCCTGCGGTTCTTTCTGTCCGGCCGGTCGGCTTTCGTGGATGGCCAGTTCCTGACTGTCTCAACCGAGCAGGGCCACCTGCCCCTGGACTTCGAGAAGCCGCTCGCCGGCAAGGTTGCCGTGGTCACCGGCGCCGCCCGCGGCATCGGGGCAGCTATTGCCCGTACCCTCCACCGGGACGGGGCCACCCTGGTCCTCGTAGACATCCCGGCAGCCGGGGACCATTTGGCCGCCGTCGCCAACGAAGTCCGCGGCACGGCGCTTCAACTGGATATCAGCAGCGCAGATGCCGGCCAGCGGATCATCGACCACGCCGTGCAGCGTCACGGCCGTCTGGACATCGTCATCCACAACGCAGGAATTACCCGGGACAAGCTGCTCGCCAATATGGACCACGGCCGCTGGACCTCCGTCCTGAACATCAACATCGCCGCCCAGCTCAGAATCAACGAAGCGCTCCTTGCTTCCGAACACTTCCGTAATTCACCACGGATTGTCTCGGTGGCATCCACCAGCGGCATCGCGGGCAACCGCGGCCAGACCAACTACGCGGCGTCCAAGGGCGGTGTGATGGGTATGGTGCGCGCTTCTGCGCCCCTTCTGGCGGTGAACGGCGGGACCATTAACGCGGTGGCGCCCGGATTCATCGAAACAGACATGACAGCACGGATCCCATTTGCCGTCCGCGAAGTGGGACGGCGGCTGAACTCGCTGCAGCAAGGTGGCCAACCGTCCGACGTAGCGGAGGCCATTGCCTTCCTGGCGAGCGACGCCGCCGGGGGCATTAACGGCGACGTGCTGCGGATCTGCGGACAGAACCTGGTGGGGGCATGAGTACCGTCCAGCCGGTCATCCTGGGGGAGATGCCGTCCCTGTCCAAGCTCTACGTCAATGCCGCCGCGCAGACCGCGCGGCGGCGCGTCTTGGGCACGCACAACGGATCAAACCTTCCGGTCACTAGCCACGAGGTGCGCGGGGTAAGGGCCGACGTCGGCAACCTCACCGCCTACCAGCACCTCATCGGGCTGACTGCCAGGGACACTCTGCCGGCCGGATACCTCCACGCACTGGCATTCCCGCTGGCCATGAGTGTGATGAACCGCGACGATTTCCCGCTGCCACTCCTGGGCATGGTCCATCTCAGCAACCATGTGGAGCAGAGGTCGCCGGTGCTCTTCACGGAATCCCTGGACATCCAGGCCAGGGTTGAGAACCTCCGGGGCCACCGGTCCGGCACGCAACTTGACGTTGTGGCAGAGATCCGTGGTGCGGATACGCCGGACATCAAGTGGACCGGGCGCTCCTCCTACCTGGCCAAGGGTGTGTTCCTCCCCGGCATCGACAAGCCAACGCCCCACAACGGCCAGGCCGATTTCACGCCTCCGGACCCCACCGCGATTTGGCATTTGGGGGTCGACACGGGAAGGGCGTATGCCGCCGTTTCAGGAGACTTCAACCCCATCCACCTGAGCGTGCTTTCTGCCAAGGCCCTGGGCATGCGCCGCTCCATCGCACACGGGATGTACCTTGCCTCGAGGGCCCTCGCGGATGTCGGGCCGGCCAAGGGCGAAACGTTCACGTGGGATGTCACGTTCGAGGCTCCAGTGTTCCTTCCTGCCCGCGTTGCCTTGGCTATCACCGCCCTGGATATCACCACGGCACAGACGCCTGGCGAAGGCTGGCAGCGGGCCGAATTTGTGGCGTGGAACCCCCGCTCCGGCCGCCGCCACTTCAGCGGCTCCGTGGCACCGCTCTAGGACGCCGGCCGGACAGCCCTGAGGATACGGTGCAGGCTCAGGAGGATGGACTCGGACGCTGTCACGGCCGAATCCTCCTGGGCCCGCTCCGCAACCGTTGCCATACCGGCCTCCACCGCCGACTTTGCGGCAGCGAACAGCCGCCGCTGGTCTGCTTCATCCTCACCGTCGAACGAGGCCAGGAGTTCGCCGGTGGCGGTCATGGCCGCGGCCAGGGGCGCACTGTCGTTGAAAGGCACCGTATAAGGTGCGTCGTCTGTCCAGATGACATCGGACAGGACTTCTGTCATGTCCTGGATGTGGAACGTCACCCGCTCCAGGTCACGAAGGTTGCGGTAGTCGAGATCCACATCGCGGGGATGGAGCCGCCGGCGCGGATTGGCGCGCCGGCTCGCATCAGCCTCCTGCACGAGATGGCGGACCGTGCTGGCTGCTTCGGCCAGCTCGGTCGACCGGCGGGACCAGTCCTCGTGCTCGGGAGGCCACCTTTCAGTCAGGGCCGTTCCCATGTCAGTCAGTTGCCGCCCGAGGGCCAGCCGGAGTTTGCCCAGGCTGGTGGCCGCCGCGGTGAAGTGCAGGGGAGGAAAGACCAGGAAGTTGACGGCAATGCCCACGGCGACGCCGACGCCCATCTGGATGAGGTAGCCGAAGGAAAAGTCGTCCTTGTTGCTTCCCCCCACCAGCAGGACCAGCAGCGCCGCCGTTGGAATCCAATCGCTGCCCGAGCCGATGCGGGGGAGACCGCCGAGCAGCACGCCGAGTCCCATAACGACCGCAACAGACAGCGGTGACGGATCACCGACACTGACCAGCGCAAAGGCGAGCCCAATACCCAGGGCGAGTCCGACGAGCGCCTGGAGACCCTGCCGGAAGGATCCGGCCACGTTGTGGTACATCGACACCAGGGCGCCGAGCGGCGCGTAGTACGGGTACTCGGCAGCGGATCCCGGCATCAGGGGAGCAATGGCGAAAGCGAGGCCGGCGGCCAGCGCTGCCTTCGCCGCCAGCTGCAGGCGCTGTACTGTGAATGCCGACGAGAGACCGGCCACCGAATTCCGCAGGATTCGGGTTCCAGCGGAGGGCCGGCCCTGCGGCTGCGTTTGAGTGTCACCCATCAGCCCCACACTAGGTGCACCCGTGTACTAGGACAAGGCCGACGCCGCCCGCCGGAGCTCCGCAGCCAGCCTATGAGCTTTGCCCTGGGTGCGTCCGTCCTCCGCCCGCTGCGGGATGTATCCGAAGCCGAGCCCGTATGCGGGATCGGCAAACCCCAGGGCAGCGTTCGCACCCTCGTGGCCGAAGGCACGGTGGCTGCCGAAATTCCGCGACACGTGTGGCTTCATAAAGACCACGGCAAAGGCGTTGTCCAGTCCGGACAGGCGGTCCAGGCCCCACACCTGCTCCTGGGACATGGCGCTGACGGTCTCAGGGGTCAACAAGGGGTCCCGGCCGTCCACACCGGTGATGGCCGCGGCGTAGAGCCTGGCCAGGCCCTCCGCCGTACCCACACCGCCGGCGGCACTCATCCCCGCGGCGCGGACGGGCCGTTGATTGGGAAGTTCCATGATTGTGCTGACTGCCGCGTTGCTGTTAAGCCCATCCAGGCTCAGTGGATCCAGCCATGGTTGAAGGGGATCGACGTCGTAGAGGACGTCACGGTAGCGCGGTTCCAGCTCTTCGGGCAGTCCCAGGAAGAAGTCGATGCCGTAGACCGTGCGGATGCGCTGGTCATAGAGGCTCTGCAGGCTGGTTCCCGTGACCCGCCGGCAGAGTTCCTCCATAATGATCCCGATGGTGAGGGCGTGGTATCCGAAGCAACTGCCGGGACGCCATGCGGGGCTCGTTGCTGCCAACCTTCCCGCGGCCAGGGAGGTGGTGAATTCGTCCAGGGCGATGCCTCCCTCGACTCCCATCAGGCCGGCTTGATGGGACAGGGCTTCACGCACCAGCAAGCGGTCCTTGCCATGGCAACCGAACTCGGGCCAGTAGTGCGCCACCGTCCGGTCAAGGTCCAGCAGCCCGTCCTGGACGAGCGGCGAAATCACCAGCGCCGCCACGCCCTTGGAAACTGAATACGCCCCCGTGACGGAATCGGCGGTGATGTGGGGCCCGCCGGACAGGTCCACGATCTTCACGCCGTCCCGGTAGGCCGCCAGTTGGGCGCTGTACTGCGGATCCGCGGCGAGAAGGGCCTCAAACAGATCCAAAACGCCTTCATAACCGGGTGCTGCAAAGCCAAAAGATTTCTGCATGGGGCTAGCCTAACCGGTTAGAAAGCGCTTTCCTGATCCTAAGCCGCTCCATGGCCGGGGGAAACTTCTTCCCCGGGGCGCACCGGCCCCGGGGGAGTGCCGTCACCGAACGGCCGGCCGCCCAGTGATTCCCTGCCATGGGGCTCCAGCCAGCCCGCCGGATCAGGACCCTGCGGCACCATCCGGGTGGGATTGATGTCCTCATGGACGATGTAATAGTGCTGCTTAATCTGGACAAAATCGATCGTGTCTCCGAAACCGGGAGTCTGGAAAAGATCCCGCGCGTAGCCCCACAGGGCCGGCAGTTCGGTCAGCTTCTGCCGGTTGCACTTGAAATGCCCGTGGTAAACGGCATCGAACCTGGCCAAGGTGGTGAACAGGCGGACATCCGCTTCCGTGATGGTGTCACCCACGAGGTACCGCTGTCCGGTGAGGCGTTCCTCAAGCCAGTCGAGCGCGGTCCACAGCCTGGTGTCGGCCGAGTCGTAGGCCTCCTGGGAGCCCGCAAAGCCGCAGCGATAGACGCCGTTGTTGACCTCGGTGAAGACGCGCTTGTTGACGGAGTCAATTTCGGCGCGGAGGTGTTCCGGGTAAAGGTCAGGCGCTCCGACCCGGTGGAAACGGGTCCATTCGGTGGCAAAGTCCAGGGTGATCTGAGGGAAGTTGTTGGTGACCACCGCGCCGCTGGCAATATCAACGATCGCTGGCACCGTGATGCCGCGCGGGTAATCCGGGAAGCGCCGGAAATAGGCGCTCTGGATGCGCTCGATGCCAAGCACAGGGTCCACCCCGCCCGGATCGAGGTCAAAAGTCCACGACCGGGCATCGTGGGTAGGGCCGGGCTGGCCAAGGGAGATGGAGTCCTCCAGGCCGAGGAGCCTCCGCACAATCACGGCTCGGTTCGCCCACGGGCATGCCCGCGCCGCAATCAGCCGGTACCGGCCAGCTTCCACTGGCCACCCCGGCTCGCCGTTGACGCCGGGGCGGCCGTCGTGGGTGATCCGGTCCTCAATGTAATTCGTGTCCCGGTTGAACTCGGCACCGCCGGTCACATATGCGCCCAGGGTGCTGTGTTCGGTGCTGGTGTCCGTGCTGTCGGCAGCGGTGGCGTTCGTGGCCTGCGGCCCGCTCGGAGATTCCTGGCTCATGCGGACCAGCCTAGGCTCCGGCGGCCAGGATTGCTGAGATCGGCTGCCAGGCGACCAGCCAGGAGCCGGCAATAACGGCGACAAAGAGCGCGATCCAGATGCCGGAGGGTATGGACGTCGCGCGGTACAGCAGGTAGGCGTCGGAACTGGCCAGCCTGTCACGGCGCCGCAGGTGCACGTTGGTGAGCTTCGCGAGATCCCGGACGGCGGCCACAAGCAGCGCCACGCCAAGCACGACTGCAACATGGCCGGTGAAGCTGCTGGGCACAACGAGGACCAGCACCCCGCCGCCTGCGACGGCAAGGCCTGTGATTAGCAGCCCCGCGAAGTTCCTGATGAACACGAGCGAAACCAGGAGGATAAGGGTGCCTGTGGCCAGGGCGGCCGGACCCCAGCCGGCAAAACCGGAGGTGACCAGGGCAGCGCCGGTCAGGGCAGGTACAGGATAGCCCCAGAATCCGGACCAGACGGCGGCGGCCTTGCCCCGGCTGTAACTGGTGGTTGTGCCTGAGTGGTCCAACCGGAGCCGGATCCCGCTCAGTCTTTGGCCGCTCATGACGGCGGCGAAAGCATGGCCGAGTTCGTGCGTGGCGGTGGCCAGGAGCCCAAAGTACTTCCAGGTGGCGCGGGGGATGGACAATGCAGTTGCCAGCGCCAGCACCACAGCCAGTTCGGCCACCGTGACTTGGGGGATGGCGGCACGGCTGAAGGCTTCGACGATCCGTTGCCACAATTGCTCGGGAATCAAGGTCGTTTCCCGCCGGGCCGGGAGTAGTGATTGTCAGCCATAGCCCTCTACGGTACTAGAGGGATGGTTCACCACTGTCCTGCCGCCCTGCCGCCTTGGGGCGCTCAACGAATCGAGGAATGCCGTGACCACTTTGAAGGAACGCCTGCACGCTGATGTTGTGGTGCACATGAAGGAGCGGAACAAAACCGCCCTGACAACGGTGCGCAATGTCCTGGGCGAGATCGAAACTCGGGAGAAGTCGGGAAAGACGCCCATTGTCCTGGACGACGCTCAGGTGACCTCGTTGTTGCAGAAAGAGGCTGCAAAGCGACGTGACACCGCAAGGATCTATATGGAAGCCGGAGAATCCGAGCGGGCCGCGGCCGAGATCGCCGAGGCCGGGATCATCGAGGCATATTTGCCTCAGCCGCTGACAGCCGCGGAAGTCGAGGCGATCGTTGACGAGACCATTGCCGGGCTGCGGAGCGAAGGCGTGGAGCCCGGAATGCGTCAGCTGGGCGCCGTGATGAAGCCTGTCACGGCCAAAGTCGCCGGACGCTTCGACGGCAAGGCGGTCAGCGAGATCGTCCGCAGCCGTCTCGCCTGAACCGTCAGCTCGAGCCTGTTAACAGGAAAGGCACGCCTACTAAACGTGGGCGTGCCTTAACTTCCTGTTGGCGGAACTCGGCCGCCACGGAAGAATATCCGGGTTTCTTGAATCAGCCTTCGCAGTCAGTGCAGTAGCTGTGTCCGTCTTTCTGCCGCGCAATCTGGGAGCGGTGCCGGACCAGGAAGCAGGAGTAGCACGTGAACTCGTCCTCAGCCTGCGGGATAACCTGCACGACCAGTTCCTCGGCCACGAATTCGCCGCCCGGAACGCCGGCGCCATCCAGCCCGTCGGCCTCATCGAGCTCGAGGACGACGCTGCGGGCGTCCGGAGCATTGGCGGACTGCAGTGCCTCGAGTGAGTTGTCCTGCGACTCCTTGACGTCGGAGCGAAGTTCGTCGTAATCGGTTGCCACTTAGGTGTATCTCTTTTCTTTGGTTCGTCTGTCGCGTATGCAACGTACAGCATCCGGCTGGTATTCCCCAATAGCCTGGCAAGAAAATTTCTCTGTGGAGCGTATATTTCCGTGCAAACACCAGCCGGGATCGGCGTCGGGTGACATTGGGCACCATGGTGTCCAGGAATGAAAGTCAGCGCACGGCCGCCGTCAGGCAAGGCTTAGGTGGGTTCCTTGGCCAAGGCTTTGGTCTGAGGCGGGGTAAGCCGCCCAAGGCGCTCGTCGAGCGTCACGCGCAGCCTGGCGGCAGCCACCTGAAGCCGGTGCTCGGCAGGGGCGTCCTTCTTGGCTGGCGTCGAGGCGGCGTTCCGGGGCGGTTGGACGTTCCTGTGTTCGGAGGCACCTGCGCCCACCGTCCGGCCACCATTGTCCCCTCCAGCCACGTTCTCCCAAGCCGTGTCGAACAGTTTGAGCTCTTCGGTACGGGCCAGCTCACTGCGCGCCAGGACGTTCAAGGTCGCAAGCCCCAAGGCGCTGGTTCCTTTATCTTCGTCCAATGCCCGGTCCAGGGCCCACTGGGTGCGTCGCCACCATTCCGCCCGGCTGTCCGCCTCTGTCTTTTGCCGCAGTGCCTGCTCGTCGGCTTCGCGCTTCTGATCCAACGCTGTCTTATCGGCCGAAGTTCGCTGGGCCAGCGTGCGCGAGTTGATGTAGAAGGCCAAGAGTGCCGCAATCAGGACAGCCAACGGTCCAAGCCCGGCAAGGATCACCCACCAGTCGGCCGGCCCGGAATGGACAACGACTTCAAGCGGGCCAGGCGGCGGGGTTGGATTCACGGCTCCAGCTTAGGCCGTCGACGGAGGCCTGAAGCATTTGCCCGCAGCCACGACGGCGTCGATCTGCACGCGCGCTCCGAGTGGAAGTCCGGCCACGTGGAGGGTTGTACGCGCAGGGAATGGCTTGGGAAAGTGACGGGCATAGGCAGCGTTGATGATATGGAAGTCGTCGTAGTCGGTCAGGTAAATGGTGGTGCGCAGGACGTGGGCCAGAGAAAGATGCACATCGGTCAGCAGCGTCTCCAGGTTGCTGAGCATGGACTCGCACTGCTCTTCAATCCCCGGGCCGACAAGTCTACCGTCGTCGGGGCTCTGGCCAATGATCCCGGCTGTGTAGGCGGTGTCTCCGTGGCGTACGAGATGCGAAAACGGGGCAGGCGACTGATGAAGGTTAGGGCTGAAGTGATGGGCAGTCCTGATCTCCTCAGCGTTCGGGACAGCCCATAGGGGCTCAGGGTTTTTTGAGGTCTGGCTTGTTTGCCGATCCGCTATCGGTTCGAGTTCCTGGAACAGCGTCACTTGAAGGCCTGCCGGCGCTGCAAGCCGGGAGTTCAAGGACTGCCAGGGAGTTATCCGCGGAGTCGCGATCAGTTCTGCTCCTGCGTTCACAAGGTCTGCCGTTACGGCCGCCGTGTCCTCCACTTCGAAGGCTACCCGGAGTCTGGCGCTGGGCTGCCCGTCCGATTCCACGCTGTCGATGAGGTTAACCTGGGCGGGGTTGGACAGCTCAAGCGTCGCCCGCCCGGCACCAAGTATTGTCACGCGCGCGTCCCCCTCTCCTTCATAGGCCTCTTGCTCGGGGAGTCCCAGGACATCACGGTAGAACGTGAGTGCCGCCTCGTAGTCCTCGGCTTCGACAACGAGGCGGAGCTGGCGGACGGGTGCCTTGGCGTTTTCCGTAGTCATGTTTGTACCGTAGTGCTTTGCTTCCCCCGGAAGCGGGCCTCGCGTGCGTGGAAACAGAAAAAAACCCCTGAAATCCATGGATTCCAGGGGTTTTCCCATTTGTGCGCGGAGGGGGACTTGAACCCCCACCCCCTTTCGAGGACTAGCACCTCAAGCTAGCGCGTCTGCCATTCCGCCACCCGCGCAGGTGGTAATTCGGAGATCGTTTCCGCCTTTCAGCGTTTCGCTTTTCTCCGAAGCAGCGAGAAAAACTCTAACACGAACTTTCCGAAAACATGGAATCGGGGCTGATGGGTAGGCTGAGGGCACACGAGAACGCAGGTTGTCTGCAGCCTTCCCACTGCCCAAGGAGTTTCTATGTCTGACATCCGTGCCGAGGATGAAGTTGTCCGGATCTGCCAGGAACTCATCCGGATAGATACCTCGAACTACGGTGACGGCTCGGGTCCGGGGGAGCGGGTGGCCGCGGAATACACAGCCGGGCTCATCGAGGAAGTAGGACTCGCAGCCGAGATCTTCGAGTCGGCGCCCGGCCGCGCAAGTGTTGTGACCCGGATGGCCGGTGAAGATCCGTCCGCCAGCGCGTTGGTGGTGCACGGGCACCTCGATGTAGTGCCCGCCCTGCGTGAACAGTGGTCGGTGGATCCCTTTGGCGCGGAGCTCAAAGACGGACTCATCTGGGGCCGCGGAGCCGTGGACATGAAGGACATGGACGCCATGATCCTTGCTGTGATGCGGGATTTGGCCAGATCCGGGCGCAAACCCAAGCGCGACATTATCTTTGCCTTCTTCGCCGACGAGGAGGCCGGCGGTGAGTACGGCGCCCGCTACGCAGTCGACAAGCGGCCCGAGCTCTTCGAAGGCGCAACCGAAGCCATCTCGGAGGTAGGCGGCTTCTCGGCAACCATCGGCGGGCAGCGCACCTACCTCCTGCAGACGGCTGAGAAGGGCATCTCCTGGCTCCGGCTGGTGGCGCACGGCCGGGCTGGCCACGGCTCCCAGATCAATACGGACAACGCCGTCACCCGGCTGGCTGCGGCGGTAACCCGGATCGGCGAATACAAGTGGCCGATTGAGCTGACGCCCACTACGCGGCAGTTCCTGGACGGCGTGACTGAACTCACGGGTGTGGAATTCGATCCGGACAATCCGGACCGCCTGCTCGACCAGCTCGGCACCGTGGCGCGCTTTGTGGGGGCAACCCTGCAGAACACCACCAATCCCACGCTGCTCAAGGGCGGCTACAAGCACAACGTCATCCCCGAATCGGCTGAGGCCCTGGTGGACTGCCGGACGCTCCCGGGCCAGCAGGACCACGTGCTGGAGGTCGTGCGGGAGCTTGCCGGTTCCGGTGTCGAGGTCAGCTACGTTCACAGCGACGTCTCGCTTGAGGTCCCGTTTGCCGGAAACCTGGTGGATTCCATGATCGACGCCCTGCACACCGAGGATCCGGCGGCGAAAGTGCTTCCCTATACGCTCTCCGGCGGCACGGACAACAAGTCGTTGAGCCGGCTCGGTATCACCGGCTACGGCTTCGCTCCCCTCCAGCTGCCCGACGATCTCGATTTCACCGGCATGTTCCATGGCGTGGACGAGCGAGTCCCGGTGGATTCGCTGAAGTTCGGTGCCCGGGTGCTCAACACGCTCCTCACCAACTACTGAGCCGGCCCGGACGTGACGCCCGAGGAAATCCTCCCGGAGCCGCTGCTCGAGGCAATCCGTGGCCGGGCTGCGGGCTATGACCGGGACAACACCTTCTTCTTTGAAGACCTTGAGGAACTGACCGCCGCCGGCTACCTCAACCTCTTTGTGCCGGCGTCCGACGGCGGCCTGGGGCTTGGGCTCGAGGCGGCAGCGCAGTGCCAGCGGCGGCTGGCAACGGCGGCCCCGGCCACCGCCTTGGCCATCAACATGCATCTGGTTTGGACCGGCGTCGCCCACGTCCTGGCCGCACGGGGGGACCATTCCCTTGGCTTCGTCCTGCAGGAGGCCGCCCAGGGCGAGATCTTCGCCTTCGGCAATTCCGAAGCCGGCAACGATTCGGTACTTTTTGATTCAAAAACGGCAGCCGTTCCCCTGCCGGGCGGAGCGTACAGCTTCACGGGTACCAAGATCTTCACGAGTCTTTCGCCCGCCTGGACCCGGCTGGGAATCTTCGGCAAGGACGGCCAGGCCAGGGAAGGCGAAGGGGAGCTGGTACACGGGTTCATCACCCGGGAGGCCGCGGGCTACGCCATCCTGGATGACTGGAACACCCTGGGCATGCGGGCCAGCCAGTCAAACACCACCGTTCTGGACGGCGCCGAGGTCCCGGCGGAGAGGATCTTCCGCAAACTTCCGGTGGGACCTAACGCCGATCCGCTGATTTTCGCCATCTTCGCGTGCTTCGAGACATTGCTGGCTGCCGTGTACACCGGCATTGGCGAACGTGCCCTGAACCTGGGTGTTGAGGCCGTCAAGCGCCGCACGTCCTTCAAGAATGCCGGCCGCAGCTATGCGCAGGATCCGGATATCCGCTGGAAGATCGCGGAGGCCGCCATGGCCATGGATAACCTCTACCCCCAGCTGCTGACCATCAGCCGCGATGTGGATGCGCTCGTTGAGCACGGGCCGCAATGGTTTCCCAAGCTTGTGGGGCTGAAGGTCAATGCAACTGAAACGGCCCGCCGCGTTGTGGATCTGGCCATCAGGGTGAGTGGCGGCTCCAGCTACTTTCGTGGGTCGGAGCTTGAACGCCTGTACCGGGACGTGCTGGCGGGGATGTTCCACCCATCAGATGATGAGTCGGCGCACACCACCGTGGCGAACGCGTGGCTGGGTCCGTTGGAGGACTGAACAGGCCACTGGCCGGTGATCCCTAGACAGTCCGCTGACCGGATAATCCCTATACGGTCCGCTGGACCTGCATCACCCGGCGGCGAAGCCAGAAGCGCCTGCCGCCGCCCAAATACAGCTTGCTGCGTTCCAGCTCCCACTTGCCGTACTCGGAATGCTCCACGAGCCGGCGCCTGGCGTCAGGCAGCGAATCATCAGGGCTGACCGTCAGAACGAGGTACTCGTACTGCCTCAAAATGTCCCGTTCCCGCTGGACCGAGCTGGTGAGAAAATGTTCCTTCATTGCTCTCCATTTTCGTCCTTTTCCGGCTAACGTGAAGTCATGAGCATCGATCCGCGTGTCGCGCTTCAGTCCTTGACAACCGCATTGGAAGAACACCTTATAGCAGCATCCAACCGGCGTGGCGATGGCGATCCCGCGGTGGAAGCGGCTTTTTTTGCGGTCTCGGATGCGTTCGAGGTTTATGAAGACGCACTCTACGAGGCTTACAACGAAGTTACACCCCTTCAGGTCTTCGATGATGAAGAAGACGAGGACGATGAAGCCCGCATCGACGACGACGAGGACCTGGAAATTCTCGAGGACTGAGGACTCCACGCCACCATCGCGGGCAATGCCCTAAGTCTACGGCCCTGAACGGTGCATCCGCCGGGCACGGAAACTCAGCCGGGCAGGGAAACGTCCTCGAGCGCGCGGGAAATTTCGGGCGGCAGCCTGGTCAGTTGGGCGGCCATGATTTCTTTCGCCTGCACGGGCGTCCTGGGCCCGACGATGGCCGTGGCCACGCCATGCTGGGACAACAGCCAGCTCAGCGAGACATCCAGCGGTGTCCGGCCCAGGCCCTTGGCCGCCATGGCCACCGCTTCCACCACGCTGGACGGCTGCGCCTCCAGGTACGGCTCTACGTAGGGTGCGGAGTCTGTCCTTGCCGCCCGGGAATCGGCGGGAATGGCGCCGCGGTACTTGCCGGTCAGGACGCCGCGTCCCAGCGGAGCCCAGGCCATCAGCCCCAGGCCGGCATCTTCGACGGCGGGAACCAGTTCCGCTTCCGCCTTTCGCTGCAGGAGTGAATATTCAGCCTGCGCGGCTACGAGCGGAAATCCGGCCACCGCCGCGGCCTTGGCGCTTTGCCACCCGTTGAAGTTGGAGATGCCCGCATAGCGGGCGCGGCCGCTCCGGAGCGCGAATTCAAGTGCGGACAGGGTCTCGTCCAGCGGGACGTTGCCGTCCCATGCCTGGGCAAACCAGATATCCACGTAGTCAGTCCCCAGCCTTGCCAGGCTGGCGTCCAGTCCGGTGAGCATGGCGTTGCGCGACGTGTCCACCGTGCGCCGGCCGTCCGACGTCGACATCCCCGCCTTGGTGGAAATGCAGACTTCGGTGCGGGAGACGACGTCACCCAGGAGAGCGCCGATCATCGCCTCGGCGCGGCCGTCGGAGTAAGACGCCGCGGTATCTATGAGTTTTCCGCCACCATCGACAAATGTCCGCAATATCTCCGAGGCGTCCTGTTCGTCGGTATCGCCGGACCAGGACATGGTGCCGAGGGAAAGGGCGGAGACTCGCAATCCACTGTTGCCGACGTAACGCTGCTGCATAGCTGCAAGCTTACGGGGAATCAACAGTGTCCATGACGTAGGGTCTTAGCGTGAACTGGTTTGAGGCGGCCCTGCTGGGCCTAGTGCAGGGACTGACCGAATTTCTACCGATTTCATCGAGCGCGCACCTGCGGATTGTGGGGCAGTTCCTGCCCAACGCATCCGATCCCGGAGCCGCGTTTACCGCCATCACGCAGCTTGGTACCGAAACGGCCGTGGTGATCTACTTCTGGCGCGACATCGTGCGGATCGTCAAGGCTTGGGCGGGATCGCTGACCGGAAAAGTCTCCCGGCAGGACCCGGATGCCCGCATGGGCTGGCTGGTGATCCTGGGCAGCCTCCCCATCATCGTGCTGGGTCTGCTGTTCCAGGACCAGATCGAGTCGGTGCTGAGGAGCCTGTGGCTCGTAGCCACCATGCTGATCGTCTTCGGGCTCTTTCTGGCCGTGGCCGACGCGATCGGAAAGCAGGACCGGGACCTCACCCAGCTCACCTACAAACACGGCATTTTGTACGGCTTCGCCCAGGCCCTGGCTCTTATTCCCGGTGTGTCGCGATCCGGCGGCACCATCACCGCAGGTCTCCTGA
Organism: Pseudarthrobacter arbutini; assembly: GCF_054510915.1. Classification (NCBI taxonomy): domain Bacteria; kingdom Bacillati; phylum Actinomycetota; class Actinomycetes; order Micrococcales; family Micrococcaceae; genus Pseudarthrobacter; species Pseudarthrobacter arbutini. Next base: position 74,016 of record NZ_JBTNDQ010000002.1, on the reverse strand, counting down.
TGGGCTACACACGCGAAGCCGCCGCGCGGTATTCGTTCCTCCTGGCTATCCCGGCGGTGTTCGGCAGCGGCCTTTACCAGCTGTACAAAGTGGTCTCCAAGGAAGGCATTACCGGCCCATACGGCCTTCCAGAGACGGCGCTGGCTACCGTCATCGCCTTGGTAGTGGGCTACGTGATCATCGGCTGGTTCCTCAAGTTCATTTCCACCCGAAGCTACCGGCTCTTCGTCTGGTACCGGATCTTCCTGGGCCTGGCCCTGTATCTCCTGCTCGGTTTCAATGTCATCAGTGCCTAGCCGTAGGCTTAGGCTGTGAAATCCTGGACCTCCCGCCCTGTCCCTGCGCTGCCCGGCGCCATGCCTGCCATCCGGCTGTTCGACACCGCGCAGGGGAGTGAGGTTACGCTCCAGGCCGGGGGAGAGCAATCCATGTACGTCTGCGGGATCACTCCCTACGACGCAACCCACATGGGCCATGCGGCCAGCTACGTGGCCTTTGACCTGCTGAACAGGGCCTGGCGTGACGGCGGCCAGCAGGTTTCCTACGTCCAGAACGTCACCGACGTCGACGACCCCCTGCTCGAGCGCGCGACTGCCACCGGGGTGGACTGGCGGGACCTGGCCGCCAGCCAGATTGAACTCTTCCAGACCGACATGGAGGCCCTGAACGTCCTCTCGCCGGACCACTACGTGGGTGCCGTTGAATCAGTTGACATCATTGTTCCGGCCATCGAACGGCTGGTCCGCCTGGGCCTGGCCTACCGCGTCCCTGGTACGGCAGGGGAGCCCGACGGCGACGTCTACTACGACGTCGAAGCTGCCGGCAAGCAGTCGGTCGCCCCGGATGCCTGGACCCTGGGCTCCATCTCCCGCCTCGGTGAAGCCGAAATGCTGGAACTGTTCGCCGAACGCGGCGGCGACCCGGGCCGGGCCGGCAAGCGGCAGGCCCTGGACCCCCTGCTCTGGCGGGTTGCCCGTGACGGCGAGCCCAGCTGGCCGGGCGGCGAGTTGGGCCAGGGCCGGCCTGGCTGGCACATCGAATGCACGGTCATCGCCCAGCGGTACCTGCCGGCTCCCTTCACTGTCCAGGGCGGCGGCTCTGACCTCATCTTCCCGCACCACGAGATGGGCGCCGGTCACGCCTTTTCGCTCGCCGAAGTGCCGCTGGCCCACCACTATGCCCACGCCGGCATGGTGGGCCTGGACGGCGAAAAGATGAGCAAGTCCAAGGGCAACCTGGTCCTGGTGTCCAAACTTCGGGCCGAGGGAGAAGATCCGGCAGCCATCCGCCTGGCCATCCTGGCCCACCATTACCGTTCAGACTGGTCCTGGACCGCTGACGGCTTTGAGGCTTCGAAGGACCGGCTGGCGGCGTGGCGCAGCGCCCTCGCCACTGCCACGGAAGGATCGGCGTCCGGCCTGATCGCAGAAATGCGGTCCGCCCTTGCAGCTGACCTGAACGCACCGGCCGCCCTGGAAGCTGTTGACCGCTGGGCTGCCTCGGCGGACTCCGCCGCGGCAGCGGGCAGCCAGCACGATCAGGCCCTGGTCAGGGACGCCCTGGACGCCTTGCTTGGCGTCGTACTTTAGGGCTTGTCCCGGCCCCGACGCTTGAGATAGCGCTCAAACTCCCGCGCGATGGATTCACCGCTTGCCTCCGGAAGATCGGCCGTATCTTTTGCCTCTTCCAGCTGGCGGACGTACGCGGCGATCTCCGGATCCTCGGTAGCCAACTCATCGACGCCGCGCTCCCACGCAGCTGCCTCTTCCGCCAGTTCGTGCGTGTCCAGCGGGACCTGGATCAATTCCTCGACCCGGTGCAGGAGAGCCAGCTGCGCCTTGGGTGACGGGGCCTGGGCCACATAATGCGGGACGGCTGCCCAGAGGGAAACAGTAGGAAGGCCCGCCAGGAGGGACACTTCGGACAGTACTCCGACTATGCCGACGGGACCTTCATACTGGGATGCTTCAAGGTTGAGGCGTTCCCGCAACACAGCGTCGTCAGAGGAGGTGCTGACCGGAATCGGCCTGCTGTGCGGAACGTCTGCCAGAAGGGCCCCCACCAGGACCACGTAGTCCACCTTCAGCGCTTCAGCGTGGACCAGCAGTTCCGCCGTATAGGCCCGCCACTTGTAGGACGGCTCAATGCCCTGGACGAAAATGACGTCCACGTTCGAATCCGGCGCACTGGCCTTGTAAATCCGTGTGGAGGGCCACTTGATCTTGCGTTCCCCCGCGGCGTTCCTGCGGACCGTAGGACGCGTGAACTGGAAATCGTAGTATTCGTCGGCGTCAATGGACGCGACCTTCTTGCCGCCCCAAACCCTGTTCAGGTAGCGCAAGGAATCACTGGCGGCTTCGCCGGCATCGTTCCAGCCTTCAAATGCGGCCAGCATCACAGTAATGCGCTCCCCGTCCGCCACTGGCAGCAGGAACTGCTCCGGTTCAGGTGCGGCACCCGGTTCCGCGGTGTCTCCGTCGAAGCTATTCATCTCATCACCCTACGTCCAAGAACCGGCGCGACGCATTGAATGAAGAGCCAAAAAGTGCGCCGGGGCGCTTGCGGGCCCGAAGGCAATGCTGATATTCGCCGAGGGCGTATCCACCGGCTGGCGCTCAGGTGCGCCCCGTAGACTGGGACCATGCGATCCCTACCCTCCGTTTCCCCGCTCAGAGCCGTTCTTTGGGATATGGACGGCACCATTGTGGACACTGAACGCTACTGGATTGCCGCCGAGCACGCCCTCGTTGAAGCGCATGGCGGCACTTGGTCGCACGGGCAGGCCATGCAGCTCGTGGGTCAGTCGCTGACGTATTCGGCCGGAATCCTGCAGGCAGCCGGTGTCCGGCTGGAGCGCCGGGAGATCATCGACACCCTGACTTCTGAGGTCATCAGGAGCGTCCGGCACTCCGTTCCCTGGCGTCCAGGAGCGCGGGAACTGCTGGATGACCTGCACGTCGCCGGAGTACGATGCGCGCTGGTGACCATGTCGGAGGAGCCGTTGGCCCGCGAAATTGTCGCGAGCCTGCCCAAGCCCTACTTCGAATTCCTGGTCACGGGGGACACCGTCACCCAGGGCAAACCGCACCCGGAAGCATACTTGAAGGCAGTGGAGCTGCTTCAGGAAGCGGACCCGGACCTGACCGTGGATCACTGCGTCGCCCTGGAGGACTCCGCGCCGGGTGTGGCTGCTGCTGTGGCCTCGGGCGTCGCCACCGTCGCCATTCCGCACATTGTCCCGATCCCCGACGATCCCAGGCACACCATCTGGGAATCCTTGGCCGGCCGCACCGTTTCCGAGCTGGAGGCCATCGCCGCGGGCAGCCTGGCCGCCGCGGCGGCTGGATCTGCAGTGCTCGTGACGGGGACCCCGTCATGAGCTCCCAGCCCGCCCCCGCCCGCCGCGAAGGAATACCGCTCGGCCGGATCGCCGGAATCCCGGTCGTTCTGGCCTACTCGTGGTTTGTGATCGCCGCCTTTACCGTCATTGTCTACGGGCCCCTGCTGTTGGAGCAGAATCCGGCACTGGGCATCTCCGCCTACTACATGGCGTTCGCGTACGCCCTGCTGCTTCTGATCTCCGTCCTGGTCCACGAACTGGCGCACGCCCTCACTGCCAAGATCTACGGCTGGCCCACGCAGAAGATCGTGCTGAATCTCTGGGGCGGCCACACCCAGTTTGAGAATTTCACGGCGACGCCGGCGCGCTCGGTCATCGTGGCCTTGGCAGGGCCGGCAGCAAACCTGGTCCTCGCCGGCGGTGCCTGGGTGGTCCTTTCCACCACCAACATGGGCACCGTGGCCGAGATCCTCACGAACATCTTTATGTGGGCCAACTTCGTCATCGGCATCTTCAACGTCCTGCCCGGACTCCCGCTGGACGGCGGCAGGATCGTTGAGTCGGCCGTCTGGAAAGCAACCGGGAGCCAGGCCAAAGGCACCGTCGCCGCCGGCTGGGCCGGCCGCGTCATCGTGGTGGCCTTGGGCTTCTGGTTCATTGCGCGGCCGCTGCTGGCCGGTGAGACACCCGATTTCAGCCTCCTGATGATCACCGTCCTCGTCGGCGGCTTCCTCTGGATGGGTGCCAGCGCCGCAATCCAGCAGGGCACCCTGCGCGGAAGGATGCATCTGGTCAGCGCCGCTGCCCTGGCGGCTCCCGCCGTCGGAATTCCAGCCACCGCAGTGGTGGCGGACATCCGCAGGCTGTCACCGGACGGCTCACGCGCCGTTGTGGTCTGCGGGCCGGATGGACGCCCGCAGGGTGTTGTGGATCCCGGTGCCCTCGCCGCGGTTCCTGACTACGCCGCCGCCTCCACGCCTGCCACGGCAGTGTCCTATGCCCTCGCGACGGGAGCCTACGTACCTGAGTCGTCCCAGGGGCAGGAACTGATCCAGTACCTTTCCCAGCTGGACGGTCACGAATATGCCGTGGTGGACCATCACGGAACGGTCACCGGCCTTCTGGCGCAGAACGTGGTGGTGGCCGCCATCACCGGCAAGGCTGACCCGTCAAATAGGCATCCGCAGGGTCAAAGCCGGTAGAGTTACGTGCCGGCCGTGCATTGCCGCCGCGTGGCCGCCCGGAGGCCTGCGCCACACCCGGCGGACCTATTTCGATGCGTGGCCCCACAGTTTTACAGGAGCGAGGAAAATCCATGAGCAGCGAAACTGCCGCCGAAGCCGCAGCACCAACCACCGGTGTTGCCGCCAATGGCACCCAGCCGGTGGGAGCTGCCCGCCGCCGCGGGCCTTTCCGTGAAGGCGAACGGGTCCAGCTGACCGACGAGCGCGGCCGCATGAACACCATCTCTCTCGAAAGCGGCGGCGCCTTCCACACGCACCGCGGCTTCCTGAACCACGACGAGATCATCGGAAAAGCAGATGGCTCAGTCGTCGTGAACAACGTCGGCCAGCAGTACCAGACGCTGCGCCCCCTCCTCTCGGACTTTGTCCTCTCCATGCCGCGTGGCGCCGCAGTGGTCTACCCGAAGGACGCCGGCCAGATCGTCACCATGGCCGATATCTTCCCCGGCGCCAGGGTTGTTGAAGCCGGCGTTGGCTCCGGGGCGCTGTCCATCTCGCTGCTCCGGGCCGTTGGCGACAACGGCTACCTCCACTCCTTCGAGCGCCGTGAGGAATTTGCGGACATCGCCCGCGGGAATGTGGAAACCATCTTTGGCGGCCCGCACCCGGCGTGGAAGATCTCCCTCGGCGACTTCCAGGAGGAAGTAGTCCGCAGCGAGGCACCCGGATCCGTGGACCGTGTCGTGCTGGACATGCTGGCACCCTGGGAGTGCCTTGATGCCGTCGCCACTGTCCTCGCACCCGGCGGCGTCTGGATCAACTACGTTGCCACGGTCACCCAGCTCTCCCGGACCGCGGAGGCCATCAGGGCCGATGGCCGCTTCACCGAACCCGACGCCTGGGAGTCCATGGTCCGCGGGTGGCACCTCGAGGGCCTGGCTGTCCGTCCGGACCACCGGATGGTGGCCCACACCGGCTTCCTGCTGGTCACCCGCCGGCTTGCCGACGGCGTCACCGGTATCTCCGTCAAGCGCCGTCCCTCCAAGACTGGCTTCAACGAAGAAGACGTCAACGCCTGGACACCCGGTGCCGTCGGCGAACGCCTCGTCTCAGACAAGAAGCTGCGCCGGGCCGCGCGCGATGCCATTGCCGGCACCAACGTCAAGGACGAACCGGAGATCACGAACTAGTCCACATTTCGGGAGTCTCCAGCAGTACCTGCCAACTTGGGGCTAAGGTCTTAAGAAGAAGAGCAGGAAGGGGCTGATGCACCATGGAGACGCCGAATCAGGACTCCGGACGTACACCGGCGGAGCAGTCGGCCGCCAACGAACTGACGGCTGCGGAGCGGCAGGCCAATGTCCTCCGCGACAAGCTCAGGCACATTGACCGCCAGCTTGCGTCCGCCACGCAGAACAACGCGAAGCTGGTCAGCATGCTGGAAGCGGCCAAGGCCGAGATTCTGCGGCTGAAAAATGCCCTGGACCAGGAGGGCCAGCCCCCGTACAGCTTCGGCACCGTCCTGCAGCTCAATCCCAGGCGGCTGCCGTCAGCGGGCAACAGCGGCCAGGCTGCCACCGAGGAATCGGTGGACATTTTCAACGCCGGCCGGAAGATGCGGGTGGGCATCAGCCCCCTGGTCAACATCAGCCAGCTGGCGGTCGGCCAGGAGGTCCTCCTCAACGAGGCACTGCTGGTTGTTGCCGGCCTCGGCTATGAACGCGCCGGTGAACTCGCCACCCTCAAGGAAATGCTCGGAACGGACCGCGCACTGGTGGTGGGGCGGGCGGACGAGGAGCGTGTCATCAGGCTCTCCGGAGCCCTGCTCACCGAAAAGCTCAGGGTGGGGGACGCACTGTCCATCGACTCGCGCACCGGTTACGCCCTCGAAAAAGTGCCCCGCTCCGAAGTGGAGAACCTGGTCCTCGAAGAAGTCCCCGACATCACGTACGAGGACATCGGCGGCCTTGGTCCGCAGATCGAGCAGATCCGGGACGCAGTGGAACTGCCGTTCCTGCACCCGGACCTCTACCGCGAGCATGGGCTGAAAGCCCCGAAGGGCATTCTGTTGTACGGTCCGCCAGGGTGCGGCAAGACCCTGATTGCGAAGGCTGTTGCCAACTCCCTCGCCGCCCGCGCCGCGGAACGGTCCGGCAATGTGGACCTGAAGAGCTATTTCCTCAACATCAAGGGTCCGGAGCTTCTGGACAAGTACGTGGGCGAGACAGAGCGCCACATCCGCCTGATTTTCTCCCGAGCCCGCGAGAAGGCCTCTGACGGCAGCCCCGTGGTGGTTTTCTTTGACGAAATGGATTCGCTGTTCCGGACGCGTGGAACCGGGATCTCGTCCGACGTCGAGACCACCATCGTCCCGCAGCTGCTGAGTGAGATCGACGGCGTGGAGCGGCTGGACAACGTCATTGTTATCGGTGCATCCAACCGCGAGGACATGATCGACCCCGCGATCCTCCGCCCCGGCCGCCTGGACGTGAAAGTCAAAATCCAGCGCCCCGACGCAGAGGCCGCGGCCGATATCTTCAACAAATACATCACCACGGACCTGCCGTTCCACGAGTCCGACCTCGCCGAACACAACGGCGACGTCCAGGCGACAGTGGACGCCATGGTCCAGCGGACGGTTGAAGCCATGTACTCCACGGAGAAGTCCAACGAGTACCTGGAAGTCACCTACGCCAACGGCGATACGGAAATGCTCTACTTCAAGGACTTCAATTCAGGCGCCGTAGTCCAGAACGTTGTGGACCGGGCCAAGAAGTACGCCATCAAGGATCTCCTGACACTGCACCAAAAAGGTCTTCGGATCGAGCACCTGCTGCGTGCCGTAGTGGATGAATTCCGCGAGCACGAGGACATGCCCAACACCACCAACCCGGACGACTGGGCCCGGATCTCAGGTAAGAAGGGCGAACGGATCACCTACATCCGCACCATCGTGCAGGGTAAGGCAGGCCAGGAGCCCGGCAAGTCCATCGAAACGATGCCGAACACAGGACAGTACCTGTGACGGCAGCCCCGGAACGCGCCGGCGGGGGAGGGCTCCCGGCCGGCGGGGCCATGCGCGTCATGGGGGCGGAAACGGAATACGGCATCCACGCCCCGTCCGCGCCCGGCGCAAACGCCACCATGATGTCCGCCCGCGTTGTCCAGGCCTACGCCCAGGTGACGCGGCAACGGGCAGCCGGAGGGGCAGAGACCCGGTGGGATTACACGGACGAGGAGCCCCTCCACGACGCCCGTGGCTGGACCCTGGAAAGGGCCTCGGCCCACCCCAGCCAGCTGACAGACCAGCCGCCGGTACTCGACGCCGAAGCGGTGGCGCTTGCCTACGGCCGCGAGGAATTGGAACTGGACGGTGAGGACGAGTCCGGCAGTCTCCTGATGAACATGGTCCTGGGCAACGGAGCGCGCCTGTACGTTGATCATGCCCACCCGGAGTACTCAAGTGCCGAGGTGACCAACCCCCGCGATGCGGTGATCTGGGATGCAGCCGGGGACCTCGTCGCGCTGGCGGCAGTCCGCCGCCTGGCCGCGGATCCCGAGCTCCCTCCGGTCAACCTGTACAAAAACAATACGGACAACAAATCTGTCTCCTACGGCTCCCATGAGAACTACCTCATGCCACGCTCGGTACCCTTCGGGGACATCGTGCGGGGGCTGACGCCGTTCTTCGTCACGCGGCAGATCATCTGCGGCGCCGGGCGGGTGGGCCTGGGGCAGGACAGCTCCACGCCCGGGTACCAGATCAGCCAGCGCGCAGACTTCTTCGAGGCGGAGGTGGGCCTGGAAACCACCATACGGCGTCCCATCATCAACACCCGGGATGAGCCGCACGCCACCGCCGACAAATACCGGCGCCTGCATGTGATCATCGGGGACGCCAACCTGAGCCAATCCTCGAACTACCTCAAGTTCGGCACCACCGCCATGGTCCTGAGCCTGATCGAGGCCGGGCTGGCGCCCAGGGTGGAGGTCCACGAACCCGTCGCAGCCCTCCAGGCAGTCAGCCACGATACGTCGCTGACAGCCAAACTCAGGCTGCTGGACGGGCGCCGCGTGACGGCCCTGGACCTGCAATGGATCTACCACGAGGCGGCGGCCAAGCTGGCGCAAGACACCGGCGTTGCCGATGCCGTGGACGGGGACGGCCATACGCATCAGGTGCTGGAGCGCTGGGCTGCCACGCTGACCCAGCTCGATTCCGACAGGAACGCGGCGGCCACCTCGGTGGAGTGGTTGGCCAAGCTCTCCCTCCTCGAGGGTTACCGGAACCGCGACAACCTTGCCTGGGGTGACGCGAGGCTCGGCCTCGTGGACCTGCAGTGGGCAGACATCAGGCCGGAGAAGGGACTGTACTACCGGTTCCTGGCACGGAACCGCATGCAGCGGATCGTCGACGACGGAGCCATCGCCGCAGCGATGACCGAACCGCCGTCGGACACGCGTGCCTTCTTCCGCGGACGCTGCATCAGCAGCTTCGGCAAGGACGTCGTGGGGGCCAGCTGGGACTCGGTCATCTTCGATGTGCCGGGCTACGGCCGGCTTCAGCGCGTGCCGACCCGGGAGCCCCTGCGCGGTACCAAGGCCCTCACGGGAGGGCTCTTTGCCCGCCACCGGACGGCAGGTCCGTTCCTCGCCGAACTTTTGGGGCATAACACCGCTCCGCCTGCGGCGTAAACCGCGCCGTCGGGCGGACAGCGTGGCAATATTGGCGTATCAGCAGATCCGTCCGGATCCGAGGATTTTTTAGAGGAGAGATCACCATGGCAGGCCAGGAGCAGCAGAAGCCACAATCACACGACAGCCAGGTCGAGGACGAGATCCCGGAGGCGCCTCCGGCAGCCCCGGAAGCCCAGGCATCGGCCGCTACCCAGGGCGTCGACGACCTTCTGGATGAAATCGACGGCGTCCTGGAGTCCAACGCCGAGGAGTTCGTCCGCGCCTTCGTCCAAAAGGGCGGCCAGTAACCCGGTCCGGATGGGTGGCGGAAGCCGCGTCCGGCCGGAATCTGTACCGACGTTGAAGGACCACGTACAAGGAGTGCATCAGTGCAGGAAACAACCGCCAACCAGGTAGCCGGCAACGCGACATCCTCATTCACCGAGCATCTGCAGCGCGACCGGCCGGACCTGCTTCCGTACAACCGTGCCATGCCTGCTGCAGCGGCGGCGACTCCGCTGCAGGTACCCCATGCCACCACGATCGTGGCGATGAGTTATGGCGGCGGCGTCCTGATGGCCGGTGACCGGCGGGCCACCATGGGAAACGTCATTGCCAGCCGGCACATCGAAAAGGTGTTTCCGGCTGACAGGTATTCGGTGCTGGGAATCGCCGGCACGGCCGGCATTGCGATTGACCTGACGCGGCTGTTCCAGGTGGAGCTGGAGCACTACGAAAAGATCGAGGGCACGCTGCTGAGCCTCGACGGCAAAGCCAACCGGCTGGGGGCCATGATCCGCGGGAACCTGCCGATGGCCCTGCAGGGACTCGCCGTCGTGCCGCTATTCGCCGGCTTCGACACAACTGCCGGCGTGGGCCGGCTCTTCTCCTACGACGTCACCGGCGGCAGGTACGAGGAACGCGAGCATCATACGGTCGGCTCCGGTTCCGTTTTTGCCCGCGGCGCGCTGAAGAAGCTCTGGCGCCCCAACCTGGCCGAAGCCGAGGCGGTCTCCGTGGCGGTCGAGTCCCTTTACGACGCGGCCGACGACGACTCCGCCACGGGTGGTCCAGATCCCGTCCGCCAATTGTGGCCGGTGGTGTATACCGTGAACAGGGATGGCGCGCGGCGGATCCCCGAATCCGAGCTCGCCGCTGTGGCGGGCAGGATTATCGAAGCCAGGTCCGCCGAACGGCGGGAGGCCTAAGATGACGCAGCAGTTCTATGTCTCGCCTGAACAACTGATGAAGGACCGTGCGGACTTCGCACGGAAGGGCATCGCCCGCGGCAGGTCCGTAGTGGTCATCAGCTGCCAGGACGGTATTGCCCTGGTCGCTGAGAACCCCTCACCCTCACTGCATAAGATCGGCGAGATCTACGACAAAATCGCGTTTGCTGCCGTCGGCAAGTACAACGAATTCGAAAGCCTGCGCCAGGCCGGAGTGCGGTATGCGGATGTCCGTGGTTACTCCTACGACCGCGAGGACGTCACTGCACGCGGGCTCGCGAGTGTCTACGCGCAGAGCCTCGGTGCCGTCTTCACCGCGGAACAGAAACCCTTCGAAGTGGAACTGGCCGTCGCCGAGGTTGGCCCCACGCCGGAACTGGACCACCTCTACCGGCTCACCTTCGACGGGTCCATCGCCGACGAGCACGGTTTCATCGTGATGGGCGGCCAGGCGGAGCGTGTCTCGGCGGTCATCGCCGAGGGCTGGCGACCGTCGCTGCGTTTCGCAGGCGCTGTCCGCCTGGCTACCCGCGGCCTGACCAGCGGCCCAGACCCGACCGCTGAACAGGGCGAAGCGGGAGGAACCCTTCCCGCCAAGGCCGTGGAGGTTGCCGTGCTGGACCGGCAGTCGGAGACCTCCCGGGGTTTCCGCAGAGCCTTCCGGCGGCTCAACGATTCTGATATCACGGCGCTGCTTGCTGAGGAGGACTGAGATGGACAAGAGAATCTTCGGTATCGAGACCGAGTTCGGAATCTCGTATTCGAGCCCCGATTCGAGGCCGTTGGCCCCGGAAGAAGTGGCCCGGTACCTGTTCCGCAAGGTGGTCAGCTGGGGACGGTCATCCAACGTGTTCCTGACAAACGGCTCCCGGTTGTACCTCGACGTCGGCTCACACCCTGAGTACGCCACGGCCGAATGTGATGACCTGGCCCAGCTCATTGCGCACGACCGCGCGGGTGAGCTGATTCTCGACGACCTCGTTGACGAGGCACAGGCAAGGCTGGCCGCGGAAGGATTCAACGGCACGGTCTACCTGTTCAAGAACAACACCGATTCGGCCGGCAACTCCTACGGCAGCCATGAAAATTACCTCATCCCGCGCCGCGGCGAATTTTCCCGGCTCGCGGAGATCCTGATTCCCTTCCTGGTGACCCGCCAGCTGATCGCCGGCGCAGGGAAAATCCTGAAGACTCCGCACGGGGCCACGTACGCGTTTTCTCAGCGGGCAGACCACATCTGGGAGGGCGTCTCCTCGGCAACCACCCGGTCACGGCCCATCATCAACACCCGCGATGAACCGCACGCCGACGCCGAATTCTTCCGCCGGCTCCATGTCATTGTGGGCGACTCCAACATGTCCGAAACCACAGCCCTGCTCAAGGTCGGCACCGTGGACCTCATCCTGCGCATGATTGAGGCGGGAGTGATCATGCGCGACATGAGGATGGAAAACCCCATCCGCAGCATCCGCGAGATTTCCCACGACCTCAGTGGAAGGGCGCTGGTCCGTCTGGCCAACGGCCGCCAGCTCACGGCTCTGGAGATCCAGCAGGAGTACCTCACCAAGGTCACGGCCTTTGTTCAGGAGCAAGGGGCCCACAATCCCCACGTACCGTTCATCCTTGATCTTTGGCAACGGACCCTGAACGCCATCGAGAGCGGTGACACCAGCACCATCGACACGGAAATCGACTGGGCCATCAAGAAAAAACTGATGGACAACTACCGGCAGCGGCACGGCCTGGGCCTGGACGCGCCCAGGATTGCCCAGCTGGATCTTACCTACCATGACATTTCGCGGAGCCGCGGGCTGTACTACATCCTTCAGTCCCGGGGTGCGGTTCGGCGGGTTGTGGACGATACCGTGATCAAAGACGCCGTGGATGTGCCGCCGCAATCCACGCGGGCCAAGCTGAGGGGCGATTTCGTCCGGCGCGCCCAGGAACTGGGCAGGGATTACACGGTTGATTGGGTGCACCTGAAGCTGAACGACCGCGCGCACCAGACCATCCTGTGCAAGGATCCCTTCCGAAGCGTCGATGAGAGGGTGGATGCCCTGCTGGGCTCTATGGGCTGACGTTCAGGTTCACGGGCTATCCTTGATGGGGCCGTTCCTTGGCCTTGCAGCGGTGCCGGGCGCCTGATTCCGGTTCCGCGTCCACCCTGCCCCGACGAAAGTTCTCTTACGTGCGCCGACTCCTAGCAATCCTGATCCCCGGCCTGCTGCTGCTTACCGCTTGTGGCGGTTCGCCCGCAGCACCGGAACCCACCAGCCAGTCTGCCGGTGACACTGCCAAGTTCGACTCCCTGAAACTGACGGACAACGGGGACAAGAAGGCTCCCGGTGTCGAGTTCTCCAAGCCCCTCGAAGTCACCGAACCCACCATCAAGGTGGTCGCCGAAGGTGGCGGTGACCGGGTCAAAGAGAACCAGATCGCAAACATCTCCATCCTCGCACTCAGCGGTGCGGACGGATCCACGCTGGAGGACACTTTCCCCGGCGAGCCCGAACCCCTGCAGCTGAACGAGGAACTGAAGACCGGAAGCCCGGTTATCTACAGCGCGTTTGTTGGCTCCAAGGTCGGCTCGAGCCTTGCCCTGGCCATCCCGGGCCAGGCCGCAACCGCTGAAGGCGCCCCCGCCCAGCCAACGCAGCTTCTCCTGATCAAGGTGCTCTCCACCAAGGACGCACCGCAGACCGTCGCTCCGCTCGCAAAGCCCGAAGGCGAGACTGTCACCCCGCCGGCCGGCCTGCCGACCGTGAAGGAGAACGACCAGGGCGTGCCGGAGATCTCCGTTGACGGAATCGCAGCGCCCACAGCACTTGTGTCGCAGGACCTGATCAAGGGCACCGGCGCGGAGGTTAAGGAAACCGACACGTTGACCGTCAACTATGTTGGCGTGAACCTCGTGGGCGGCACTAAATTTGATTCAAGCTTTGACCGCGGCGAGCCGGCCAGCTTCCCGTTGACCGGCGTCATTCCGGGCTGGACCCAGGGACTGGCGGGAAAGACGGTGGGCTCCAGGGTCCTCCTGGTGGTCCCCAAGGACCTCGCGTACGGTGATGCCGGCCAGGGCGAAGCCAAGGGTGACCTTGTCTTCGTTGTGGACATCCTCGGCGTCAAGTAAACAGCAACACATCACCCACCCAAATAATCAAAGGAGCAACCATGTCATTTGGTCAGCGCGATTTCGACCGCCAGAAGCCGGAAATTGACTTCCCGCAAGGCGATGTCCCCACCGAACTGGTTATCACCGACCTCATCGAGGGTGAAGGTGCCGAGGCCAAAAAGGGCGACACTGTCTCCACCCACTACGTCGGTGTGGCCTGGTCCACCGGCGAAGAGTTCGACGCTTCCTGGGGCCGCGGCGCCCCGCTGGACTTCCGTGTGGGCGTGGGCCAGGTCATCCAGGGCTGGGACCAGGGCTTGCTGGGCATGAAGGTGGGCGGCCGCCGCCGCCTGGAGATTCCTTCCGAACTGGCGTACGGCTCCCGCGGGGCCGGCGGAGCCATCGGCCCCAACGAAGCGCTGATCTTCGTGGTGGACCTCGTGGGCGTCCGCTGACCGAAGCATCGTAACGCCGGAAGGCGCGGTAACAATCAGGGTTTTGTTTTCCTGTTGGTTGCCGCGCTTTCTGCTTTCCGCGGAGGAGTTTAGTAACGTAGCCAGCGTGTCCGTCTCCCGTACTGAACGCCTGCTGAACCTCCTGATAGCCCTGCTGAACACCAAATACGGCCTGCGCCGGGCAGAGTTGCGGGCGAAGGTCTACCATGACACGTCCGGCAACGACGTGGCCTTCGGCAGGATGTTTGAGCGGGACAAGAATGACCTCCGGCAGTTCGGCTTCGATGTGGAAACCGTCACGGACCTCGGCTGGAGCGAAGATGATCCGGCCACCACCCGCTACCGCATCGGCAAGGAATCGAACCGCCTGCCTGATGTCCAGCTCAGCCCGGGGGAGTGGACCGTCCTCCTCCTGGCGTCCCAGTTGTGGGAGCGTGCCGCCCTGGGAACCGCCGCTGCCAGCGCCCTCCGCAAGCTCCAGGCCTCCGGTACCGTGTCCGACGTCGAACTTCCGGTTGGTGTTCAGCCGCGGATCCGGCCGGCGGGCCAGGCCTTTGATGATGTGGTGGCCGCCATGCACGCCCAGCACCCCGTCAGCTTTGCCTACCTGGCAGGCACCACCGGCAAGGAAGAGCAACGGACGGTGGAGCCGTGGGGCCTCGGCAGCCGCTTCGGCCAGTGGTATCTGACCGGCTACGACCGCTCGCGCAAGGCACCGCGCCACTTCCGGCTCTCCCGGTTCACGGGCCCCGTCACGGTGCTGGAGAAGGAAACCTACCCGGCGCCACCGAACTTCAATGTCCGCGCAGAACTGGACCGGCTTCCGGAGCTCCCGCTCCGGACCGCCGTCGTGGACGTCCGGGAGGGCCGACTCCTTGGCTTGCGCCGGCGCGCCACGCCGGTTGCCGCCGGGAGTGCGGGGACGCCCGACGCCGGCTACGAACGGCTGCAGGTCAACTTCAGGGACGCTGAGGTGCTGGCCGAAGAGCTCGCATCCTATGGCCCGGACGCTGTGGCACATGCTCCCGACGAGCTGGTGGCAGCCGTGCGTCACCGGCTACGCAACGCGGCCGCCTTCTGCGCTGCTCCCAGCCCTGCCTTTCTGTTTGCGGACGCACCGCGGGGCCGCGCCGTCCGCAAACGCACTTCTGAGGACCAGCTCAAGCGCATGCTGCAGCTGGTGCCGTTCCTGGTCCACAACCAGGGCCTGCATATCCAGGACGTCGCAGCCCGCTTCGGTGTCACGCCCGCGGAGCTGGAAAGCGACCTGCGGATCCTCATCTGCTCCGGACTTCCCGAGGGATACCCAGACGACCTCCTGGACATCCATTGGGAGGAAGGCCACGTTTATATCACCCAGGACCTGGATCTCACGAGGCCGGTCCGGTTCACTGTGGACGAGGCCTGCGCGCTGCTGACCGGGCTCGAGACGCTCAATGGGCTTCCCGAACTTGCCGAAGGAGGTGCCCTGGAGTCGGTGACCCTCAAGCTGATGGCAGCGGCCGGCGAAGAAGGGCTGCGGGCCGGTTCGCTTGCCGGTCCGGAGGTGGGACCCTCGGATTCGGCCGTCCTTGACGTTGTCCGTGGTGCAATCCAGGAGCGGTTGCAGCTGCGGCTCGTGTACTTCTCCGCCCAGCGCGACCAAGTCTCCGAACGGGACGTGGATCCGCTCCGCCTGTATTCCCTGGACAACACCTGGTACTTCGAGGCCTACTGCCATTCGGCCCAGGGGCTGCGGAACTTCAGGCTGGACCGGGTGCAGGAGGTCCACCCGAACGGAAATCCCGCCTCCACGCACGTCCGGGCCGGGGAAAGCTTTCCGGCCAAGCTGTTCACGCCCAACGACGACGACACCACGGTCCTCGTACAGCTCACCAGGCAGGGCGCCGGCTTGGCGGACGATTATTACGCCGAACGTGTGGCACCCCTTCCCGACGGCGGCCTTGTGGCCGAGATCCGGTTCGGCAGCACTGCCTGGCTACCCATGTTCGTGGCCCAGCACGGCGGGGCCGCCAGGATCCTCGAACCTTCCGAGCTTGGAGCGGCGGCGCTGGACTGGATCGAGGCGGCCCTGGCCCGGTACGGCGGCTAGACTCGTCAGCATGCCTTGGTGGTCCTGGATCCTGATCTGGATTGCGCTTATTGCGCTCTCCCTGCTCTTCTATGTCCTCCTGGGCATCCGGCTGTACCGCCAGTTCATGGCGGTAATGAAGGACCTGGGCGCCGCCGGAGCCAAAGTGGCGCACTTGGCGCCGGCAGCGGCCACCGTCGATGACGGCCCGCAGCAGCCAGGCTCGGCTCGGCCCGGCGCGGCTGTTTTTGCCTCACCGGCCCAGATGCGTCATGATTACGACGCATCCAAGTCATCCCGCCGGGAGGGCCGCCGCCAGAGGCGCGTCCAGCGTAAGCACGACCGGGGCCAGCCCCAGTCGCTTCGCGATCTCAATCTCAGTTAGACGTAGGATGTTGTTAGAGGAAAGGATTTCCCGTGGGAAGACTCTTTGATGGCCCGTGGCCAATTGTCATTATCATCGTCGTTGCGCTGCTGCTTTTCGCCGCGCCCAAACTCCCTGCCATGGCCCGCAGCCTTGGCCAGTCCATGCGGATCATCAAGTCCGAGGTCAAGGAGATGAAGAACGACGGCAAAACCGACTCCACCGACACAGCTTCCGGCCCGGTGGAAGGCAAGGTCGTTAACCACCCCCCGGCGAAGCCCGGTGAGCCGACCGACGGCACTGACGTTCCGCCGTCGACCCGCGCCTAACCCGAAGTGGCACTGACGCGGGGCCGTAAGTCCAACCCTGAGGGGCGGATGGCTCTTTGGGACCACCTCAAGGAGCTCAAGAACCGGCTGATTAAATCGGCGATTGCTGTGCTGCTTGCCGGCGTGGGCGGCTGGTTCCTTTACGACCCAGTCGTGGCCAGCCTGTCGGACCCGCTGATTTCCATTGCCCGGGATACGGGGCGCACCGCGGTCCTGAACTTCGCGACCATCGCAGATCCTTTTGCCTTCAAGATCCAGATTGCCATCCAGATAGGGCTGGTTATCTCCAGCCCTGTCTGGATCTATCAGGTGTGGGCTTTTATCACCCCGGGTCTGACCAAGAAGGAACGCGGCTACACGCTCGGCTTTATGGCGGCCGCTGTGCCCCTGTTCCTGGCGGGTGTGTTTGTGGCCTGGCTGGTGTTCCCCACCGTGGTCAGGGCGCTGCTACAGTTCACACCCGCCACCGGCGCCAACAACATTTCGGCCACCGACTACCTGACGTTTGCCACGCAGATGTTGCTTATCCTCGGGATCTCTTTCCTGGTCCCGGTGATCCTGGTCGGCATCAACATGGCCGGTGTGGTCAGGGGCCGGACCATCCTCAAAGCCTGGCGGATTATCGTCTTCCTGGTCTTTGTCCTGGCTGCACTGGCAGCACCAGGCACGGACGCGCTGTCCATGTTCCTGCTGGCTGCGCCGCTGCTAATTCTGTTCTTCGCGGCGATCGGGCTGTGTATCTTCAACGACAAGCGCCGCGACAAGCGCGTGGCGAAACAAGCTGCTGAGACGGACGCGACAGCCGACATCGCGACGCCCGGCAGCGAACTGAAGAACCTGTAGCGCGCGGCGCACTAGGCTTGAGGCATGTCCTCTATTTCCGGGCCACTCTCGCCCTCTGACAGCTACCGGGCCAGCGCGGAACGCACGGCCGAAGCGGGCACCTACCTCGGCGGGTTTGTCCGCACCCTTGATTTTGAACTTGACGAATTCCAGCGCCTCGCCTGCCGGTCCCTCCAGGAGGGCAAGGGAGTGCTGGTGGCTGCCCCCACTGGTGCCGGTAAAACCATCGTGGGCGAATTTGCCATCTATCTCGCTTTGGAACGAAACCTCAAGGCCTTCTACACCACCCCGATCAAGGCTCTGAGCAACCAAAAATTCACGGAACTCTCCGAAAAGTACGGGGCGGAAAACGTCGGTCTACTGACCGGCGACACCAGCATCAATGGCGACGCCCCCGTGGTGGTCATGACCACGGAAGTCCTCCGGAACATGCTCTACGCGGACTCGGACACCCTGGATGACCTCGGCTTTGTGGTCATGGACGAAGTCCACTACCTCGCGGACCGCTTCCGTGGTGCCGTCTGGGAGGAAGTCATCATCCACCTCCCCAGCGAAGTCCAGGTAGCTTCCCTCAGCGCCACAGTTTCCAACGCAGAAGAATTCGGTGCCTGGCTGGATACCGTGCGCGGCGACACCGACATCATTGTCTCCGAGCACCGCCCGGTTCCCCTGTGGCAGCACGTTATGGTGGGCCGGGACATCGTGGACCTGTTCGCCGGAGAAACCACCTTCGACGAAATCGCCCCGCCCGCGGATGCGGAGACCGGAGCTCCACTACCGGTCCAGGAGCGGCTCACCGCGGCCACCAAAGACGCGGACGGGCCGGGGTTCGAGGTCAATCCGGACCTGCTCAAGATGGCCCGCAGCGAAGGCCAGCAAAGTTTCGCCGGACGCTTTGGCCACGGCGGACGAAGCCAGCGCCGGCAGCACCGGCAACGGACCGAGGACCGCCCCCGGCAGGGAGCCCAGCCCGGCGCCGTCCGGAAGGCCAGCCGGCCCCAAGTAATTGCCAGCCTGGACCGGCAGGACCTGCTGCCCGCCATCACGTTTATCTTCTCGCGGGCAGGCTGCGATGCCGCCGTTGCCCAATGTGTCTCGTCCGGACTCTGGCTGACCACGGAGAAGGAGCAGCAGATCATTGCGCAGCGCGTTGATGAGGCCGGGCAGGACATCCCGTCAGAGGACCTGGACGTCCTCGGCTTCTGGACGTGGCGCGATGGCCTGCTGCGTGGTTTCGCGTCCCACCATGCCGGCATGCTTCCCACGTTCAAGGAAGTAGTGGAGAAGCTATTCGTCGAGGGCCTGGTCAAGGCTGTGTTCGCCACCGAAACGCTGGCCCTGGGCGTCAACATGCCAGCCCGATCCGTGGTCCTGGAAAAGCTCGACAAGTTCAATGGCGAAGCCCATGTGGACATCACCGCGGGGGAGTACACGCAGCTGACCGGCCGCGCGGGCCGCCGCGGCATCGACATCGAAGGACATGCCGTTGTCCTGTGGCAGCCGGGCACGGACCCTGCTGCTGTTGCCGGCCTCGCCTCGCGGCGTACGTATCCGCTGAACTCAAGCTTCCGGCCGACCTACAACATGAGCATCAACCTGTTGGCGCAGTTTGGCCGCGCCCGTGCGCGGGAAATCCTTGAATCCTCCTTCGCGCAGTTCCAGGCTGACCGGTCCGTTGTCGGACTTGCCAAGCAGGTGCGCAGCCGCGAAGAGTCCCTCGTGGGATACGCAAAATCCATGACCTGCCACCTCGGAGACTTCACCGAGTATGCCCGGTTGCGCCGTGAACTGTCCGACGCCGAGAATGTCACCTCCCGCAGCAAGTCCCGGGCTCATAAGTCGCTGAATGAAGACTCCCTGGCGCGGCTGATGCCCGGCGACGTGGTGGACGTCCCGGGCGGGCGGGCGCCCGGACCGGCGATTGTGCTCAGCTCGGACCACAGCGGCAGGGAGCCGCGACCTGCCATCCTGACGCTCGACAACCAGCTCAGGCGAATCAGCACCGAGGACCTTGAGGGCCCCATCGCGCCCCTGACACGGATCCGGATTCCGAAGTCGTTCAACGCAAAGGTCCCGAAATCCCGGCGTGACCTCGCATCGTCGGCCAGGAATGCGCTGCGCGAGAACCGCCCGCCTGCCCCCGGCCGCAGCACCGATTTTGGCATGGGGTCCGGTTTGCCCCATCAGGAGAAACGCATCACGGAGCTTCGCCGGGCGCTCCGGGCCCACCCCTGCCACGGCTGCAGCGAGCGTGAAGACCACGCCCGTTGGTCTGAGCGTTGGTGGAAGCTGCGCCGGGAGACGGATGCCCTCGTCCGGCAGATCCAGGGCCGGACCAACACCATTGCCAAGACCTTCGATCGCGTCTGCGACGTCCTTTCCGCCTACGGCTACCTGGAAGCAGGAGCTGACGGGCGCCTGGCCATCAGCCCGGACGGCCAGCGGCTCCGCCGGATCTACGGCGAGAAGGACCTGCTGATTTCGCAAGCACTGCGGCTGGGCGCACTCAACGACCTGGACGCCGTCGAAGTAGCGGCCCTGGCCAGCGTCCTGGTCTACCAGGCCAAACGCGAGGACAGGGGCCTCCGCCCCCGGATGCCGAGCGTCTCGCTTGAATCGTCCGTGGATGTGGTGATCCGGGAATGGTCGGCCCTGGAGGACGTGGAAGAAGCGAACAAACTTCCGCTGACTGCCGAACCCGAACTCGGTCTTGTCTGGCCGATGTACAAATGGGCCAAGGGACGGCACCTCCAGGAAGTGCTCAACGGCACGGACCTGGCGGCAGGCGACTTCGTCCGCTGGGTCAAACAGGTCATCGACCTCCTGGACCAGCTCGCCAAGATTCCCGGCCTGGATCCGCGCGTCTCCAGGCTTTGCGCAGAAGCAATATCACTCATCCGCCGCGGCGTCGTGGCCTACTCTTCCGTACTTTGATGTCCCGGCTCCGATGCACCGACAGCCTGCCTTCTTCCCCCTAGCCCCAGGAGCTTCGCCCGCATGACCACTGAACGTTCCACCACGCCCGCGCCGGACGAGCGGAAGGTGGTCCTGTACCGCAACGGCTCGGTCTACACAGCAGCAGACCCCTTTGCCACCGCCATGCTGGTTGACGGCGACACCGTGGCCTGGGTCGGCTCCGAGCAGGCGGCATCCTCCATCGCCGACAGTTCCATGGAGATCATCGACCTCCATGGCGCCCTCGTAGCGCCGGGGTTTGTTGACTCCCACGTCCACCTCACGGAAACCGGCATCGCACTGGGTTCCCTCCAGCTGGGCGGGATCCGTTCCGCCCGGCAATTGCTCGATGCCGTGGCCGCAGCCAAAGGCGACGGCCCCCTGCTGGGTCATGGCTGGGATGAATCCACGTGGGAGGACCCGGCCCTGCCGGCGGCCGAGGAGCTTGAGCAGGCGGCCGGCGGCAGGCCGGTGTTCCTGGCCAGGGTTGATGCGCATTCGGCGTTGGTCTCTTCCTCCTTGGCTGCCGCCGCCGGGCTTGGCGGACTGGACGGCTACAGCGCGGGTTCACAAGTGAAGCGGGCCGCCCATACAGCGGCCCGCCAGGAAGCACGGCGGCTCCCGGAGGCCAGCCTCCGGGCCTACCAGCGGCGCGCCCTGACCGAAGCGGCCGAAAACGGCTATGTGGCACTGGCGGAGATGGCCGCGCCGCATATCGGCGGAGTTTCCGACCTTCGCCTTGCCGCCGCGTGGAACACGGCGGCCGGAGAGGCCATGCCGGAAATCCTGCCGTACTGGGGCGAACTGGCCACCTCCGAGGAGCAGGCCCGGGCGCTGCTGGACGAACTGGGCGTATCCGTGCGCGGCCTGGCAGGCGACCTGAACATTGACGGTTCCCTCGGCTCCAGGACAGCGGCACTGAGGGCCGGCTACAGCGACGCGGCGGGGGAGCGGGGCAGCCTCTACCTCTCGGCAGAGCAGGCCGGCGCCCACCTGGCGGCCTGCTCGCTGCTGGGCATCCAGGGCGGCTTCCACGTCATCGGCGACGCGGGACTTGATGCCGCGCTGGAGGCACTGGAACTCGCGGCCGCCGAAGTGGGCGAACAACGGATCCGTGCCGCCGGCCACCGCTTCGAACATGTGGAAGTCGCAGACCCCAAATCAGTGCAACAGCTGGCCCGCTACTCCGTCACAGTCAGCGCCCAGCCACGGTTCGACGCTGACTGGGGGAACGAAGGCGGCATGTATGAGCAGCGCCTGGGGAGCCGGAGCCGCTCCATGAACCCGTTTGCCTCGTTCTATGCTGCCGGTGTTCCTATCTGCTTCGGCAGCGACAGCCCGGTGACACCACTGCGCCCGTGGTCCAGCGTGCGTGCCTGCCTGGAACACCACAACCACGCTGAACGGATCTCGGCCCGCGCAGCGTTCCTCGGCCACACCCGCGCGGGGTGGCGGGCAGCAAAGCACCACAACCCGATGGCCGGGCAACTGGTTCCCGGCGCACCAGCCAGTTTCGCTGTTTGGGATGCTGAGGAGCTCATGGTCCAGGTGGCGGACGGCCGCGTCCAGTCCTGGAGCACGGATCCGCGTGCCCGCACGCCCCTTCTCCCGGCACTTGATACCGGCGTGGACCCGGTGTGCCTGCAGACCGTGAAGGACGGCGTGGAGCTGCATTCGAGTCCGGCACTGCGCTCTTGACCGGACACACCGGCCAACGCCCCCATAAAGCGCCCTATAATAGGTAGTTGCGCCTGACCGCCAGCTACTCCGCGACGGTTCAGCCGCTCCGACCGCTCCCGTCCAGGAAGGCCCTTTGTGCGCGTCCTCACCATCATTCCTACTTACAACGAGCTGGAATCGCTGCCCAAGACTCTTCAACGCCTCCGCGCAGCCGTACCGGCCTCGGACGTACTGGTGGTGGATGACAACAGCCCGGACGGCACCGGTCAGCTTGCGGACGGCTTTGCCGCCGAGGATGCACAGGTTCACGTCCTGCACCGCAAAGGCAAGGCAGGCCTGGGAGCCGCCTACATTGCCGGGTTCAAATGGGGACTCGAGGCAGGCTACGACGTCCTGGTGGAAATGGATGCGGACGGCTCACACCAGCCCGAACAGCTTCCCCAGCTGCTGGAAGCCGTTGAACAGGGCGCGGACCTTGCCATGGGATCCCGCTGGGTTCCCGGTGGCAGCGTGGTCAACTGGCCGCTGTACCGGCAGGCGATTTCACGTACTGGCAGCACGTACGCCCGGCTGATGCTGGGCCTGAAGATCAAGGACGTCACCGGCGGCTACCGCGCCTTCCGGCGGACCACGCTGGAAAAACTGAACCTCGACCTTGTCGATTCAGTGGGCTACGGCTTCCAGGTTGACTTGGCGTGGCGTGTAGCCAAGCTGGGCCTCAGGATCGAGGAACGCCCCATTACGTTCGTGGAGCGCGAGCTCGGAGCGTCAAAGATGAGCGGCAACATTGTTGTTGAGGCTATGGTCAACGTCACCAGGTGGGGCCTGCAGGCACGCTGGAACAAGCTCACAGGCAAGAAGGATCCGGCACAGGGCTGACCTGCAACGCCGTTAAGACAAAGATAAGGGCCGGGCCGGCAACGTGATCACGTTGCCGGCCCGGCCCTTTCTTAATCGTTCAGATCGCGTCAATCGGTGACGCTATGACCTCGGTGGGAGGCCGTGACCGCCGCTGGGGTCAGGCGCTGCGCCGTTCGCCACGGCGTTCGCGCAGGATGGTCAGCCGGTCCTCGAGGATCTGCTCCAGCTCCGGAAGGGAACGGCGCTCGAGAAGCATGTCCCAGTGCGTACGGACAGCCTTTTCGTTGCTGGTGTCCGGACGTTCGCCATCAACGAGGAGCGCTTCCTTGCCGGTCTTGGAAACCCACACAGGAGGAATTTCAGCCTCTGAAGAGAACGTCACGAAGACCTGCTCGCCGTCCTCGCACCGGTATTCGACGCGCTGGCGCGGAGCCGGCTCAACGCCGGACTCGGTCTCCATGCTCTGCGCGCCAAGGCGCATACCCCGCAGGCTGCGATCGCTCATGTTTTCTCCCTCTGGTCGGTTCGCGGAGCAGGACTCCACGCAAGCCGGAACGGCATAACCGCCCCGGACTACTGTGTGCACTGTGCTGCATCATAAGATTCAACGCATTGCGAAGCTTTCTTGTTCCAGCGGATCTGGTCCGACCGGACAAATACTCAATTATACCGGCGTGGGGCCCAGCCGCAAAACGGGAGGGGACCCGCGACCAAGCGCGAATCCCCTCCCGCCCCGTATGAGGCAAATCCGTGTCAGGACCCAGGCTGTTTAGCGGGTTCCTCGTCGAACAGCCCGCCGCCGCCCGCGGTCGGACCAGGATTGGTGCCGCCGAGCGCCTGGCCGATGCCCTTGAGTGCCTCGCCAATTTCGCTGGGAACGATCCACAGCTTGTTTGATGATCCCTCTGCGATTTTCGGAAGCGTCTGAAGGTACTGGTAGGCCAGGAGCTTCTGGTCGGGGTTGCCCTTGTGGATGGCGTCAAAGACCTTCTGGATGGCCTGTGCCTCACCGTCTGCGCGGAGGATGGCCGCCTTGGCGTCGCCCTCAGCCGCAAGGATCGACGCTTGCCGCTGGCCCTCGGCCGTGAGGATGGCGGACTGCTTGGTGCCTTCGGCCGTGAGGATGGCAGCGCGGCGGTCTCGCTCGGCCCGCATCTGCTTCTCCATCGAGTCCTGGATCGAGTGGGGCGGGTCAATGGCCTTCAGCTCCACGCGCGAGACCCGGATGCCCCAGCGGCCGGTTGCCTCGTCCAAGACACCGCGCAACTGGCCGTTGATCTGGTCGCGGGATGTGAGCGCCTCTTCCAGGTTCAGGCCGCCCACAACGTTACGCAGGGTGGTAGTGGTGAGCTGCTCCACGGCCTGGATGTAATTGGCAATCTCATAGGTGGCTGCGCGCGGATCAGTGACCTGGAAGTACACCACAGTGTCGATGGACACTACCAGGTTGTCTTCGGTGATGACCGGCTGCGGTGGAAAGGACACCACCTGCTCCCTCAGGTCCAGGAGCGGCAGGAGCCGGTCCACAAACGGGATCAGGATGGTGAGTCCCGGGTTAAGGGTCCGCTGGTACTTGCCGAGCCGTTCAACGACCCCGGCCCTCGCCTGCGGGATAATCCGCACCGAGCGGACCAAGACAATGATCACGAACACGATCAGGACCACCAGCACAATGGCCAGGGCGGCTCCTCCTGCGTTATCCATACGACTCCTATTCCCCAATTGTTAGGCTGTACTTAGGACTGAGTGGCCTGCTCCGGCTGGGCGGAAACAACAGCCGTGGCCCCGTCGATGGCGGAGACCACTGCCTTCTGGCCGGCAGGCAGGACGCCACCGGAGGACCGGGCGCTCCAGACATCGCCCCCGATCTTGACGAGGCCGCCGGTGGAGCTGACCGCTTCCATCACCAGGGCCTGCTCGCCGATGAGCCGGTCAATGTTGGTGCGCTGGTCGGCGGGTCCCTTTTTCAGATGGCTTAGTGCCACCGGGCGGACAAAGGCGATCATCAGCAGGGAGACGACGCAGAACACCACAATCTGCAGCCACAGGTCAGCGCCGGCAAAATCTGCGACGAGCGCGGCAACTGTTCCGCCGCCGAGCATGATGAAGAACAGGTCAAGGGTGATCATTTCGATCACTGCGAACGCGAGGAAGGCGGTGAGCCACAGGGCCCACCAGTTTTCGCCGAGCCATTCAAACATTCCGTCCCCCTTGACCATTCGGTAGCTGTCTATTTATCCTAGTCCGCCGGAAAGCAGGACGGCAGGTTGCGTGAAGGGCAGCGGTTGAACGTGGCCAAGTCGTTACGGTGCGGACCGTGCCGGACGGAAGACCGTGATCCGGAATCGTGCCTCCACCTGGGTCGACACCCCGCCGTTCCCGATTTTGGCCGCAATGGCCGTGCGGTCCAGGTGGTGCCCGGCCGGACCCATGAAGGCCAGGTCAGCTAGCTCGCTGGGCGTTAGCATCATCAGGATATCCAGATCCCGGGTGGACTCGGCGGCGAAGTGCGGCGAGAGGGAATCTGCCAGCCGCGCGTCCTTGTCGTCCTCAATGGACAGCATCCCCGCCTGGGCGGCAACGGCGGCCAGGTGTCCGGCGCGCGGCGTCACCACCACCAGCCTTCCGCCGGGGCGGAGGACCCGGGCGAATTCGGCGGCGTTGCGGGGGGCGAAGATCACCGTGATGGCGTCGACGGCGGCGTCGGCCACAGGGAGCGGCTGCCACACATCGCAGGCAAGGCTGACGGCCTCGGGGTTGAGGCGCGCGGCGCGGCGGAGCGCGAACTTGGAGATGTCGAGCGCGACGGCGGCGCAGCTGGCGGTGCGCCGCTGCACCTCATCCAGCACCACCCTGAGATAGTGGCCGGTCCCAGTACCCGAATCGAGGACTGTGAATGGTTCGCCCGGGGTTATACCGGGCACGACGGCGGCCGCGACGGCGTCTGCCAGGGGGCGGTAATGTCCGCCGTCGAGGAAAGCGAACCGGGCCGCCACCATCTCTGCAGTGTCGGCTTCAAAGACTGTCCCCTTGCCCACCAGCAGGTTGAAGTAGCCCTGCTTCGCCGCGTCGAAGCCGTGCCCGGATCCGCAGACCAAGGCCTTGCGGGCCGCGTTACCCGGCCCGCCCCGGACATTCAGTGCGGCGCCGCACACGGGGCAGCGCAGCGGAGGGCGAGGGCTTGATGGCATACGGACCATCTTAGGGCGGGGAGCGGGCCGGCGCGGAGCCCGCGCGAGTGTTCCGGCCGCATGTTCGCTTGGGGGAAAGCCGCACGTTAGGCTCACGTGGGTGAAGCCAGAACACCTCCCGCTGCTCAATTCCGTCTCCGCGCCGGCCGTTCACCCGGACGGCAGCCGTGCTGTTGTGTCGGTGACCAGGCCGGATTTCGCTGCTGATTCCTACGTGGGCCAGCTGTGGAACATCCCGTTGAACCAGGAGCAGCTGCCGCGGCGAATAACCAGGGGCTTCCGGGACACCGGCCCTGCATTCTCTCCTGATGGACTGGTCCTCGCCTTCCTCCGGACAGGCGGACCATCATCGAAAGCGCAGCTCGTCGTGGTGGAGGCCGGCGGCGGTGAACCCCAGGTCATTACCGACAGGCTGCTCGGAGTGGAATCCTTCGCCTGGTCGCCTGATTCGCACCGGATAGTCTTCAGCTCCCGCGAGCCCGAGGCCGGACGGTACGGCAGCAGCGAAGCCATCACCGCGGAGGCGGAGGCCCCACGGCTGATGTCCTCCTACCAGTACAGGCTGAACAGCGTTGGCTACACGCGCGACAAGCCGCAGCAGCTGTTCATCGTGGACGTCCCGGAACTCGGCGGCGAACCGCTGGCACCGCCTGCGGCTCCGTCGCTGCCGGAAGCCCGGCAGCTGACGTCGCTCGCCACGGACGCCAGCTCCGGAGTTTTCAGTGCAGACGGATCAGCCGTCTACTTTGTGGCAGCACCGCCGGAGAACGATGACGACTTGGCCACCTTGATCTACAGGGTGCCGGTCACCGGCGGCGACCCCCTCCCGGTGGATAAGGGAGTAGCCGCACCTCAAACCGTATCGGAGGTCCGGCAGTCCAGAGACGGCAAATGGCTGTTCTACATTGCCCGGGACCTGGGCGGTTCGGGCCGGGACTTCGTGGCACGTAACGCCGTGCTGTACTGCGTCGCGGCTGACGGCGGCATGCCGGTTGCGCTGACCGACCCTGAGTTGATGGACGTTGCGCCGCCGGGTGCCCGGATTGAGCTCCGCGGCCCGGACCACGCCCTGGTCCTGAACAACGCGCAAGGCTCGGTTGAGCTCCTCGAGCTGGGGGCGACGGGCGGGCATGCCCTGCTGGTGCACGGCGACAAGGTGGTGACGGGCGCTGCCTGGGCGGGTGGTTCGCTGCTCGTCGTATTCGGCGATCCGTCTACTCACGGGGACGTCGGAGTGCTCGACGACGGGCAGCTGCGGCTGCTGACAGACTTTTCGGCCGTTCTGCGGACACAGACGGACATTGTGGTTCCACAGGAGCTGACGTTTGAGGCGCCCGATGGCTATCCCGTCCATGGCTGGCTCGTCAGGCCTGCGGGCAAGGGTCCGCACCCGGTCCTGCTGACCATCCATGGCGGGCCGTTTGCCCAGTTCACCGTTGCCCTGTTCGACGAAGCCCAGGTGTACGCGGCTGCGGGCTATGCCGTGCTGATGTGCAATCCCCGCGGCTCTGCCGGCTACGGCCGGGAACACGGGCTGGCCATTAAGGGCCGCTTTGGCACCGACGACATGGAGGATGTCCTCGCGTTCCTGGACGGGGCGCTGGCCAAATTTCCGGCGCTGGACACGGGCCGGCTGGGCATCATGGGCGGCTCGTACGGCGGATACCTGACCGCCTGGACCATCGCGCACCACCAGAGGTTCCACGGTGCCATTGTGGAGCGTGGATTCCTGGACCCGGTCAGTTTCGAGGGCTCGGCCGACATTGGCTGGTACTTCGGCAACGAATATCTCGGCAGCTCAACGGTGGAGGTCGCCGCGCAAAGCCCGTTCGAGCACGTGGGCAACGTGCAGACCCCGACGCTGGTCATCCACAGCGAAAACGATCTCAGGTGTCCGCTGGAGCAGGGCCAGCGATATTTCACGGCCCTGAAGCGGCAGGGTGTGGAAGCCCAGCTGCTGGTGTTCCCGGGCGAGGACCATGAACTTTCCCGGTCAGGCAGGCCGCAGCACCGGCGTCAGAGATTCGAGCACATCCTGCGCTGGTGGGCCCGGTTCCTCCCGACCGACGCAAATCCGGCAGACGCACCGCCGGATTGACCAAGAGGCGTGCTGGAGTGCAGGCGCGTCAGGGGTTCTCGGGCAGGAAGCCCAGGGCCGCACGCGCCTTTCCGATCCCCGGCTCGGCCCAGTTGGCGGCGTACTCGGCGTTGGAGCTCAAGGACCTCAACTCGGCGCGGTCAACGTAGAGGGTGCCATGGAGGTGATCGGTTTCGTGCTGCACAATTCTCGCCTGCCAGCCCTCGAATTCCCGTTCCGACGCCAAGCCTCCGGGGGTGTCGAACCGGAGCAGCACCCGTTCTGGCCGTACTACCACTGCCTGCAGGCCGGTCAGGGAGAGGCACCCCTCGAAGAACGCGGCGCTTTCCGTTCCGACGGCCGTGTAGCGCGGGTTGATGATGGTGAGGAACTCCAGAGGGCTACGGTGCCGCAGTGCAGCGGCCTCGGGGTCGACGTCGTACTGGTCCTCAAGGACTGCCAGCTGCAGCGGGATTCCGAGTTGCGGGGCGGCCAGCCCCACACCAGGGGCTTCGTGCATCACGTCGCGCATGAGGGCAATCAACTGGTCCAGCTCGGCGGCGCTGATCTGGCCGTCGAAGGACGCGGCCCGCTGGCGGAGTACGGGATTCCCGGCCTGGACGATGGGCGGCAGCGATCCCGCAGACAGGATTTCCTGCACCCGTTCCCTCAGGTGCGCAGGAGTGAATGAAGTGGGCGGTGATACAGCGGTCATGCGGAAAGCCTAGCGGCGGACGCCGCAGGGCGTCGGCCGCGTCGGCTAATGTCGATGCCATGGCTGAACTGATTGCGTCCGAACCCAACGCACTGGAACTTGTCCTGGACTTTATCCGGACCCTGGAAGCCGGCGGTGACGGCGGGGCCATCGGCCGTTTCCTCGCTGCGGACTTCGTGTTGGTCGAGGCGCCGCATCTGCTCGCGGCTGAAGGCTCCATGCGGACGCGGGACCAGGCGATGGCTGGGCTCGATCAAAGCGGCGAAGTAGTGGCGGACCAGAAGTTCGAGATCCGCCGCACTACCTGCGAAGGCGGTCGGGTTGTGGTGGAGGCCGACTGGTCGGCTCGGACGCTGATGGACCTGCGGTACTGGGATGCCGGGGAGACCATCCGCGCCCGGACGTCGTCGGTCTTTGAAGTCCGGGACGGCCTGATCATCAGCCAGGACAGTTACGACTGCTACTTCGTGAATTCCTGACCCGGAGCCCTTTGGCGCGGGGGTTACTGCATGGTGAACCGGCGGGCCACCAGCCTGTTGGCCGCCGGAATGCCGGACACGGCGCTGACTGCCCGGTTCCTCAAGGCCAGGAGCGGCCGCCCCAGCGGGCGCCCCAGCGTCATATTCACTTCGGACTGCCATCGCGCTACCGAGGCGGCCTTGCGACGCCGGGCGGAATAGGCGTGCAGGCGCTGGCCAACCGGTTTCCCCGCCAGGGCATCACAGATGATCGGCGCGAGTTCCGCCGCGTCCAGCCAGCCAAGGTTCATGCCTTGGCCGCCGATGGGGCTTATTTCATGGGCAGCATCACCGATCAGGACGGCCCGCCCCGAGACTGATCGGCACGCCACCGTGGAGCGCGGGCTGAAGCTACTGAGCATGGTGTTGGTGGCCGGGTCCGGCCGGATCCCCGTGCGGTGGTGGACCATCCGTGCCAGTTCGACGGCGTCCGGGACCGATTCGGGCCGGGGAACCCTCACTACCCAGCGGCGGAGACCGCCCGGCAGCGGAAAGGATTCCACTATCCCTTCGGCTTCGAGGTACAGGACGGCTTCGTTCAGGTTTTTGCCGGTACCTTCGAAATCACCCATCACATAATGGTCGGGATAGGTTCGGGACGTGGCCGGGATGCCCAGCAGGCTGCGCATCAGGGACCGCGAGCCGTCGGCGGCGACCAAAAGCCGTGAGGTGATCCGGGTGCCGGCACCGCCTGTCTTGGTGGCGGCAGCACGGACGGTGACCAGTCCGCCGTCGTCCGCTATTTCCGTCACCCTGGCGCCCCTGACGAGCGCCGCACCGTCGAGTTCGTGTACACGCTGCTCCAGCAGGGATTCCGTTGTGACCTGGGCGAGCGACAGGACAAACGGGAAGCGCTCCGAGACCGACGCGAAAGACATTGACCCTACGGTCTTCGCGCCGCTGACTGCAATGCCGCCGCGGATCTGCACGCCGGCATCAACCATGGCGCTGGCCACCGCTGCCCTGTCCAGCGCCGCGAGGGCGGGGGGATGGATGCCGATGGCCCGCGAGTGGTGTTCCCGGTGGAGCCGCTGTTCAAGGACCTGGACCGCGACGCCTTCCTGAAGCAGCAGGGCGGCGAGATACAGACCCACGGGTCCGCCGCCGACGACCACCACGTCAGCCATCGGGATGGTCCGGACCGTGCATGAGGACCTGATGGAAAGGGGAGTGGCGCGCCACCTGCCAGCCGGGGGGAGCGGCGGCGGTGAGTTCTGCCGGGGTGTAGCTGCGCCTGATCGAGGTCAGGCCGTCCGCACGGATGAACGAGCCGCGGAAGGGGAGGGCCGCCAGGGAGAAAAGTGCGTAGGCTGCGATGTTCCGGCGGAGGTCGTTGTGCAGGGAAATCCGGCGCCCCAGGGCTTGCGAATCTGCCAGGAGCTGCGTCACCTCCGCTGGTTGGAGGTGGTGGATGACGTGGTTCGAGATGACGACGTCGAACCGGCGGCCTTCGCGGACCAGGTCGGCACTGTCCGCCTGGCGGAACCGGACTGAGACGTGGTGGGGGCGGCGTGACGAGTAGCTGTATGCCCTGGCGTCCGGGTCAATGCCGGTGACCTCGAGCAGCAGTTTGTCCCGGGCGGACCAGAGGGCGAGCTGGCGTGC
Source organism: Pseudarthrobacter arbutini (assembly GCF_054510915.1). Taxonomy (NCBI): domain Bacteria; kingdom Bacillati; phylum Actinomycetota; class Actinomycetes; order Micrococcales; family Micrococcaceae; genus Pseudarthrobacter; species Pseudarthrobacter arbutini. The sequence continues at coordinate 42,810 of NZ_JBTNDQ010000002.1, read as the reverse complement.
CAGGTCCCCACCCCCGCATCCTATGTCGAGGAGCGTGGTTTCAGTGTCGTGGGAGAGCAGAGGGCGGAGCTCGCGGCGGTACAGCTGCCGCCAGCCGGAGAAGAGCCGGTTCACCAGTCCGAATTGCCGGTACGTGAGCTCGAGTTTGGTGGGATCACAGTCCGGCAGGTCCATCATTTCCACTGCGTCCGCAGCCCTTTGCCGCATCAGGGACACAGGTCAGACCAGTGACGAGGCCGCCTCTGGCTGCACCGCCCGTTTCCCGGTGGCTGCCTGGCGGAGTTTCGTGAAGAGCCCGGTCTCCACCGTGAGTCCGGGGCCGAACGCCATGGAGCAGATGCGTTCCTCACCCTCCACCGGCGGCTGCTCCAGGATGTGCCTGAGGACAAACAGCACGGTGGCACTGCTCATGTTGCCGTAGTCCCGCAACGTATCCCGTGCCGGAACGAGTTGCTCGTCGGTGAGTTCAAGGCGCGTCTGGACCTTGTCAAGGATGCTCCGGCCGCCGGGATGGATGGCCCAATGGCGGATGTCCCGGTAGGGGAGTCCGCGCAGCGAGGGATCCCTTGTCAGCAGCGGCGCGAGGGCGCCGATGATGTGATCGTCGATGATGTGGGGGACGTAGTTGCCCAGCACCATTTCGAAGCCATGGTCGCCGATGTTCCAGGCCATGGATTCCTCGCCCACCGGCGTAAGGACGGTTTCGAAGTGGTCCAGTTGCATCAGCGCAGGCGCGTCCGGATCGTTCCGGGCCGTAATGATGGCTGCCGCCGCTCCGTCGGCGAACAGCGCCGAACCCATGATGGTGTCAGGATCGTTCGAGGTCCGCACGTGCAGGGAGCACAGCTCGGCACAGACCACCAGGACAACGGCCTGCGGATCTGCTTCGCAGAACGACTTGGCGGCCCGCAGTGCTGGAAAGGCGGCATAGCAGCCCATGAATCCGAGGTGATAACGCTGGACGGCAGGGTCCAACCCCAACGCACGGACGATCTTATAGTCAGGACCGGGGTTGAAGAATCCTGTGCAGGAGACGGTAATGACGTGGGTTATGTCAAGCAAGGACAGATCCGGGCAGGCGTCCACGGCAGCCCGGGCGGACTCGATGAAAAGTTTGGTGACCTCCCGTGCGAAGAACTCGTTGCGCACCTTGGTGGTGGGGTTCAGGAGCAGGCCCGTAGATGGATCAAAGAACTGCGGATCGTCCGAACGGAACGCCATGGTCATTTCTTCGACGGCGGTATGGCGCGTATCGATGGCGGCTGAATCGAAGCAAGTACTCACCAGCCGCGAGCCCAGCCTGGTCAGGCCAGGCTGAGCTGCAAAAACGTCCCGAGCTTCGGTCTGGACCAGCACGGTGGGCGGAACAGCAGTTTCGAGTGAACGCACGTAGACCGTCATTGGTTCATTCTTGGCGAGCACACGGGATTAGACAATGGCCGGGCTGGCCGGGGAGCCGTTTCCTGTGCCGCCGGCCGGTGTTCCGGACACAAAAGCGGGGGCCGGCGAATTGTCCGCCAGTACGGAACAGGCATTCCCATGGGGATGCGCCATGCCCGGAGTTGGATACGGCCTGCGGAAACGCAAAGGCGTTGCCATCTGGGAATTACCACACGCAAGAGCACGTCGGGCGATATTTTCGGCGTGTGCGCCGACCGGTGACCTAAACGTTGCCTTGCTCGGCGCGGAACAGGCCAATCACCGGAGTGTCGTTCCATGAGGCATAAATCTTGGGTTCGGGTCACAGGGCGACCAGCCGGACCTGACGTGCGGAAACATCCAACGGAAGCCCCGGAGTCGCCCGCTAAACGTCGGCTTAATGCAGGCCACTCTCCGCTCTCCGATGACGCCGATAATCTACATTATGTAATGTAGACTCAATCGCCATGGAGCACGCGGCCTTGCTGTTCGGCTTTCAGAACTGCGATGCCACACCAGCCGCAGCCGTTGTCCTGTCTCACCTAAGGTGACGCGATCTCAAGATAGATGAAGCATTGGCCTGGTACGCCTCAAGTTGAACCATTGGCTGGCGCGTCTCACTTTAGGTGACGCATCCCGGCCGCTGGGATGGCTAGAATCCGGGCTATGGCTCGGCCAAGCCCAGTGGTCCCATCCGGACCACGCCCCCGAATGCACAATCCGGAGATGTTGACTGAACGGGATACGGCTTAGCCCTCGTCGTTGTGATAATCGAAGGTGACCGTTGCCGGTGGGGGTCCCTCCAACATTTCCTGCGTCAATCCGTGGACGTCCATGATGCGTTCCCGGAACCACACGTCGTAGGGATCGTCCGACTGCGCGAGCCCTTGGAAGGCCTTGGCGAGATCCTTGGCCTCTTGAAAGAGGCAGACGAAGTCCCCCTCCGGAGTCTGCATGAGCGATGCGACTTCCCGAACCACTCCCATGCGCTTTCGGGACCGGTCGTGCTCTTCCCACCTTGGCCCCTTGGCTTCATCGTCGAACGCCTTCCAGGCCTCCAGTTTGCCGGGCAGAATCGGGGCGAACCAAGTAATGCACTCCATGACAGTTTCCCTTTCCTATGATCGATTACGGCCCGATCCTATTCCTTTCGGGGGGAGCGGTACATAGCATCTTTGGTGCACTGTCCACGCCGGCAAATAGTGCCGTGACGCACATTCAGGGATCTCGACCTTGCAACGAGCCCAAACTAGTAGCGGAGGCCCGTGGCGCCGAAGCCGACGATAAAGACCACCGGACGCCGGACGCTGCTAAATCAAGAAACCTAGAGCCGCGGTGTTTCCGCCGCTCCGACTTCTCACAGCATTCCCCCTGCTTTCTACGTCAGGCCCCGGGGCCTGGGTGATCCACGACGGCAAATGTGGTTCAAGGTACGGCAACGACCCCGTTGCTGGGGAGGCCCGGACTGCCCAGAGCTTCCTAACCGTCATAAGCCGTCTGAAGTGCGGCGATATCAAGCTTCTGCATCCCGAGCATGGCCTGCATTGCCCGCTGGGCACCCTCCGGATCCGGACCGCCAATCAGTGAGCCCAGGACCGACGGCACGATCTGCCAGGAGACGCCGAAACGGTCCTTCAACCACCCGCACTGGCTCTCCGCCCCACCGTCTGTCAGCGACGACCAGTAGCGGTCCACTTCCGCCTGGTCCGAACAGTCGACCACAAATGAGACGGCTTCCGTGAAGTTGGTCGGCGCTCCCCCGTTGAGTGCCATGAACTTTCGGCCTGCGATCTCAAACTCCACGGTGATAACTTGCCCGGCCTGACCGGGACCGCCCTCGCCGAACCGCGAGACGTCCAGAATCCTGGAGTCGCCGAAGACTGACACATAGAACTCGGCGGCCTCTTCGGCCTGGTTCTCGAACCACAGGCAGGTGGAAATCTTCTGCATGGTTGCTCCCTTCCGGCTAGAGCCTAGTCCGGGGCCACATCCGGCACAACGGCCGGTGGATGCCGGCTGACCAGCCCCACCGTGTTCCCTTCCGAGTCACGGATGAAGGCCATCCACTCATCGGTTCCTGCCGGACCCAGGGTGGCATCTCCATGGTGGAAGATCACCTGCGGCATCGCAACTACCTCCACTCCCCTGCCCTGCAGGACGCTGATGCTAGTCCGGACGTCCTCCACCTCCAGATAGAGGACCGACGACGGTGCGCCGCGCTCCAGCAAGAGCCGGACGCCTTCCACATCGAAAAACAGCAGCCCCGGCGGGTCGTAGACCGCCGCTGGCTGCACCCCGAGCAGTTGTGAATAGAACTCTCCGGCCCGCTGGAGGTCATGTGCCTGCTGGGCCACCTGGATCAGGCGCACTGTGCCTCCCGCTTGATAAGCGCCGCTGTTGTCCCACCCATCTTCCGTAATCCCCCGTACTCCGGCAAGCATCAGGACCAGGCCGCTGCCGTCGCCGGGTTAGGCTCGAAGCCATGACCTGGACCCAGCACCAATCCTTAACCGGCGGCAGGCGCGCCATCACCGTGGCGGCACTGTCCGACGTCGTCCTCATCCTCGTTTTCGCGGCCATCGGCAGGGATGCCCACCAGCGCGGCGACGTCGTCACCGGAGTGTTCCTCACCGCATGGCCGTTCCTGGCTGGGGCCGCCATCGCCTGGTTGGCGGGGCGGGCCTGGCAGCGTCCGCTGTCCATGGCAACCGGCGTCGTGATCTGGCTTGGCGCCGTTGCCGGCGGCATGATCCTGAGGGCAGTGACGGGACAGAGTGTGGTGGTGGCGTTCGTGGTTGTTGCGCTCTTGAGCCTGGGGCTGTTCCTGGTGGGCTACCGGGCACTTCTTGCGCTGGTACGCAGGCTTAGAAAGAGGTGAGGGCACCGCCGGCCACGCGTCCGGTCCACGCCGGTTGGACACGGCGCATGTAATAGGCTGGCATCACCACAGAGTCTTGCCGGGCACAGCTACGGCCAACAGATCCGGAAGGATTGAACAGTGATCACCGCATTCGTTCTGATCAAGACCGACGCCGCGCGCATCCCGGAAACCGCCGAGGAAATTTCCGCGATCCCAGGCATCAGCGAGGTCTATTCCGTAACTGGCGAATGGGACCTCATCGCCGTTGCCCGCGTCGCCCGGCACGAGGACCTGGCCGACGTCATTGCCGACAAGCTGTCGAAAGTACCGGCGGTGGTTCACACCACCACACACATTGCGTTCCGTGCCTACTCGCAACACGATCTCGACGCGGCATTCTCTCTCGGCTTCGAACAGTAGGAGCACTTCCCTGGAAAGGATGCGGGCCCGGCTGTAAAACCGGGCCCGCATCCTTTCCTGTACCTATATCAAGGCCGCGTCAGGGAAACCCACTTATCGAGGACCGCAGCGGCAGCACCGCTATCAATCGACTCTGTGGCCCGGGCAAGCGCCGAACGCATGCGCTCCAGGAACGGGCCGTCGGACAACTCATCAAAAGCCACCAGCCCGGCGGCCGCATTAAGCAGCACGGCATCCCGCGCTGCACCGCTCTTACCGGCTAGGACATCACGGACGACGGCGGCGTTCGCCTGGGCGTCGCCGCCACGGAGTTCCTCCACAGTCGCGTGACGGATTCCCAGTTCCGTCGGCTCAAAATTCAGCTCAGTGACAGCGCCGTCACGGATTTCCCAGACGGTTGAGGGGCCCGTGGTGGTCAGTTCATCCAGTCCGTCATTGCCACGGAAAACCAGGCCACGGCTGCCGCGCTTCGCCAGGACGCCCGCCACCAGCGGAGCCATCCGGGCATTCGCCACTCCTACGGCGGAGGCCTGAACAAGGGCCGGGTTGGTCAGCGGGCCCAGGAAATTAAACGCGGTGGGGATGGCGAGCTCCCGGCGGGGTACGGCGGTGTGACGGAAGGACGGGTGGAATACCTGTGCGAAGCAGAAAGTGATTCCAGCCTCCCCCGCGTTGCGTGCCACCTGGGCCACCGGGAGATCGAGCCTGACCCCTAGCGCTTCAAGCACGTCAGCCGATCCGGATGACGACGACGCTGCTCGGTTGCCGTGCTTTACGACCTTCGCTCCGGCGCCCGCAGCAACGAGGGCGGACATGGTGGAAATATTGACGGTATTGAGCTGGTCACCCCCGGTACCAACGATGTCCAGCTTCTCACCAGGGATATCAATGGGTGTTGCATGGCGCAGCATCGCTTCCACCAGGCCCGAGATTTCGTCCACGGTTTCACCCTTGGCACTGAGGGCAACCAGGAATCCGGCGATCTGCGCGGGGGTGGCCTCCCCGGACATGATTCTGTCCATCGCCCAAGCGGTATTGTCCGCAGTGAGGTCAGTGCCGTTGATAAGAGCCGAGATGAGCCGCGGCCAGGTGTTGCTGTCCGCCGGCGCGGTTGCCTGAGAAGTCACCTTCTGATGCTATCGAGCCACCTCGGACCTGACCAATGTGAACGTCGCCGGGAACTTTTCACAGTGATTTCGCGTCTTTGTAGAAAAAGTCCCCCGAAAAGGCGGTTCGCGTTGGGAACTACGGACTTTTATAGACATAATGTCTATGTGACATCTGCGACCCATGCCCCCAGTACCCCGGCGCACCCCACGCTGAACCGCCCCAATATGGTTTCTGTCGGAACCGTAGTCTGGCTGTCCAGTGAGTTGATGTTCTTCGCCGGTCTCTTCGCCATGTACTTCACGCTGCGCTCCACAAGCGGACAGATGTGGGCGGAAGAGACAGCCAAGCTCAACTTCCCCTTTGCGCTCGTCAACACGATCGTCCTCGTGGCCAGTTCCTTTACTTGCCAGATGGGCGTCTTCGCCGCCGAACGGCTGCAGCCTCGCAAAACAGGCGGCCCGTTCCAGTTCTCCCGCTGGGGCATGAACGAATGGTTCACGCTGACCTTCATCATGGGTGCGTTCTTCGTCGCCGGCCAGGCAACTGAATACGCAATGCTTGTTTCAGAGCACGTTTCGCTCTCATCCAACGCCTACGGCTCAGCGTTCTACATGACCACCGGCTTCCACGGCCTGCACGTCATCGGCGGCCTCATAGCTTTCCTCTTCATCATCGGGCGCTCGTTCGCAGCAAAGAAGTTCGGCCACTTCGAAGCAACTTCCGCGATCGTCACGTCTTACTACTGGCACTTTGTGGACGTTGTCTGGATCGGCCTCTTCCTGGTCATCTACGTACTGAAGTAGTCAAGCTTTGATTCCTTTTCTACAAGAGGCAGAATTTCAAGAAGCGGCTCACGGAGCCGGCGCACGATCGAATAAAGGAACCACCACGTGAAGGCTCTCTCGCAAAAGCGGCGTCACCCACTCGCAGTAATCGCGCTGCTACTGATGGGACTCCTCGTCACTGGTGGGCTGTACGCCGTTGCCACCACCGTCAACGAGGCCAAGGCATCCACCACCAGCTTCAGCGCCAATGACACCGCCGAGGGCGAAAAGCTCTTTGAAGCTAACTGCGCCACCTGCCACGGCATGGGCGCGAGCGGCAGCCAGGATGGCCCCTCGCTGGTTGGCGTCGGTGCCGCATCCGTTGATTTCCAGGTCGGTACCGGCCGGATGCCCATGCAGATGAACGGCCCCCAGGCGTACAAAAAGCCGGCCCAGTTCAACGGTGCCCAGACCCACCAGCTTTCAGCCTACGTAGCTTCCCTGGGAGCCGGCCCGGCAATTCCTGAAGAACACCTGCTTGATGAGCAGGGCGACGCCGCCAAGGGTGGTGAGCTCTTCCGCGTGAACTGCGCGATGTGCCACAACGCAGCAGCAGCCGGCGGCGCACTCACCCGTGGCAAGTTCGCTCCCGCCCTTGCCGATGTCTCCGGCAAGCACATCTACGAAGCGATGGTCACCGGACCGCAGAACATGCCCGTCTTCAGCGACACAAACGTCACCCCTGAGGGCAAGCGCGACATCGTCACCTTCCTGAAGCAGATCGAGGCCAACGGCTCCCCCGGTGGCGCTGACCTCGGCGCCCTCGGTCCCGTCTCTGAAGGCCTCTTCGTCTGGATTGCAGGCCTGGGTGTCATCATCGCCTTCACCATCTGGCTTACTTCCCGGACGTCTTAGGCGCAACGGGAATCTTAAGAACTTCTGCTGCCCAGTCAGCAGTTTGAAATTGAAAACTAACCCGGCAGACGCCGGGACGAGAGAAGGATGAGGCGAATTATGGGCAACCATAGTGACGGCAGTCCGAACCACTCGGGCACCGTAGCTACGGCTGGTCAGAATGAGGTGGAGAAGTTCCAGGATCCTGGAATTCCCCCGCACCGTTTGCGCCTGGCCGACACGGACCCGAAGGCCGCAAAGCGTGCAGAACGGCAGGTCGCCGTACTTTTCGGCGCGTCAGTTGTCGGCACCCTGATCTTCCTGGTGGCGTACTTCGCCATCGACTTGGGCGATGGCACAAGCATCGCCACCATACGGCTGCAGAACGCCCTGCTGGGCCTTGGCACCGCGTTTGCGATGCTCGGCATCGGCACCGGTATCGTGCACTGGGCCAAGGCCCTGATGCCGGACCATGAAGTCTCCGAAGAACGCCATCCCATCCGCACCGAAGAAGACCGCTTGGCGGCAGTCCGGATCGTGGATGACATCGTGGAAGAGACCGGCATCAAGCGCCGCCCGCTCATCCGCAACACCCTGCTCGGTGCTATGGCCCTGGCCCCGCTTCCCGCAATTGCGGTTTTCGGTGACCTCGGCCCCCGCCCCGACCGGGCGCTGGCCCACACCATGTGGGCACCGCAGGAAGGCAAGCTCAAGCGCCTCACCCGCGACCCCGACGGCACACCCATCAAGGCCTCTGACGTCACCATCGGGTCGGCTTTCCACGTTATTCCTGAGGGCCTGAACGAATTGCATGAAGGCAAGCTCAACGAAAAGGCCAAGGCAGTTGTACTGCTGATGCGCCTGGATCCCGCCTCGCTGAACCCTTCGGCGGGCCGCGAAGACTGGAGCTACAACGGGATCGTTGCCTACTCCAAGATCTGCACCCACGTCGGTTGCCCCGTTGCTCTGTACGAGCAGCAGACGCACCACCTGCTGTGCCCGTGCCACCAGTCCACTTTTGACCTCACGAACGAGTGCAAAGTGATCTTTGGCCCCGCTAGCCGGCCCCTCCCCCAGCTGCCGATTGCAGTGGACGCCGAGGGCTACCTGGTCGCAACCAGCGACTTCAATGAACCTGTAGGACCGAGTTACTGGGAGCGTGATGAGCATGAGCGCAGCATCAAGAGCTGAAGCCCCCGCCTTCGTCGCCAAGACTAAAGCCGGACGCATCACTGATTTTGTTGACGCGCGAGTTGGCGGATCAGGAATCCTGCGCGAATTCGGACGCAAGGTCTTCCCTGACCACTGGTCGTTTATGTTTGGAGAAGTAGCCCTCTACTCCTTCGTTATCCTCTTGCTTTCGGGCACCTTCCTGACCTTCTTCTTCGATCCGTCCATGGCGGAAACGCACTACGACGGGTCTTACCTGCCGTTGAAGAACGTCGAAATGTCCGTGGCGTACAGCACCTCGCTGGATATTTCCTTCGACGTCCGCGGTGGCCTGTTCATGCGCCAGGTGCACCACTGGGCTGCACTGCTTTTCGTAGCGTCGATCGCCGTCCACATGCTGCGCGTCTTCTTCACGGGCGCCTTCCGCAAACCGCGTGAAATGAACTGGGTTGTTGGCAGCGTCCTCCTGATCCTCGCCATGGCAGCCGGCTTCACCGGATACTCCCTCCCCGATGACCTGCTCTCCGGCAACGGCCTGCGGATCATCGACGGCGTCATGAAGGCAATCCCGGTTGTCGGAACCTATATTTCCTTCTTCTTCTTCGGTGGCGAGTTCCCGGGGACGGCTGTTATTGGCCGCCTATACATGCTGCACATCCTGCTCGTACCCGCGCTCATCCTGTTGATGATCGTCCTGCACCTGTTCATGGTGGTCGTGCACAAGCACACCCAGTACCCCGGCCCGGGCCGCAACGACGGCAACGTTGTTGGCTACCCGCTCGGACCTGTGTACGCAGCCAAGGCCGGCGGCTTCTTCTTCATCGTCTTCGGTGTAATTGCCCTGATGGCCGGCTTCTTCACGATCAACCCGATCTGGAACTACGGCCCGTACGATCCCTCGCCGGTGTCTGCCGGTACCCAGCCTGACTGGTACATCGGGTTCGTTGACGGTGCCCTGAGGCTTATGCCCGGTGTCATCGGTGATTTCCAGTTCGAGTACGTTGTCTTCGGCTACGTGCTGACGCTGAACGTCCTGTTGCCGGCCTTGATACCGGCAGGCATTCTGTTCACGGTGATGTTCATGTACCCGTGGATCGAAAGCTGGATCACCAAGGACACCCGCGAACACCACGTCCTGGACCGTCCGCGGAACGCCCCCACACGCACCGCCATCGGCGTCGCCGGCTTCGTCTGGTACTGCGTGATGTGGGCAGCCGCTGGTTCGGACCTTATCGCCACACACTTCCACGTGTCCCTGAACGATGTGACGTACTGGCTCCGCGCGTTGTTCTTCATCGGCCCGGTCATCGCGTTTATGGTTGCCAAGCGAGTAGCCCTCGCCCTCCAGCGCAAGGACCGCGAAATCGCGCTCCACGGCCGGGAAACAGGACGCATTGTCCGCCTTCCGCATGGAGAATTCATCGAAGTGCATGCGCCCCTGGATGAGTACAAGCGCTACAAGCTCGTTGGATTCGAATCCCCTTCACCGCTGCCGGCGGTCCCCAACGACCACGGCATTGTGACGCGCAAGGAAAAGCAGCGTGCTTTCCTGTCCAAGTGGTTCTTCGAGGACCGTGTTGCACCGGCCACGCCTGCAGAGCTGGAGGCCGCACACGGCCACCACGCCCACCCGGCAGTTGAGGCCGGCGAGGAAACCAAGAGCCTCAGCCACTAACTCACAGCAGTTATGCACCAAAGGGAAAGGCCCGGTCCGCATGGACCGGGCCTTTCCCGTTACTGGCCGCCGCCGCTGTGGGCAGGCTGCCAGCCCGCTGTTAGTGGTTGCGGTAGCCCAGCGATTGGTTCCGGGCCGGCCTCGCACCAGGACGCTGGAGCGGTACCCATAGCTTGTAGCGGTCGGCCCGGTAGTACGAAACCGAGTAGTCCACCATCGCCCGGGCAACAAAGGCGTGCCTCTGAATCTTGAGCAAGGGGGCGCCGACGTCGACGTTGAGCAGGCGCGCTGTCGAGGGGGAAGCGGCCGTCGCCTCGATCATGTCCTCCCCCCACTCCATCACGAGGCCGAACTGCTCACTCAGCACGTTGTAGAGCGATGTTGGGGGCTCACCGTCCAAAAGACCCGGGACGCGCTGCGCCGGGATGAAGTTCTCGTCCACGCTCATCGGCTCACCGTCCGCCAGCAGCAGCCGACGGAAACGCACCAGTGGCGTCCCCTCCTCCACCTGCAGTTCGCGGGCCAGGAAGGCGCTGGCGCCGATCTGTTCGAAGCTAAGGACCTTGGCAGCCGGAACCATGCCGCGGCGCTGCATCTCCTCGCTGTACGAGGTGAGCTTTACCTGAAGGTCGAGTTTAGGCTTCCGTACGAACGTGCCGAGGCCGACAACCCGCTCGAGGACTTCCTCGCCGACCAAAGCGTCGATGGCCTGCCGGACAGTCATCCGGGCCAGCCCGAACCGCAGGGCAAGATCCCGTTCCGAGGGCAGGGCAGATCCAGGCGGACAGGAATCGCTGATGTAGGCCCGGAGGATCTCCCTGAGCTGGATGTAGATGGCTGTCCCGCTGCTGCGGTCAATCTCGCCGGCAACGGCGCCGGCATCAGCAGCCACGGAGGTACGTCCTTGCTTCAGTTTTCACTATCCAAGCTTAAGGCAAGCAGCACCGCTGGACTAGACCAGTTCCATCAACCAACCGGTCCCACTCCCCCGTTTCGTCGCGCGGCCATCCAGCCGGATATATTGGACAGGAAATTCAGCGATGACGGTGTGGGGTCCGTCAGGAGATCGGAGACCCCTTGCCAGTGCATAAGGCCGTTGTGTCAGCGTCAGTCGGCTTGCATGCCCGTCCCGCAGCAATGTTCGTCAGGGCAGTGACTGAAATTGGACTTCCCGTCACCATCCGCAGGGCCGGCATCCAGGGTGTCGACGCCCGTTCCCTGCTGGAAGTCATGACTGCCGACTTTCCCTTCGGCTGCGAAGTAGAGCTTTCAGTCCCCGAAGGCGCCCTCAGCGGCCCCGTCAGTCACCGCGACGCCGAGGAGGCCTTACGGATGCTGGCTGAGCTCCTGGAGTCGCAGGGAGCCCGCTAGCCCCTCCCAGGGGCCATTGTCCCGTGACGCCCGCGCCAAATCGACGCTCCAACCGAATTGACAAGAACGACGTCGGGCCCCACCAGAAGGTGGGGCCCGACGTCGTACTTTGCAAAATCTCTGCTGAAGCTCAGCGGCTCCTAGTGGGCGTGGTCCCCACGGCTGTACTCGAAGACCCAGCCGACGAGGGCTACGACTGCGAGGCCGGCTGCGATGAAGAGGATCCACCAACCCACTGCAAGGCCAAGGAATCCCCCCGCACAGGCGAGGCCCAGGACCAGCGGCCACCAGCTCCAGGGGCTGAAGTGCCCCTGCTCGCCGGCGCCCTCGTGGATCTCGGCGTCATTGCGGTCCTCGGGACGCATCCCGACGCGCTTACCGGTGAAGCCAAGGTAGCCGCCGATCATTCCGGAGAGTCCGCCCACCAGGAGGATCCCGAGGGTTCCGACCCACTCATGCCAGTTGGTCAGGAAACCGTAGACCAGGGAAACCGGTACGAAGAAGAAGACTCCGGCTCCAAATATCCATGATTCGATTTTCACTTGGCGGTGTCCTTCTGGTCGGCGTTACCGAGCACCGCTGCTGCGGCTGCAGGCGATTCAACGGTATGTACCTGCGAGAGCTCCGGGTGGTGGAGGTCCAGGGCGGGACGCTCTGAACGGATCCGGGGCAGCGAGGTGAAGTTGTGGCGCGGCGGCGGGCAGGAGGTAGCCCACTCAAGCGACGCTCCGAAGCCCCAGGGATCGTCCACCTCGACGCGCTCGGAGCTGCGCCAGGTGATGTAGACGTTCCAGAAGAAGGGAATCAGGGATGCGCCCAGCACAAACGAGGAGATGGTTGAGAACTGGTTCATCCAGGTGAAGTTGTCCTCCACCAGGTAATCGGCGTAGCGGCGGGGCATGCCTTCAACGCCCAGCCAGTGCTGGATGAGGAACGTGCCGTGGAAGCCGAGGAACAGCAGCCAGAAGTGGATCTTTCCGAGGCGTTCGTTGAGCATCTTCCCGGTCCACTTGGGCCACCAGAAGTAGAAGCCTGCGAACATCGCGAACACCACGGTGCCGAACACCACGTAGTGGAAGTGCGCCACCACGAAGTAGGAGTCAGAAACGTGGAAGTCCAGCGGCGGCGAAGCCAGGATGATCCCGGTCAGGCCACCGAAGAGGAACGTGATGAGGAAGCCGATGCTCCACAGCATGGGAGTCTCGAATGTAATGGACCCCCGCCACATGGTGCCGATCCAGTTGAAGAACTTCACGCCGGTCGGGACTGCGATCAGCATGGTCATAAAGGCGAAGAACGGCAGCAGCACCGAACCGGTCACGTACATGTGGTGCGCCCACACGGTCACGGACAGGGCCGCAATGGCGATGGTGGCGTACACCAGGCCCTTGTAGCCGAAGATCGGTTTGCGGCTGAAGACCGGGAAGATCTCGGACACAATGCCGAAGAACGGCAGCGCAATGATGTACACCTCGGGGTGGCCGAAGAACCAGAACAGGTGCTGCCACAGGACCGCGCCGCCGTTCTCCGGATCGAAGATGTGGGCACCGAAGCGGCGATCCGCGCCGAGCGCGAACAGCGCCGCAGCCAGCGGCGGGAAGGCCATCAGCACGAGGATGGACGTCACCAGGGCGTTCCAGGTGAAGATGGGCATCCGCCACATGGTCATGCCCGGAGCACGCATGCAGATGATGGTGGTGATGAAGTTGACCGCGCCCAGGATGGTGCCGAAGCCGGACAGCGCCAGGCCGAAGACCCACAGGTCACCACCGATGCCAGGGCTGAACGTCGTGTTGGACAGCGGCGCGTAGGCGAACCAGCCGAACGACGCCGCACCCTGCGGGGTGATGAACCCGGACACCGCGATGGTGGAGCCAAAGAGGAAGAACCAGAAGGCCAGTGCGTTCAGCCGCGGGAACGCGACGTCGGGGGCACCGATCTGCAGGGGCATGATGACGTTGGTGAAGCCGGCGAACAGCGGCGTCGCGAACATCAGCAGCATGACGGTGCCGTGCATCGTGAACAGCTGGTTGTACTGCTCTTTGGTCTGCAGGATCTGCATGCCCGGTTCGAACAGTTCAGCCCGGATGAGCAGAGCCATGACGCCACCGAGGCAGAAGAACACAAACGACGCGATCAGGTACATGTACCCGATGGTCTTGTGGTCGGTGGAGGTGATCCAGTTGACGACGATGCGTCCCTTGGACTTAGGAACTACGGGAGCCTCAAGGGTTCCGGCAGGTGCGGTCTGGGTATAAGTAGCCACGTCGCTCCCCTTACTTAATTTCGTTCAGGTTCGGGTTGCGGTCATACTCTTCGCCGAGGAGTCCCGTGTTGCCATCTGCCTTGAGCTTGTCCATATGAGCCTGGAATTCGGTCTCAGAGACAACCTTGACGCGGAACAGCATTTCGGAGTGGTACTCGCCGCAGAGCTCGGCGCACTTGCCGTCGTAGGTTCCCTCTTTAGTGGGCGTGAACCTGATGTAGTTGGTCTTGCCGGGGATCATGTCGCGCTTCTGCAGGAAGGCGGGAACCCAGAAAGAGTGGATGACATCGCGGGAGTTCAGTTCCAGGTCAACGGACTTTCCAACCGGCAGGTAGAGCGTCGGCAGCGCTTCCTTGTCGATGGTGTTGCCCGTCAGGTGTGCCTGGACTCCAGCTTCGTGGACATCCTCGGTTACGACCTCGCCGGACTTGTAGTTGAAGTCCCAGGCCCACTGCTTACCGCGTACGTCAACAACGACGTCGGCCGGCTTGGAGCGGTCATCGATGGCCTGCTGGTCGCGGTCGGTGAAGTAGAAGAACACCAGGACCATGAACAGCGGGATGGTCAGGTAAAAGACCTCCAGCGGGAGATTAAAGCTGGTCTGCCGCGGGAAACCCGTGGTGCCCTTGCGGCGGCGGTAGGCGACAAGGCACCAAACGATCAAACCCCACGTGATGATGCCCACAACAAGGGCTGCAATCCATGAGTTGACCCAGAGGTCCATGATCCGGTCAGTGTGATTGGTGGTGCCACGCTCGGTGGGCAGCCACCCCTTCTCTACCTCTGGCGAACATCCAGTCAAAACCAACGCGCCGGCAACTGCCAAGCCTGAGATCGTAGTGATCGTTTTGCGTCGGCTGCCGGTTCGGTTCTGCGAACTCACAGACGGCCCTTCCTACTTGTTGCTGTTGCCCGGCCACCCAAGGGGCCGTCCGGGCACACTAAAAGTTTTACTACTCGGTGTAGAGCTTACCGCTCTGCCGGGCGTTTCGCCCACATGTCGGCGCCGTGCCTCCGTGCCGTTTTTGGCAGACGGAAAGCAGGCGCCGGCATCGGGCGAAAGAACCGGGTCAGTGGAAGGAATCACCACAGGCGCAGGAGCCACCGGCATTGGGGTTGTCGATGGTGAAGCCCTGCTTGGAGATGGTGTCCTCAAAATCGATGCTGGCACCGCTGAGGTACGGCACGCTCATCTTGTCCACCACAACTTCGACGCCGTCGTAGTCACGGACGGCGTCTCCGTCAAGGAGTCGCTCGTCGAAGTACAGCTGGTAGATGAGGCCGGAGCAGCCGCCGGGCTGGACGGCAACGCGGAGGCGGAGATCGGTCCGGCCTTCCTGCTCCAGGAGGCTGCGCACCTTGCCTGCTGCGACGTCGGTCAGTTTGACCTCATGTGCGGCCAGTTCATCGCTGGCAGCGCTGGTGGTCTCGGTGATGTTCTCGTTGGTTGCGGTGCTCATTTGGCCTACCTTAGGACGGTCCTGGCGGCCCCGCGTCAGCGGTGCCTGCCCCTACGGATACGGTACGGGCTATAGCTACATGCTACTTCGGTCAGCCCTGTAGCTCTAACTCCTGACGTAACCAAGCCTGCCCGCTGATTGTTCCCAACGGTGGAGGAATCCCGGCATCAGAGGGACACGGGATTCAGGCCACGCCTTCTGCGTTCAGCCGGGCGAGCAGCAGCGCCTCGGCGACCACGGCGTTCTTGAAATCACCAATGTGAAGGGACTCGTTGGCACTGTGGGCACGGGAATCGGGATCCTCAACACCGGTCACGAGGATCTGGACGTCCGGATAGACGTCCATCAGGTCCGCAATAAACGGAATCGACCCGCCGATCCCCATCTCCACCGCCGGAACACCCCAGGCCTCCCCCAGCGCCCACATGGCGAACGTCGCCGCCTTGGAGGATGTATCAGCGAGGAACGACTTTCCGCTTTCCCCGGGAGTGAACACCACCTTTGCCCCAAAGAGCGCATTGGCATGGACGTGGCGTTGAACGGCTTCCATCGCTGCCGCCGGATCCTGGCCGGGCGCCAGGCGCAGGCTGAACTTAGCACGCGCCCGCGGCAGGAGCGTGTTCGAGGCCACGTCCACGGCGGGCGCATCGAAGCCGATGATGGACAGCGCGGGCTTAGTCCACAGCCGTGCGGCGATGCTTCCGGTGCCGGCGAGCCGGACGCCGTCGAGAACGGAGGAATCAGCACGGTACTCCGCTTCGGTGAGCTCCACGCCAACGTTGTCATTCGATACGAGGCCTTCGATGGCCACGTTGCCGTCAGCGTCGTGGAGGGTGGCAATCAAACGGGACAGCAGGGTTGGCGCGTCCAGCACGGGTCCGCCGAACATGCCCGAGTGGACAGCATGCTCCAGCACCTGGACTTCAATGGTTCCGTCCACAAGGCCGCGCAGGCTGGTGGTCAGGGCGGGAATACCCACCTTCCAGTTGCTGGAGTCGGCCACCACGATCACATCGGCCCGCAGCAGTTCCCGATGCGTTTCCAGGAAGGAACGGAAGGTGGGAGAACCGGCTTCCTCCTCACCTTCGAAGAAGAACGTCACACCAAGGCCGAATTCCGTGCCCAGAACCTCGGTCGCTGCAGCATAGGCGGCTACATGGGCCATGATCCCGGCCTTGTCGTCAGCAGCGCCACGGCCGTACAACCTGCCCTCCCGTTCGACGGCGGCGAAAGGCTCCGTTTCCCACAGCGCCGGATCCCCCGGCGGCTGGACGTCGTGGTGGGCGTACAGCAGAATGGTCGGCTTTCCTTCGGCCGCCCGTCGGCGTGCGACGACGGCAGGTCCGCCGGGGGTGCCGTCCTCCTTGTTACTGCGAAGGACCTGGGCATCCTCAAGGCCGGCGGCGCGCAGCAGTTCCGCTACGGCCTGCGCGCTGGCTTCCAAGGGCGCAGGATCGAAACTCGGCCAGGCGATGCCGGGAATGGCCACAAGTTCCTTGAGCCGGTCGAGGGTAATGTCGAAGGAACCTGCCACGGAGAGCCTGAGTCCGTCCGCGTCGATGGCCGGTGCAGGGTGGCCGGGGCCGGCGGTGTTGGCGTCGGAGGGACTGGCTGCTGGAGTGGGCTTCATGGCGAACACAATACCCGCGCCGAATCTCCTCGGGCCGCAAGGTATTCTGTTCACGTGTTCGGACGTAAAAAGGAAGCGCCAACGGCGCAGCAATCAATAGACCAGCAGGCCGCTGAAGCGGCAGCCCGGCAGGATGCCGCGTTGGGCAAGGGTGCGCCCACGCCAAAACGCAAAGCCCAGGAGGCTGCCCGCAAACGGCCCCTGGTGCCGGAGGACCGCAAGGCGTCCAAGGCCGCTGAGCGCCAGGCCATCCAGGACCAGCGGACCAAAATGCGCCAGGCGCTCGACACAGGTGATGAAAAGTTCCTGCCCCTGCGCGACAAGGGTCCGCAGAAGCGTTATGCCCGCGACTACGTGGATGCGCGCTTCAGCCTGGGCGAATACCTGATGTTCGGCGCCCTGGTATTTGTCATCATTTCCCTCATTGTTCCGGCTTCCAGCGAGCAGATGGTTTATGTCCTGGGCGGTTTTTGGGTGATGTTCCTGGCCGTGTTTGTGGATGTCTTCATTCTGTCCAGGCAGCTCCGCAAGAAGCTGACCGAGAAGTTCGGAGGGGTTGAGCGGGGCACGGTTTGGTACGGCTCAATGCGGTCCCTGCAGTTCCGCAAGCTGCGCCTGCCCAAGCCGCTCGTGAAGCGCGGCCAATACCCGTCCTGACATGCAGGCCGGGTCAGACCCGGCAGCGCTCCTCCCTTAAACAACGAAAACCCCGGTGGTCCAACCACCGGGGTTTTGTTGTGTGAGTCAACGGTTGCGTCGCGCTTTCGCCAGGTCGCGGTTGATCCGCGCCGCCCAGAACGGCCCCTCGTACAGGAACGCCGTGTAGCCCTGGACCAGCGTGGCCCCGGCATCCAGACGGTCCTGGACGTCCTTCGCCGTCTCGACGCCGCCGACGGCCACCAGCGTGAGCGCGCCCCCGGTGGCCTCCTTGAGCCGGCGAAGGACTTCCAATGAACGCTGCTTCAGCGGTGCCCCGGACAGGCCCCCGGCGCCGCATTCGACCACTTTCGCAGCCGGCGACGCCAGCCCCTCACGCCCGATCGTGGTGTTGGTGGCGATAATGCCATCCAGCTTAAGGTCCAGGGCCAGCTTGGCGACGTCGTCGATGTCCTCATCGCTGAGGTCCGGTGCGATCTTGACCAGCAGCGGGACGTGCCGGCCTGCCGCCTTGTCCGCCTCGTCCCCCACCGCGGTCAGCAGCGGGCGGAGTGTCTGGACATCCTGGAGAAGGCGCAGCCCGGGCGTGTTGGGTGAGCTGACATTGACCACCAGGTAGTCCGCGGCCGGCGCCAGGCTCCGGGCGCTGATCAGGTAATCGGCCACTGCGTCGTCGAGTTCCACCACCTTGCTCTTGCCGATGTTAACCCCGATCACGGGGCGCACGTTAGGGTGCCTGCGCTGCAGGGCGGCGCGTGCCGCTTTGAGGCGCGGTTCGACGGCGGCGGCGCCATCGTTGTTGAACCCCATCCGGTTAATGACAGCCCGGTCCTCGATCAGCCTGAAAAGGCGCGGCTTCTCGTTGCCCGGCTGCGCCTGCCCGGTGATGGTCCCTACTTCGACATGGCCAAAGCCAAGTTCGGTGAGGGCCTCGATGCCGAATCCCTCCTTGTCGAACCCGGCTGCGAGACCGAACGGGGATGGGAAGGTCAGCCCAAAGGCAGAAGTCTGCAGTGAGGCCGCGGGTGCCGTGAACCGGTGCAGCAGCCGTCCTGCGCCGGAAGTATTGGCAAGCTTGATTCCCTTGAATCCGATCTTGTGGGCGCGTTCCGCGTCCATCCACGAAAAGGCCAGCCTGAAGAATGTCGGATATACGCGCATGGCTCTAGTTTTCCGTCTCGGACGGTCCAGACCAAACCGGGCCGCCATACATGCGGCTCCGGCTAGCATAAAGCCATGAGGTGGCAGCCAGATATCCTCGGTGCTGGCTTCGCAGCCTGCACCTTCGAGGCCGGGGGCGAAGACGGCGTCCAGCGCACCGCCACGCTGGTGCGCTTCCGTCCGGCGAAGGAACCGGCAGCCACCGGCCGGCGCCGGACTGTGCTGTTCCTCCATGGTTGGAGCGACTACTTCTTCAATGTGGACCTGGCGCAGTTTTGGACACACAGCGGCTACGAGTTCTACGCCCTGGACATGCACAACCACGGCCGCAGCCTGCGCCCGGAGACGCCGGGCGGCTACGTGGCGAACCTGGCGGACTATGACGCCGAGATCGAAGCGGCCATCGCCATCATCCGGGCCGACACGCACGCGCCGGAACCGGAAGCCAAGGCCTCCCTCACGCTGATGGGCCACTCCACCGGCGGCCTGGTGGCCGCCCTCTGGGTCAGCAACCACCCCGGAGCGGCCTCCCAGCTGGTGCTAAACAGTCCCTGGCTGGAGATGCACGGCAGCTCGCTGGTCCGCCGTGCTGCGTCCACGATGGTGGGACCCGTGGCGCGGTTCCGGCCGGAGGCTGTCCTGCGGCTGCCCGAGCGGGGGTTCTATTGGCGGACCATCAGCAGTTCAGCCGACGGCGAGTGGCCGCTTGACGACAGGTTCCGTCCGCCCATGGCATTTCCGCTCCGCGCGGGCTGGCTCAGCGCCATCCTGGCCGGCCACACCAAGGTGGCCCGTGGCCTGGACATCGACATACCCATCCTGGTGCTGCTGTCCCGGGGAAGCGCCACCGGGCCGTTCTGGTCCGAGGAAATGCGGCGCACCGACGCGGTACTGGACGTCAACATCATCGCCCTCCGCGCCCTGACGCTGGGGCGCAGTGTCACGGTGGAACGGATCGACGGCGCGCTCCACGACGTCTTCCTCTCCCCTGCCAAAGTGCGGGCAGACGCCTATGCGCGGCTCGCCCGCTGGCTCCGGGGTTACGGTACGGCTGAACCCGGTGCGGCGTCGACGGCGCCGCCGTAGCGCCGGTCCCGCTGGGCGTAGATTTCGACGGCGTCCCACAGGGTCCGCCGGTCGACGTCGGGCCACAGCGTGTCCATAAAGACGAACTCGGCATACGCGGACTGCCAGAGTAGGAAATTGGAGAGCCGCTGCTCCCCCGAGCTCCGCAGGAACAGGTCCACGTCCGGCAGGTCCGGTTCGTCCAGGTACTTCTGGATGGTTTTCTCGGTGATGGCCCCGGGTTTGAGCCGGCCTGAAGCAACCTCGGCGGCGATAGCCGATACGGCGTCCGTGATTTCCGCCCGGCCGCCGTAATTAACACACATGTTCAACGTGCACGTGCTGTTGGCCGCGGTAAATTCCTCAGCCTCTTCCAGTTCGCGGATCACCGAGCCCCACAGCCTGGGACGCCGGCCGGACCACCGCACGCGGACACCCCAGTCGTCCAGCTGGTTCCGCTGCCTTCGTAGCACGTCCTTGTTAAAACCCATCAAGAAGCGGACCTCTTCGGGTGACCGGCGCCAGTTTTCGGTGGAAAACGCATAGACGCTCACGTATTCGATGCCGAGTTCGATAGCGCCCGCCATCACGTCCAGCAGGGCGGGCTCGCCGGCTTTGTGTCCCTCGATCCGCGGCAGGCCCCGCTGGTTGGCCCAACGGCCGTTGCCGTCCATCACAATGGCAACATGGCGGGGGATGAATTCTGCGGGGATCGCCGGGGCAACCGCGCCGGACGGGTGCGGATACGGTGCCACCACAGGGGTGGTCCGCTGCCGCGAAGTACTCTTCTTTTTTCCCAAGGCCACTGTCAGCCACGCTCCACATGTTTGAGGGATTTCAGGACACGTTCAAGGTGCCATTGCACGTATACGGCCACCAGCCCCGCAGCTTCCCGTCGGTGCGGCACGTCCGAGCCATCCGCCGTCGTCCAGTCCCCGGTCAGCAGGGCACCCAGGAGCACAACGGTCTCCGCGGCCGGCGCAGGCGAACCGGGTGGCCTGCAGTCAGCGCAGACCATACCGCCGAGCGGAGCCGAAAAGGCCGTATGCGGGCCGGGCCGGCCGCAGCGGGCGCAGTCGGTAAAACTCGGAGCCCAGCCGCCGGTGGAAAGGGCCCGCAGGAGATACGAATCCAGGATCAGTCCCGGCGCGTGCTCGGCCCGGGACAGCGAGGCCAGCGCCCCCACCAGCAGGTTGTACTGAGCGGTGCCGGCTTCGCCGTCGACGTCGGTGAGTTTTTCCGCAGTTTCGGTCATGGCTGCTGCAACGGTGTAGCGGCCATAGTCTGCGGCGATGTTGCTGCCGTAGGCGCCCTTGGCAACAGCCTGCGTGACGATGTCCAGTGTCTTTCCGGAGACCAGCTGGAGGTCGGCAACCATAAACGGCTCCAGCCGCGCCCCAAACTTGCTGCTGGTCCGCCGCACACCCTTGGCGACGGCGCGGATCTGGCCGTGGTGCTTGGTCAGCAGCGTGATGATGCGGTCAGCCTCGCCCAGCTTGTGGGTACGGAGCACCACGGCGTCATCCCGGTAGGACCGGGCAGCAAAGGATTGTTGGACCACGGTTAATCTTCGCACTGAGTTCCGGAAAGCCGGCAATGCCGGTGCGTTGCGCGCCGGGAATCCCGGCGCGCAACGTGTTCCGAATCAGGCCCGGGAATCCCGGATGGCACGGTTGACTGCGGAAATAACGGCCTTGAGCGAGGACATGCTGGTGTTGGCATCAATACCGACGCCCCACAGGACCCGCTCCCCCACGGCACACTCGACGTAGGCTGCGGCCATGGCGCTGCCGCCTTCCGAAAGGGCATGCTCGCTGTAGTCCAGCACCCGGACATCGACGCCATCCTCGCGGAGGATGCTCAATAGCGCGGCGATGGGCCCGTTTCCGGTGCCCGTGCGACGTGCCTGGACACCATCAACGGTGAGCGAGGCGTGCAGGGTCATCCCGCCGTCGTCATCGGTTTCGGTGCTGACGGAACCGAGTGAGTAACGGCCCCACTGGCCCTCCGCCTGACTGGAGGGCAGGTACTCGTCCTGGAAGTGCTGCCACAACTGGGCGCCGCTGACTTCGCCGCCCACGGTATCGGTCTTCTTCTGGATCACGCCGGAGAATTCCATCTGGGCACGGCGCGGCAGGTCCAGGCTGTGTTCGTTCTTGAGCAGGTAGGCCACGCCACCCTTCCCGGACTGCGAGTTGACGCGGATGACGGCCTCGTAGCTGCGGCCCAGGTCCTTAGGGTCAACGGGCAGGTACGGGACCTGCCAGGTGAAGTCCGCGACGTCCTTGCCGGCGGCGGCAGCATCCTTCTCCAGCGCCTCGAAGCCCTTCTTGATGGCGTCCTGGTGTGAGCCGGAGAAAGCGGTGAAGACGAGGTCGCCGCCGTAGGGGGAACGCTCGGCGACGGGGAGCTGGTTGCAGTACTCCACGGTGCGCCGGATCTCGTCGATGTCGGAGAAGTCGATCATGGGATCGATGCCCTGGACGAACATGTTCAGGCCCAGGGTGACGAGGTCCACGTTGCCGGTTCGCTCGCCGTTGCCGAACAGGCAGCCCTCAATCCGGTCCGCGCCGGCCAAGTACCCCAGTTCGGCGGCGGCCACGCCGGTACCCCGGTCATTGTGCGGGTGCAGGGACAGGATGATGCCTTCACGCGGGTGCAGGTTCCGGCTCATCCACTCAATGGAATCGGCGTACACGTTCGGAGTGGCCATTTCCACGGTGGCAGGCAGGTTGATGATGACCTGGCTGTCGGCGGATGCCTCGAAAACGTCGGCGATGGCGTTGCAGACCCGGACGGCATAGTCCAGTTCAGTTCCGGTGAACGACTCCGGCGAGTATTCATAGGTGACGTGCGTGTCAACGAGGGTTTCCTCGTACTTCTTGCACAGTCTGGCGCCCTGGAGCGCGATGTCGAGGATGCCGTCCTGGTCCTGGTTGAACACCACACGGCGCTGCAGGACGGACGTTGAGTTGTACAGGTGGACAATCGCCTGCTTGGCGCCGACCAGGGACTCGTACGTCCGCTCGATCAGGTGCTCGCGGGCCTGGGTGAGGACCTGGATGGTGACATCGTCCGGAATGTGGTTACCGACGATGAGCTGGCGGACGAAGTCGAAATCGGTCTGCGAGGCAGAAGGGAAGCCGACTTCAATTTCCTTATAACCCATGCGGACCAGCAGATCGAACATCTTCATCTTGCGGGCCGGGCTCATCGGGTCGATCAGCGCCTGGTTGCCGTCACGCAGGTCTACAGCGCACCAGCGCGGGGCCTTGGTGATGACCTTGTCCGGCCACGTGCGGTCAGGCAGTTCAACAGTGATCTGATCCTGGAACGGACGGTAGCGGTGGGCTGGCATTCCGGAGGACTTCTGTGCGTTTCGCATTACTATCGGGGCCTTTTCTGTGGTTCTTATCTGAAAGGTGGCCGGGCAACACAAACTCCGCGACGAGGGTGGGCCTTGCGCTAAATCGCGTCTGAGGCCTCGCCGCGGCAGCTAAGAAGAAGGAGCTCTGCGCGCACCATTTGAGGGTAGCACGCGTGCGTAAGATGAGAGGGCACCACCGTCCTTATCGTCCAACATGCAGACGCCGCGCCGGTGCCAGCGCCGGCCGCGGCACGTCACACGAAGGAGCATCTGTGCCCATCTCGGGGATCGATCTGTCCAACATTGACCACACCGTCAGGCCGCAGGATGACCTGTACCAGCACGTGAACGGGTCCTGGCTCAAGGCCACGGAAATTCCGGATGACCGGCCACTCGAGGGAACTTTCACCGCGCTGCGCGACGGAGCGGAGATCGCGGTCCGGGACATCATCGAGGAAGCAGCTGCCAAGGGTGAAGCCGCCAGCGGGATAGAACGAAAAGTGGGTGAGCTCTACAACAGCTTCATGGACGAAGCCACAGTGGAGGCCAAAGGCATGGAGCCCATCCGCGAGCGGCTTGCCGAGGTATTTGCCACCACCACGGTTGCTGATCTCGTGGCCCTGGCCGGGCGGCTATTCCGGTCAGACGTGTCCGGGCTCTTCTACATCTACCCGGCTCCGGACGCTGGCAACCCGGACCGCATCCTGCTCTACACCGGCCAGGGCGGCCTGGGACTGCCGGACGAGTCCTACTACCGGGAAGAGAAGTTCGCCCCCATGGTCAAGGCCTATGGCGAGCATGTCAGGACCATGTTCACTCTGGCCGGAGTGGCCGATCCGGAGCCTGCGGCCGCACGCGTCGTTGCCCTCGAAACCAGCCTCGCATCCCACCACTGGGACAACGTCACCCTGCGCGACCCGCAGAAGACCTACAACCTCAAGTCCGCTGAGGAAGCGGCCATCCTGTTCCCGCTACTTAACACCTGGTTCGAAGCTGCCGGGATCGACGCCGACAAGCGCAACGAGATCGTCGTAAGCACACCGGACTTCTTCAGCGGGGCCGCCGGCCTGCTGGAGTCCGAACCGCTCTCCGTGTGGCAGGAGTGGCTGGCCCTGCGGGTCGTCAACGGCGCCGCGCCGTACCTGTCCTCCGAGTTCGTGGATGCCAATTTTGCCTTCTACGGAACAACTATCAGCGGCACGCCCCGGAACAAGGACCGCTGGAAACGCGCCGTCGCCGTCGTCGAAGCTGCACTCGGTGAGGCCGTTGGGCAGATTTACGTCTCGAAGCACTTCCCCGAAACCCACAAGGCCCGCATGCAGACCCTGGTGGCCAACCTGATCGAGGCCTACCGGCAGTCCATCACCGGTCTTGCCTGGATGGGTGAGGAAACAAAGGCCGAGGCGCTGCGGAAACTGGAGGCCTTCCGCGCCAAGATCGGCTACCCCGACAAGTGGATCGATTACTCCGCGGTGGAAACCGACCCGCTGGACCTTTTAGGGAACGTCGAGCGGGCACACAATGCCGACGTCGACCGCCACCTGGATGAGGTGGGCAAACCGGTGGACCTTAACAAGTGGCTCATGACACCGCAGACGGTCAACGCGTACTACCACCCGATGCTCAACGAGATCGTCTTCCCGGCCGCTATCCTGCAGCCACCGTTCTTCACAGCCGACGCCGACGACGCCGTTAACTACGGTGGCATTGGAGCGGTGATCGGCCATGAGATCGGCCACGGTTTTGATGACCAGGGGTCGCAGTTCGACGGCGGCGGCGCGCTGCGGAACTGGTGGACCGACGATGACCGGACGGCCTTTGAGAAGCTCACAGCCAAGCTGGTGGCACAGTACGACGAGTTGTCCCCGTATGCGGCGCCGGGGCACAACGTCAACGGCAAGCTGACGCTCGGGGAGAACATCGGCGACCTTGGTGGCCTGACCATCGCCTACAAGGCTTACCTGCTCAGCCTTGACGGCAAGGAACCGGAAGTACTGGACGGACTGACGGGGCAGCAGCGGTTCTTCGCGTCTTGGGCAGCCGGCTGGCGTCAGGTGATCCGGTCGGAAGAGGCCATCAGGAGGCTCGCCACGGATCCCCACTCCCCCAACGAGTTCAGGACCAACGCCATCGCCAAGAACCTGGACGGCTTCCACGAGGCCTTTGGCGTGACCGACCAGGATGGCATGTGGATGCCCCAGGACGCTCGCGTCAGCATCTGGTAACCACCCACCAGTAGACATACAGAGAGGCGGGGCCGCCTGGCCCCGCCTCTCTGTGTGTCTACTGGGTGCTGCCGTCAGTCCTGGACGATCAGCACCGGGTTGGCCTGCTGGCACACAGTATCGCCGGCCGTCTGGTTGACGATGTCCTCGGGCAGGGCAACGCCCGCGCCGGCGCCGTAGGTTGCCCCAGTGGTGAAGTCCGTTCCAAGGTAGACCTGCACTCCGGCGACGCGAGGTGCCAGCTGGACCTGCGCGGCCGGAATACCCAGCAGCGCAGCCACGTCGGCTGCGACGTCGGCGAACTCAGTACCGTAGTAGACAACGCTCTGCGCCACCGGCGCGGCTTCCAACGGCCCGGTTTGGGTGAAGCCTTCGGTGATCAAGGCCTGCACGATTTCCTGTGAGCGTCCCGGGACGCCGCTGCCGTTGGCCACGGTGACTGGTTGCAGCGCCTTCTCATACGCTGGCACGGCCGGAGCCGTTTCTGTTGGCGGGGCTGTCGTTTCCGTCGGCGCCGGGGACGGCGTGGTGGGCGCCGTTGGATCCGTGAGGTCCACGTCCTCGCGGAGGGCCGCAAACAGCTGGGACCCTGCGGGCTCGGCAATCTGCAGGCGGTTGATGTCCGTGACTGCCGGTGTGGTGGGCACGGCCACAAACGCCACCTTGCTGATGTCGATGTCCCTAAGCCGGCTACCGATACTTACGAGCGACGGCACGGAGGCCAGCCCCTCATCCACCGTGAGGTTCTTGGTCACAACATCGGCAATGGTCAGCATTTTAGAGGGGTCGGACAGTGTGCCGTCGTCCTTGATCTTGCGCGTGAGGGAGGACAGGAATCCCTGCTGTGCCCTGATCCGGCCCAGGTCGCCGCCGTCGGCAAAGGCATGACGGGTCCGCAGGAAGGCAAGGGCCATTTCGCCCTTGACGGCGGACGTACCCTTCGGCAGGCGCAGCCGGGAGTCAGGATCGTAGACGGCGTCACTGATGCACACGTCAACGCCGCCCACCGTGTTGGAGAGTTCCTTCACGGCGTTGAAGTCCGCCATCATGAAGTGATCGATCTCCAGTCCAGTCAGTTTGTTGACCGTGTCCACGGCGCAGCCAATGCCGGCTTCATTCATGGCCTCGTTGATCATGACACCTTTGCGGGCAGGATACGTCCGTTTGGTCTTCTGGTCGGTGCACTCCGGAATATCGACCAGCAGGTCCCGGGGGAAGCTGATGACGCTGACGCGCTTGTTGTCGGCCGATACGTCCATCAGCATCATGACGTCGGACTTGCCGTAACCTGTCGAGTCGTCCACAGCGCCGTACTCCGCGTTTGCGCCGTCCCTGGTATCCGAGCCGAGGATCAGGATCTGCATCCGCTCCGATTTGTCGTCCGATGAGTTCGCCGCACCACCGGCGTTCAGCGGTGCCGTAGTGATGTTCGACTGAAACCGCAAATACCAGTAGCCTGCGAAGCCAAGACCGCCGACCACCAGGATGGTGACCACCGCAGTGGTCACCTTCAGCCAGGCCGGCATCCGGCTCCGGGATCCGAGATGCCGGGCAACGCCGACGGCGGTAGCATCAGCGTGGCGGGACACCGGACCGGTCCCGGCTGGCGCGTCAGCTCCGTACTCGCGATTGTCGCGGCCTCGCCCCATGTGTGGTGTACCTTCCTCGAAAAAATTGAATCCGGCCTATTTTAGTTGCCCAGTCTGGGAACTTCCCGACGACCGGCCGGGTAAAGCAAAAAGGCAGCGTCAGAAGCCGAGCTTGACCAACTGCTTCGGGTCGCGCTGCCAGTCCTTGGCCACCTTCACATGCAGGTCAAGGTAGATGCGGGCACCGAGCAGCGCCTCGATCCCCTTGCGTGCGTTGGTGCCGACTTCGCGGAGCCGTGCACCGCCCTTGCCGATGATGATGGCCTTCTGGGACGAACGTTCCACATAGAGATTAACCCGGACGTCGAGGAAGGGCCTGTCTTCGGGCCGGCCCTCACGCGGAACAATCTCATCGACGACGACGGCCAGGGAGTGGGGCAGTTCGTCGCGGACGCCTTCGAGGGCAGCTTCCCGGATGAGCTCGGCGATCATCACGGCTTCGGGTTCGTCCGTCAGGTGACCGTCCGGATAAAGGGGCGGCGACGCCGGCATGTGGCTGATCAGGACGTCTGCGAGGGTGTCCACCTGGAAGCCGTCGGTGGCGGAGACCGGGACGATGTCCTTCCAGCCGTCCTCGCCGATGACATCCCGGCCCAGTGCTGCGACGGCGAGCAACTGCTCGGTGAGCGCCTGCCGGTCCACTGTGTCCGCCTTGGTGACGATCGCGATGACCGGCTTGTTGCCGATGGCGGCGAGCTGGGCGGCGATGTACTTGTCGCCCGGGCCGATTTTCTCGTTGGCGGGCAGGCAGAAGCCGATCGCGTCGACCTCGGCGAGGGTGTCGGCGACGAGTTCGTTCAGCCGCTTTCCCAGCAGTGTGCGGGGGCGGTGCAGGCCCGGGGTATCCACCAGGATCAGTTGGGCGTCATCGCGGTGCACGATCCCCCGGATGGTGTGGCGCGTGGTCTGCGGCTTGGCGGAGGTGATCGCCACCTTCTGGCCCACCAGTGCGTTCGTCAGGGTTGATTTTCCCGCGTTAGGCCGCCCCACGAGGACCGCAAAGCCTGCCCTGTAGCCGCCGAAGTCTTTTGCGGCCGAATCCGGGTTGGCCGGACGATTACTTTTCTTGCTCACGTGGAACTCCCTGCTGGGTTGCTTTCGCCTCGTCGAGGAGGTCTTTAAGGTCAGTGTCTGCTTTTGGTACTGCTGAGGCAATGATGTGGCTGACGCGGTTGCGGCGGCCCTCGAGCCGTTCGGCGAGCAGCGAGATGCCGCCCACCACCACACGGCTGCCCACAATGGGAACGCGGCCCAGGGCCTTGGCCAGCAGCCCGCCCACAGTGTCAACCTCGTCGTCGTCGAGCTCTATGTCGAACAGTTCTCCAAGGTCGTCAATGCTCATCCGGGCGCTCACCCGGTAGGAACCGCCGCCCAGGGCCACGGCCTCGGCGCTTTCGGTGTCATACTCGTCCACGATTTCGCCGACAATTTCCTCGATGAGGTCCTCGAGGGTGACAAGTCCGGCCGTGCCGCCGTATTCGTCGATCACGATGGCAACGTGTGTTGACTCCTTCTGCAGTTCCCGCAGCAGATCGCTCACCGGCTTGGACTCCGGGACGTACCGGACCTCGCGGGCCAGGGCTTCGACCGGGGGCTGTTCGTCGTCGGGTCCGAGCTCATGGAGCGTCGCCGCAACGTCCTTGAGGTACACGATTCCGAGGATCTGGTCCGTGTTGTCGCGGATCACCGGGATCCGTGAATAGCCCGACCGCAGGAACATTGACATGGCCCGCCTGAGGCTGGAGCCGGCGTCGATGCTGAGGATATCCGTCCGGGGCACCATCACGGCGCGCACCAGGGTGTCGCCGAAGTCAAAGACTGATTGGATCATTTCAGCTTCGGTGTCTTCGATCATGTCCGATTCGGATGCGCGGTCCACAAGTTCGCGAAATTCCTGTTCGCTGAAGAACGCGTCATCACCCGCCGGAGCGCCGGGAGCGGCGGCACTGCCCAGCGCCACGAGCCACCCCGGGATGGGTCCGAGGACCCACGTCAGGTACCTGATCAGCGGCGCTGTGGAGCGGACGACGGCGGCCGAATGGAGCCTGCCGAGCTGCCGCGGGGAAACGCCGACGATGACGAAGCCGAGCAGGGCCATGATCCCAGTGGCGGCCAGCCCGGCCAGCCAGACGTTGTCCAGCAGGCTGTGGAGCAGGACGGCCACCGCTACGGCTGAAGCCATCTCGAACCAGACCCGCCAGAACCGCAAGGCCCGGATGTGCGCCACCGGCTGGGCCAGGATGCGCTTCATGGCGTTTCCGCGGCTTTTCAGCAGGGCGTCTTCGGCGTCATGCCGGGAAAGGAACGTGAACGCGGCCTCGGCTGCGGTCAAGAGTGCTGCGGTACCGAGGAACGCCAGGGCCATGCCGACAAGGAGCAGGGGCGTCACTGCGTGGTCTCGGCAGGTGCTTCTTTGCCGGTGAAGCCGGAAAGCAGCTGGCGCTGGAGGCCGAACATTTCTTCCTTTTCCTCTGGCTCTGCGTGGTCATAGCCGAGCAGGTGGAGGATCCCATGCGTGGTCAGCAGCAGCATCTCATCCTGCAGGGAGTGCCCGGCGTTGACGGCCTGCACCTGCGCCACCTGGGGGCAGACGGCGATGTCACCCAGCATCCCTTGGGGAGTGGGCCGGTCCGGCGTGCCGGGGGTCAGCTCGTCCATGGGGACCGAGAGCACGTCGGTGGATCCCGGCTCGTCCATAAGCTCGATGTGGAGCTTTTCCATGGCGGGTTCATCCACCAGGAGAATGGAGAGTTCAGCCTGCGGGTGGATGTACAGCTGCTCAAAAACGTACCGGGACAGCGCCACGAGCTCCGATTCATCAACCTGGATGCCGGATTCGTTGTTTACTTCAATGCTCACGCGCTTTCCCCCCGCTTTTCCCGGCTTACCGAGTGTTTTACTTTGTTCCGCTGGACATCATCCCAGAGACTGTAGGCACGAACGATGTCGCCCACAAGCCGGTGGCGGACCACGTCCGTGTCGTCCAGGAGCGTGAAGTTTACGTCCTCGATCCCCTGCAGGATCTCCTCCACGATCCGCAGCCCCGAGCGGGTGCCGAAGGGCAGGTCCACCTGGGTGACGTCTCCTGTGACCACCATTTTGGACCCGAAACCCAAACGCGTGAGGAACATCTTCATCTGTTCAGGTGTGGTGTTCTGCGCTTCGTCCAGGATGATGAAGGCGTCGTTGAGCGTGCGCCCACGCATGTAAGCCAGCGGCGCCACTTCGATGGTCCCGGCGGCCATCAGGCGCGGGATGGACTCGGGGTCCATCATGTCGTGCAGCGCGTCGTACAGCGGGCGCAGATAGGGATCGATCTTGTCGCTCAGGGTGCCCGGCAGGAACCCGAGCCGCTCGCCGGCCTCGACTGCGGGCCGAGTCAGGATAATACGGCTGACTTCTTTCTGCTGCAGCGCCTGGACGGCCTTGGCCATCGCGAGGTACGTCTTACCCGTGCCTGCAGGGCCAATCCCGAAGATCACCGTGTTCGCATCAATCGCGTCCACGTAGTTCTTCTGGTTCAGCGTCTTGGGCCGGATGGTCTTCCCGCGGCTGGAGAGGATGTCATGGGTGAGGACGTCCACGGGGTTCTGCAATGACTGGCTACGGAGCAACGCGACGAGCTGGCGCAACACCGCGGGGCTGATGACTGTGCCACGGGCCACGAGGCCTCGCACTTCATGCAGCAGCCGCATGATGCGGGGAACTTCGTTGGCAGGGCCGCTGATGGACAGTTCGTTTCCGCGGACGTGGAAGTTAACGGACGGGAACTGCTCTTCGATGTAACGCAGGGCCTCGTCATGGCTGCCGAGCGATTGGACCATCTGATCGGAGTTGTCAAAGAGAACCACCTCCGTCCGGACACCGGGAAGTGAATGGGGGAATTCTCCGGCGGCGCGGTCAGTATTGAGCCGGCGCTTTCCGTTCGCTGATTCAGTCATGGTGCTGGCCCGCAGGCCCGTGGTCCCCTCCAGTTCGAAAATTAAGTGCGCTGGCTGCTGCGTGGGGGCTGTTGCCGAGCATGCAGGAGCCAGCGGAGTCCTTCCATCTTACGCCAGGAGGCACCTCCCGGCAGCGTCAGGCGGTCTCCGGAGAGGGTGCCCGTCACCGGCTTACTGCGGGACAGTTGGCGTCATTAGGTATCAACTTCATATCGGGCTCATATCGTTCCCGTTGCAGTTGGGCCGGCAGCCCGGATTCGGTCCTTTTGGCGGAGCTGGCTATGCGATGCTGGAAATCACAGCCGTCCGGGGACCGGCTCACGGGGGCCCAGGCCTCGCCATTTCACAGCCGGAAAGGACAGGCCACGAGTGCCGGAAACAGCGACCCCCCTCAGTGCCAGGCGCGTCGCGCCACGTTTTCGTCCGCAACGTCTCCTGGGCCTGCTGCCAGCATTCCTCCTTCTCACCGGTTGTATCGCGGACCCCAGCCCTGAGCCCAACCTGACGGCAAACTCCAGCGCTGCCGCCACCGGCTCCCCCGGGTCACCTTCCACCAGCGCGCCCCTGGAAACTACACAGTCCTCGAATAAGGCACCGGTCTACTGGATTGGCCGAAGCAACAGCAACGTGTTCCTATACCGGGAGTTCCGGGACGTGCCGGAGCAGGAGAATCCAGTGACCCGCGCCCTGCGGGCCATGATGTCCGAGAAGCCGCTGGACCCGGATTTCTTCACGCCCTGGCAGGATCCCGAGAAACTCGCCTCGTCCATCTCCGGCAAGAACGTCATTACCGTCGACGTCTCGGAGGATGCCTTTAACAGCAATGTCGACGCCGACATGGCCGGCCGCGCCATTCAGCAGCTGGTCTTTACCGCTACGGCAGCGGCCGCGAGTTCCGGCCTGATCGATTCCGGCCAGCAGATCCAGGTCAGGATCCTGGTGGATAGCCACACCGATTACGTTGCCTTCGACCACGTCCAGCTTGGCGACCCCATGTCCCGAGCTGCCGGAATGGTGGCGCCCGTGTGGATCATCGATCCGCAGGAAGGGACTGACCTGGCTGGCGGAAGCGTCAAGATCACCGGCCGCAGCACCGTTCCGGGCGGTAAGCTCCGCTGGCAGATCCTGCGGGCCGAAGCGAATGGGAACAAGACGCCCTACCTGACCGGGGAGACCACTGCAGCTGCCGAAGCCGCCCAGTCCGGAGTCTTTACGCTTGCCCTTAGCCTGTCCTCGGGGAATTACGAGCTCCGCGTTTCGCAAGTGGATGCGGCCGGCACCAGCCAGGAGCTGAATGTGGACACGCGGAACTTCAACGTCCGGTAACAGCCCGCGTAGCAGTCGGCATCAGGATACCGGTGCTGTCCAGCGTCCCAGTACATCACTCGCCAGAACAACCGCTGCCGGTCCGGCTGTGGATGACCTCAGGACGTGGTGTCCCAAGAGCGCCGTAACGGCGCCGGCGTCGCAAAGCCGGGTGACTTCGCGGGGACTGATTCCGCCCTCCGGACCAACGATGAGCAGAATTTCCAGGGGTCCGGCGTCAGCTTGGGTGCCCTGCCATGATTCAAGGACAGTCCGGAGCGGCCGGACCGCGTCTTCGTGCAGGATTACGGCCAGATCCGCTGCCGCCACGGCCGCCGCAAGGCCTGGCGTTTCGACGGCGGCGCGCACCTCGGGGATCCAGGCGCGGCGTGCCTGCTTGGCGGCGGCAGTGACCACGGACTGCCATTTTGCGTGGGCCTTGGCCGCGCGCTCACCCTTCCAGCGGACAATTGATCGCTCGGACTGCCAGGGTAGTACGGCATCAATCCCGAGTTCGGTTGCCGTTTCCACGGCCAGTTCATCACGGTCCCCCTTGGCCAGGGCCTGCACCAGCACGAGCCGGATGTCGGGCCGGCCCTCCACAACGAGGGCGGAGCATTCCACGGTGAGCTCCGCGGGCGACGCCGAGACAACAGTTCCCGTCAGCCGCCTTCCGGCGCCGTCGGCAATGTCCACTGCCTCTCCGGGAGATAGCCGTTTTACAGTCACGGCGTGGCGTGCCTCCGGCCCTTGAAGGACAAAACAGGCACCGGGCACCAGATCGTCCAGCGACCCGGCACCGCTGAAGAAAACGGGATTGCTCACCGCTACAGGTTACCGAACCGGTCCCGCAGCTTGGCAAAGACGCCGCCGCTGGCAGCCAGTTTGCCTTCCGTGAACTGCTCGCCCCGCAGCTTCGCCAGCTGCCGCAGGAGATCCTCCTGCGCGGCATCCAGCTTGGCCGGCGTCTCCACCTGCAGATGGACCATCAGGTCCCCGCGGCCGTATCCGCGCAGGTGCGTCACGCCGAGTCCACGGAGCGTGATGATCTCCCCTGACTGCGTCCCTGCCTTGACGTCGATTTCCTGCAGCCCGTCAAAGGTTTCCAGTGACAGCTCGGTGCCCAGGGCGGCGGCAGTCATCGGGATGTGCAGCGTTGCGTGCAGGTCGTCACCGTCGCGTGCGTACGTGGCGTCGTTGTTGACCCGGAGTTCCACGTACAGGTCCCCGGACGGTCCGCCGGCCGGGCCTGCTTCGCCCTGCCCGGAGAGCTGGATCCGGGTGCCCGTGGCAACACCGGCCGGCACCTTGATGGTGAGCGACCGCCGGCTGCGGATGCGGCCTTGGCCGCTGCATTCGTTGCAGGGGTCCTTGATGACCGTCCCGAAGCCTTCGCAACTGCCACACGGGGCCGCCGTCATGACCTGGCCCAGGATGGAGCGAACCGCGCGCTGGACCTGGCCGCTGCCGCCGCAGATATCGCAGCGCACAGGGTGGCTGCCTTCGCGGCAGCATGACCCGTTGCAGGTGGGGCAGGTGACGGCTGTGTCCACTTCGAGTTTCCGGTTGACGCCGAACACAGCATCGCGGAGTTCGATCCGTACACTGATCAGCGCGTCCTGGCCGCGGCGGACCCGGGAAGCGGGGCCGGAGGTGCCGCCTGCCCCGAAGAACGTGTCGAAGATGTCCTGGAACGCGAAGCCCTGGCCGGAGTATCCGCCGCCGCCGAACCCGTTGTCGGTGCCGTTCTCGTTGCCGGTGGTGTCATAGATCCGGCGCTTCTGCGGGTCCGAAAGTACCTCGTAGGCATGGGTCACGGCCTTGAAGCGGTCCGATGCATCGTCCCCGGGGTTTACGTCCGGGTGAAGAGTGCGGGCCAGCTTGCGGTAGGCCTTCTTGATCTCTTCCCCGGTGGCTTCCGGCGAGATTCCGAGGACGTCGTAGTGGCTGCTCAAAGTTCGTATCTCTTCCTTGTTGTACTGCCGGCAGCCGGGCTGCCGGCACTGCTCTTCGTGCCTGGACCGCGGTGCTGTTACGGACCCAGAATTCTTGAAAGGTAACGGGCTACTGCCCTGACGGCGGCCATGGTGGTGGGATAGTCCATCCGGGTGGGGCCGAGCACACCGATCTTGGCAGTGCTGTCTGGTCCGTAGCCCGTGGCCACCACGGAGGCTTCCGCGAGTCCGTCGTACGGGTTTTCACGCCCGATGCTGACTGCCACGCCCCTCGGATCCTGCGCCATGTCGCTCAGGAGGCGCAGCAGGACAACCTGCTCCTCGAGCGCTTCCAGGACCGGTCCGATACTGAGCGGAAAATCCACATTGGAGCGGGCGAGGTTCGCCGTTCCGGCCATGACCATGCGTTCCTCGCGGCTGCTGTGGGCGAGCGTTTCCAGCCCGTGGGCCAAGGCCTGGGCCGCCGCGCGCTGGCCCGGGCTGACCGACGAAACGACTCCCGGCAGCGAGGGGGTCAGCCGGCTCAGCGAGATGCCCGCGAGTGATCCGAGGAAGTGTGTCCGCAACGCGGCGATGGCGTCGTCGCCGAGGTCCTGGCCGACGTCGATCACGCGCTGTTCGACCTTGCCGGTGGTGGCGATGAGGACCACCAGGACCTGCCGGGGCGCGAGCAGGACGAATTCGATGTGGCGGATGGTGGCGCGGCTCAGATGCGGATACTGCACTACGGCGACCTGGTTGGTCAGCTGCGACAGCATCCTGACGGTCCTGTCCAGGACGTCGTCCAGATCGTCTGCGCCCTCCAGCAGCGACTGGATCGCACGCCGTTCCGCGTGGGAAAGCGGCTTTACCGCTGAAATCTGGTCCACAAACAGCCGATAGCCTTTGTCTGTGGGGATCCGTCCGGCGCTGGTGTGCGGGGCCGTGATCAGGCCGTCGTCTTCCAAGGCCGCCATGTCGTTGCGGATGGTGGCACTGGACACGCCGAGGTGGTGGCGTTCCACGAGCGCTTTTGAACCTACTGGCTCGCGGGAGTGCACATAGTCCTCCACGATGGCGCGCAGTACTTCGAGTTTGCGCGGCTCGCTCATACTCCACCTCCATCCGTGGTCACTGCAGGGTTAGCACTCGACATGCCTAAGTGCTAACAGTCTAATATGAGTCACCCCGTTGTTAGCATTGGTACCGCTCCGGGCGAAATTCCGGGCCAGGATCTAGCGGCAAGGCGGAATCAATCCATGCAGTACCAGAACTGGGGTCCGCAGGAGATCACCGCGCCCGTGAGAAGCGAACTCCCTGAGGTCCCCGTGGAACGTGGCATGGTTCTCGAAGACGCCCAGTCAGGCTGGGTGGGAGCGGTGACCCGGGTGGAGAAGTCCGGTGGCATGCATGTAGTGGCCCTCGAAGACCGGCGCGGCAAGTCCCGGTCCTTCCGGCTGGGCTTCGGGTTCCTCCTGGAGGGGCAGCCCATCCGGCTCCTTCCCCCGGCTCCCAGGCAGGCCGCCCCCGTCGTCGCCGGCCGGACGGCGTCCGGCTCAGTCCGCGTGGCCGGCCAGCGTGCCCAGGTGGCCAAAGCCAGCAGGATCTGGGTGGAGGGAAAACACGACGCCGAACTCGTGGAAAAAGTCTGGGGTGACGATCTCCGCGTAGAGGGCATCGTCGTCGAGCCTTTGCATGGCATTGATGACCTGGCGGGGGCGGTGGCCGCATTTGGTCCCGGTCCGGGGCGGCGGCTGGGGGTCCTGGTGGACCACCTGGTGCCGGACTCGAAGGAGTGGCGCATCGCGGCTGCCGTGATGGCCTCCCCCGGCGCGGTGGGGAATGTCCTGATCGTCGGGCACCCTTACATTGACGTGTGGCAGGCCATCCGGCCCGCTGTGCTGGGCATCGAAGAATGGCCGGTGGTGCCCCGCGGGCAGGACTGGAAGACCGGAATCCTGGCGGCGTTCGGCTGGCCGCACTCCACCAAGGAAGACATCGGGCTTGGCTGGCAAAAGCTGCTGGGCGCTGTCCGCAGCTACGCGGACCTGGAAGCATCGCTGCTGGGGAGAGTGGAGGAAGTCATCGACTTCCTGACGGTGCCCTGACACCGGATCCGGCTCCGGGCGGCAGCATTTGGTGGCTGAACCAGTATTCTTGGTACTGCGGAGGCTGCAGTTGCTTCAGTCCGGCATTCTCCAACCCAGCACCATTGCACTTTCGAAGGAAGAAAACCGTGGCACAAAACGCACGCGAGCACCGGGACGACCACGGCGGCCAGGGCCGTTCCGAGTACCAGGGCGTTCCGGCTAATGCGCTGCCCCTGACGGCCAGCGAAGACCGCCAGTGGGCCACACTGGCACACTTCGGCGGGATCCTCGGCTGTGTTCCGTCACTGCTGATCTACCTGATTTTCCGTGAGCGCGGGCCGTTTACCGCCCAGGAATCCAAGGAAGCGCTGAACTTCAGCCTGCCGCCCACCATTGCGGCGCTGGTGGCCAATCTCCTGGTGTTCATTCCGGTGGTGGGAAATGTCTTCGCCGTCATCGCCACCCTGATCTGGATTGCCCTGACCTGCTTCTCCGTGGCCGCAGGTATCCATGTCAACAA
This sequence comes from Pseudarthrobacter arbutini, assembly GCF_054510915.1. Taxonomy (NCBI): domain Bacteria; kingdom Bacillati; phylum Actinomycetota; class Actinomycetes; order Micrococcales; family Micrococcaceae; genus Pseudarthrobacter; species Pseudarthrobacter arbutini. The sequence goes on along the minus strand of NZ_JBTNDQ010000002.1, from coordinate 5,857 downwards.
GGGCCAGCCCCACCGTTACCAGTACAATCTGCGCTGGATCAAGTAGTCCCCACCCGCGCCCTAACCTCGCAAGCTCGGCCAGGGAACCCTGCGGGCGTGTGCCCACGTTGCTGGCTGTATGCGTTAGTCCGGCAGGATCCTGCGGACCAAGGCGTCGGCCAGCAGGCGGCCCTTCAGGGTCAATACCAGCGTGCCGCGGAAGGCATCCGGCGGCTCCACCAGGCCGTCGGCAATGAGCCCGGCCACGGCGTGACGGCCGTGGTCGCCCAGCGTTGACGTGGCCAGTCCCGACACGAGCCGGGCCTCAAGCATCACGCGCTCCACGTCGCGGGTTTCGGCGTCGAGCGTTTCCCGGCCGGCCGCCGGTGACAGGCCCTGAGCGAGCCGTCCGGCGTAGGCCGTGGGGTGCTTGACGTTCCACCACCGCACCCCGCCCACGTGTGAATGTGCACCAGGCCCGATGCCCCACCAGTCGTCCCCGCGCCAGTACGCGAGGTTGTGCCGGCATGCCTGGTCCGGCGTCCGGGACCAGTTGCTGACCTCGTACCAGCTGAGGCCTGCAGCGCCGATCAGCTGGTCGGCGAGTTCGTATTTATCGGCGTGGTCGTCGTCGTCGATTCCCGGGACTTCACCACGGCGGATCTGGGCTGCCAGCTTGGTGCCGTCTTCCACGATCAGCGCGTAGGCACTGATGTGGTCAGGCTGGTAGGAGAGGGCCGTTTCCAGGGAGAACCGCCAGTCCTCCAGCGACTCCCCCGGTGTCCCGTAGATCAGGTCCAGGCTCACGGCCAGTCCGGCATCGCGCGCCCACTGCACCACCTGCGGCACGCGGCTGGGCGTGTGCGTGCGGTCCAGGACCTTCAGGACATGGGGAACGGCAGACTGCATACCAAAGGAAACCCGGGTGAAGCCGGCATCGGCCAGGACCTGAAGGGATGCCGGGGTGACCGAGTCAGGGTTTGCTTCGGTGGTCACTTCGGCGCCGGGTTCCAGGCCCCAGTGCCCGACGGCGGCCGTCAGGATCCGCGCGAGGTCTTCCGCCGGGAGCAGCGTGGGAGTGCCGCCGCCGAAGAAGACTGTGCTCAGCGGCCGGTCCGGGAGACCCGAGTTCCGCAGGACTGTGGCGGCAAAGTCGACTTCGGACACGGCCGTGGTGGCGTAGGCGTCCTGTGACGCTCCGCCGCCCAGCTCGGTGGCCGTGTACGTGTTGAAGTCGCAGTATCCGCAACGAACAGCGCAGAACGGGATGTGCACGTACAGCCCGAAGGCCCGGTCCGCCGAACCGGCCACTGCCTGGGCGGGCAGCAGACCGTCCGACGGCGCGGGGTCGCCGAGCGGAAGAATGCTAGGCATTGCGGGGGCGTCCGGTGTTGCCGGCCACAGTCATCACTACTTCTTGGCCTTGTCCTTGGACTCGTCGGTGGTCAGCGCAGCGATGAAGGCTTCCTGGGGGACTTCAACGCGGCCCACCATCTTCATGCGCTTTTTGCCTTCCTTCTGCTTCTCCAGCAGTTTGCGCTTCCGGGAAATGTCGCCGCCGTAGCACTTGGCGAGAACATCCTTGCGGATGGCGCGGATGCTTTCCCGGGCGATGATCCTGGAGCCGATGGCAGCCTGGATGGGCACTTCGAACTGCTGGCGGGGAATGAGCTCGCGCAGTTTGCCGGTCATCATTACACCGTAGGCATAGGCCTTCTCACGGTGAGTGATGGCGGAGAAGGCATCCACCTGTTCGCCCTGGAGCATGATGTCCACCTTGACCAGGTCGGCCACCTGCTCGCCGTCGGCTTTCCAGTCCAGCGAGCCGTAGCCCCGGGTCTTGGATTTGAGGATGTCAAAGAAATCGAACACGATCTCAGCGAGTGGCAGCCGGTAGCGGATTTCGACCCTGTCCTCGGACAGGTAGTCCATGCCGCCTATAACACCGCGGCGGCTCTGGCAGAGCTCCATGATGGCGCCCACGAACTCATTCGGCGCCAGGATGGTGGCAGCCACCATCGGCTCGCGGACCTCTGCGATCTTGCCGGAAGGGTATTCGCTGGGGTTGGTCACATGGACCACCTTCTTGTCCTCCAGCGTCACTTCATACTCAACGTTGGGGGCGGTGGAGATCAGGTCGAGATTGTATTCGCGTTCGAGCCGCTCCCTGGTGATTTCCAGGTGGAGCAGGCCGAGGAAGCCGACGCGGAAGCCGAAGCCGAGCGCGGCCGACGTTTCGGGCTCGTACACCAGTGCGGCGTCGTTGAGCATGAGTTTCTCCAGCGCATCGCGGAGCACCGGGTAGTCCGTGCCGTCCAGCGGGTACAGGCCGGAGAAGACCATCGGCTTGGCATCGGCATAGCCGGGAAGGGAGGCCGTGGCAGGCTTGGCGAGGTTGGTGACGGTGTCGCCGACCTTGGACAGGCGGACGTCCTTCACACCGGTGATGAGGTAGCCCACTTCGCCAACGCCGAGACCTTTGGAGGGGGTGGGCTCCGGGGAGCTCACCCCGATCTCGAGGAGTTCGTGGGTGGCCCGGGTGGACATCATCTGGATGCGTTCACGCGGGTGGAGCATGCCGTCAACCACACGGACGTAGGTAACCACACCGCGGTACGTGTCGTAGACCGAGTCGAAGATCATGGCGCGCGCGGGGGCGTTCGGGTCCCCCACGGGGGCCGGCAGATCGCGGACGATCTTGTCCAGCAGGACCTCGACGCCCATGCCGGTCTTGCCGGAGACGCGGAGCACGTCGTCGGGGTCGCCGCCGATCAGGCTGGCCAGTTCGGCCGCGTACTTCTCAGGCTGGGCTGCCGGGAGGTCGATCTTGTTCAGTACCGGGATGATGGTGAGGTTGTTTTCCATCGCCAGGTACAGGTTCGCGAGAGTCTGGGCCTCAATGCCCTGCGCCGCGTCAACGAGCAGCACTGCGCCTTCGCAGGCGGCCAGCGAACGGGACACTTCGTAGGTGAAGTCCACGTGGCCGGGGGTGTCGATCATGTTCAGCGCGTAGCTGGTCCCGTCGAGTTCCCAGGGCATGCGGACCGCCTGGGACTTAATGGTGATACCGCGTTCGCGCTCAATGTCCATGCGATCCAGGTACTGGGCCTTCATATCGCGGGACTTAACCACCCCGGTGAACTGCAGCATGCGGTCAGCCAGGGTGGATTTACCGTGGTCAATGTGCGCGATGATGCAGAAATTCCGAATGATGGCCGGATCAGTCGCGGCGGGCACCGGGGCGGTGCGGGCCATGGGAGACACGCAGGGTCCTTACTGTTGACATTCGTGCGCCCCCCGCCAGGACGCACCGAAGGCACCCTGCGGCTGGACCGCACATTTGGAACCTCCAGTCTCCCACGTCCGGACGCATCGTATTGCATTCAGGTCAAACCCGGCACGGTGGCCCGGCGATAGTCTTGGCCCATGCCTATCAACCTCCGCTCCTTGGCCAACGCTGTCCGGACGTCCGTCAGGCTCCTGCAGAAGTTCCGTACCGGGGCAACCCGATCTGCCGGACCGCACACGCCTGCACCGGCACGCCGGGCGGCGCCGGTGAGGCCGGCCCCGCACGGCGTCTATCCTGGCGACTTTGCCGGCGCGGCGTCCATCCGGTATGCCCCGCAGCCCGACGGCAGTCCCGACCCCGGCGAGATTGTGTGGACCTGGGTGCCGTATGAGGAGGACCACACCCGGGGCAAAGACCGTCCGGTTCTGCTGGTGGGCAAGAGCGGACAGTACCTGCTGGGGGTAATGCTCACCAGCAGGGACCATGACCATGCCGGCAACGGATCCGGAGACTACGTGGACATCGGAACTGGCAGTTGGGACCGCCAGCAGCGGCCCAGCGAGGCAAGCCTTGGACGGATCCTGCAGATCAGCCCGGACGCCATCCGGCGCGAAGGTGCAGTTCTGGACCGGAAACGCTTCGATCTGGTGGCTGCAGGCATACGGCGCCGACACGGCTGGAAATAGCCCGCCAAATGGCCAGCTTCCGGGGGGTCTGCTATTCTGTATAGCTGTGTGTCCGTGCAGGTCGACGGCCACTGATGGTTGGCCGCCATAGGTATCCCCACGCCGCTCAGTCAATGGCCAATCTGAAAGCCCTCTAGACCATTTCCGCATTAAAAAGAGAGTTCACACGTGGCTAATATCAAGTCCCAGAAGAAGCGCATCCTTACCAACGAGAAGGCTCGCCTGCGCAACAACGCAGTCAAGTCTGAGCTGAAGACGGCCATCCGCGCCGTCAACACCGCCGTTGAGTCCACCGACAAGGATGCAGCTGCCGCTGCCCTGCTTGTTGCCGGCCGCAAGCTGGACAAGGCTGTCAGCAAGGGTGTTCTGCACAAGAACAACGCAGCAAACCGCAAGTCGGCCATCTCCAAGAAGGTCAACGCGCTGTAAGGTTTCCAGTTCACCTGAACTGATGATTGTGGCCGGCACCCGATGGGTGCCGGCCACACATCTTTAAGCCGCCAGCGTCTCTGCGCCAGAGCCACCTACCGCAGGCGCGATCAGCTGACGTCAGTGCCCGCGCACAGAGGTTGCGATGACGGTCACCGCATGTTCAACGGCATAGACGGGATCACGCGAAAGCCCCTTGACCTGGGCATCGGCCTCGGCGGTGGCCTGGATGGAGCGGACCAGGCCCTCCGGGGTCCAGCGGCGCACATCGCGCTGGGCCTGCTCCACGAGCCAGGGCTGCATGCCCAGTTCCCGGGCGATCTGCGCCGGGGATCCCTGGGCGCCGGCAACTTTGGCCACCGTCCGCAGCTTGGCTGCCAGCGCCGCAACCAGCGGAACCGGGTCAGCCCCGGTGGCCAGCGCGTGGCGAAGGGTGGACAGCGCCACTGGACCGTTTCCGGCCATGGCAGCGTCCGCGACCTTGAAGGCCGTGGCCTCAATCCGGCCACCGTAGTAGCGGTCCACCAACTCCGGGGTCACTGCTCCCGTGGCATCCGCGATCAGCTGGCTGCACGCCGCCGCGAGCTCCGAAAGGTTGGCGCCGACGGCATTAACCAGCGTCTGCACGGCGTCCGAGCTGATCTTGCGTCCGGCGGCCCTGAATTCCGTTGCCACGAAAGTGGCCTTATCCGCATCCTTCTTCAGGGGCTGGCAGTCAACTACCGGCCAACCGCCGGCCTTGACGGCATCGAGGAGCTTCTTGCCGCGGACTCCCCCGGCGTGGCGCAGGACGAGCACCGCATCCGGCTCCGGGCGGGCCAGATAGGTCAGTGCGTCGGCCAGGAAGGTATCGTTCATGCCTTCAACGCCTTCGACTTCGATCAGTTTGCGCTCACCGAAGAGTGAGGGGCTGACTTGCATGGCGAGGGTCCCGGCTTCGTACGTTCCGGCCATGAGGCGGCTGACTTCCACATCGGGAAACGCCGTCCGCACCTGGGCGCGGACATGGTCCATGGCACGGATGCCGAGGTATTCCTCCGGTCCGCCCACCAGGACGATTTCGGCAGGCGTCACGTCCCGCCAGGTGGCCGTATTGGACGCCGGAGTCCTGGTACGTGTGGTCTGGGCTGCGGCCATGGTGGATTCCTCCCGGAAATTCTGGTGCAGTGTCTAAGCCTGCCACGGTGGGCCGCCGCCACCAAGCCGGGGCCACGCTGGCCTGGCCCGCGCCGGTCCGGCCCGCACCGGGCCAACGAGGCCCCCAGGTGCCGTTCCAGGAGGTCCAACACCGGTTCCGTCCGGGCGTGCAGTGCCAGGACCCGCGGCAACACCTGACGCGGCCGGATGGTCAGCCACACACCGGCAAAGGTCAGGATGGAGAGCAGCACCATAGTCAGGAGTCCGAACGGGCCCTCGGGCCAGGGCAGCGCAGCCCCCGGCAATCCTGCCGTGATCCGTGCGGTTCCTGCGACTC